>NZ_JAVREL010000013.1:0-241549 GCF_031845365.1 Streptomyces litchfieldiae
CCACCCCCCACACCCCCACACCCCGCAGCGACGCACACGACGCTGCGTCACTGCCCCGCAGTTGCCGCCAGCCGGTCGAACACGCCGACATAGGCGGCGGACTTCGCCGCGTCCGGCGCCGCCGAGCCCTCCACGGGGAAGACCCCCCGCAGCCGCCCGCGCAGCGCAGGAAGAAGCTCCGGATGGGAACGCCGCACCAGTCCCCCCGCGAGAACGACGACCGTCCCCGCCGGGACCCCGGCGCGCCTGATCCCGGTGGCGAGCAGCCCCACCACCCGCCGCTTGTCCCCCTCCCCCAGGAAACGCGGCAAATACTGCCCCCCGATCTGCGCATTCAGACACCCCGCGCCGCAGCCGTCGCAGACGGCGTCGCCGTAGCCGCGTTGATGGCTGAGGTCGACGGGCACGATCTCCCCGTCGCTGATCATCGCGCCGCCCAGGCCCGTGCCCAGCCCGGCGTAGAGCAGGCTGCTCGGCCGCCGTTCCCCCCGGAGCAGCCATTCGCCCAGCGCGGCGGCCTCGGCGTCGTTCATCGACACATCCGGAGGGCGCCGGTACCCCAGTTCCCGCCACGCGTCGACGTCATCCCACCCCACCTGAGTGGCGCCCCACACGCGCCCGTTGATCACCAGTCCGGGGGCGGTCAGGCCGAACAGCCCGGGGGCCGTCTCCGTGAGGGGGCCGTCGGTGAACGTCACCGACGCGTTTTCGCCGAGTAGCGCGCTCTGTACCGACGAGCCTCCGACCTCGACGACGTGGGCCGCGAGTCCCAATGCCATGGCGCGGGATGCCAGGTCCCGGGGAAGCGTCATGCCCACCATCCCTTCACGCGGTGTGTTCATCCGGTGGGCATGCTCGCATGGATGCCACGAAGTGACCGCACAAATACCGGCGTTGACTATTTCGGCGGCGGAGACGGCACGTTGGGCCGGGGACCGGTCCCGGAGTGAGGGGCCAATCATGGACAGGGCGTCCCATTCAATGGCACTCTTCGTGATCGACCCAGGGGGAGCCGACAGGGGCGCGCCGTGGGCGTCGTGGCGTCCCGGGCCCGGGGCCCGGGAACGCATCGGCGCAGGTGAGCGACGTACGGCGGGACTCTGCGCGGTCGCGAACGGGCGCCGGGCCCGACTCCGCGTCGGCGGACGTCAATTGGTGATTGCCCGTCGAACGTATCGGTCCGGCGGCAATTGCGATCGCTTGGTAACACTTTGCCTGAGGCGCCGATCGTCACGATAATCTGCCGATCCTAAGCACATCAGCACGAGGGGAATTCATGCGTAGGTCAATACGACTCGCCCTGCCCGTCATCGCCACGGCGACGGCCCTGGCGCTCACGGGCTGCAACAGCGACGACGAGGGCTCGCCCTTCGACGGCGGCAGCGGGGGTCAGGAGGAGACCACCGGGGGCGAGACCGGCGGTGAGACGGGAGGCGACACCGGAGGCGAGACCGAGGGCGCGGACACCGGCGGCGACACCGGAGGCGACACCGAACCCGACACCGGACCCGACGCCGGCGGTGACACGGGTGGCGCCACGGGCGGCGGCGGCGCGGCCCCGACGACCGAGGAGGTGGAGGGCGACTGGTACGTCGACACCACCTCGTCGACCTCCAACCTGGAGATCACCGCCGGCGAAGTCACCTTCTGGGAGGACTTCGAGCCCGAGGGCGACATCTGCTACGGGAGCATCACCGGCGGCATCCTGACGCTCGACAGCTGCGAGAATTACGGCATCAGCGAGTGGACCGCCATGGAGGCCACCGTGACCGTGGACGGCACCTCGATGGATGTCGTCTGGTCCGACGGCACCACGGAGACGTACCGCAACGCGGCGACCGGCGGCTTCAACGACACGGAGATGGCCGAGCTTGAGGCCATGATCGAGGCGTACAACAACTCGGTCTCCTGACGCCCTGACGCGCTGACGTCCGACGCCCCGCGGCCGCCCTCCCACCGGCCCCGGGGCGTCGTCGTGCCGCCCCTCGTCAGACCTCGATCTCCTCGCCCGGCCCGGGCAGCCGCAGCCGGTCGCCGAGGCCGGCCCGGGCGAAGGCGTCGACCAGCGTCTCGCGCCCCTGGCTGAAACGCGCCCACTGCTCGAAGTGCAGGGGCACCACCACTCGCGCGTCCAGGATCCGCGCCGCCTCGGCGGCCCCGGCGGCGGCTTCCGGTCCCCGGAGCCGCCGCCGGTTTTCGGCCACGCCCGGGCCGCCCCACGGCCCGTCAAAGTTCACCCGTTATCCACCCGATACGCGGATCCGCTGACCTTCCCCTTGACGGCGCGGGAAATATAGCCGCAACATCTGTAAACGATTCCAGTGGCTGGAAACGTTTACAGCAACCCGAACACTGGTGAGGATAAGGGGCAATTGGGATGCCGAACGGTGGACAACCGACCATCGTGTCGATCGCCGCCCGCGCGGGCGTCTCCATAGCCTCCGTCTCCCGGGTCCTCAACGGCCAGGGCGCGCGCCGCGACACCACCGAGCGCGTCCGGCGCGCCGCCGCCGAGCTCGGCTATGTGCCGAACGCGGTGGCCCGTTCCCTCAAGGGCGGCCGGACCCGGCAGTTGACCTTCGCGATGCCGGACATCGGCAACCCGGTGTACGTGGCGATGGTCCGCGCGATCCAGGCTGTCACCAAGGCCGCCGGCTACCGGCTGCTCCTGCACTCCACCGACGCGGTCGCCGAGGACGAGCTCGCGGTGCTGCGCAGCCTCGGGGACCGCACCAGCGACGGGCTGATCATCTGCCCCATCCGCATCACCGACGAGCACATCGAAACCCTGATCACCGCCGCCGGCCCGGTCGTGGTCATCGGCTCGCTGCCGCCCGGCGTGCCGGTGGACAGCGTCCGCGCCGACTCGGTCGCCGGCGCCGCCATCGCCGTCCGCCATCTGCACGCGACGGGCCGCCGCCGCATCGCGTTCATCAACGGCCCCTCCGACACGGTCCCCGGGCACAACCGGGACGAGGGCTACCGCACCGCGCTCGCCGAGTGCGGCCTCACCTACGACGAACGCCTCGTCGTGCACACCGACTTCGACATCGACTCCGGCGCCGCCGCGGCCCGGCGGCTGCTGACCGAGGCGCCGGACGCCGTCTTCTGCGCCAACGACCAGCTCGCGCTGGGCGCCGCCCACACCCTGCTCGCGCGCGGCCTGCGCATCCCCGAGGACGTCGCCGTCGCCGGCATGGACGACAGCGCCCTCGCCCAGGCCGGCTGGCCGCCGCTGACCAGCGTCGACCTCGGCTCCTCCGAACGCGGCCGGCGCGCCGCCGAGCTGCTGCTCGACCGGCTGGAGAACGCGGCCGAGCCCGGTTCCGCTCCCCGCACCACCACCGCCCCTCCCCGCCTCGTCGTGCGCGGCTCCACCGCGCCGGCGACCGACCCCCGAAGCGCGAGGTCCGCATGAGTCTCACCGCCCCCCGGGACAGAGCCGTCCCGGGCAGCCGCGGCACCGCCCCGCCCCGAACGCCCCAGCGCCGCAAACAGGCGCTGGGCCTGGACCGGGGGGCGTGGTTCCTGCTGCTTCCCGCGCTCATCCCCATCCTGGTGCTGAGCGTCGTCCCCCTGCTCTACGGCGCGTCCCTGGCCTTCACCGACTCCCAGGCCGGCCGCACCTCCCCCACCCAGTTCGTCGGCGTGCTCAACTTCACGGACCTGCGCCACGACTCGCTGTTCTGGGAGTCCTTCCGCATCGGCCTCGTCTGGGCCGTGTGCGTCACCGCGCTCCAGTTCGCGCTGTCGCTGGGGCTCGCGCTCCTGCTCAACCAGAACCTGCGCTTCCGCTGGCTGGCCCGGACCCTCGCGCTGGTCCCCTGGGCGATGCCCGAGGTCGTCGTGGGCGTCATGTGGCGTCTCGTCTACCACCAGGACGCCGGCATCCTCAACAAGACGCTGTCCCAGTTCCACCTGATCGACGAGAACGTCGACTGGCTGACCAGCCTGTCCCTCGCGCTGCCCGCGGTGATCGTCGTCGGCGTCTGGGCGGGCATGCCGCAGACGACCGTGGTCCTGCTGGCCGGCCTCCAGAACGTGCCGGTCGAGCTGCGCGAGGCCGCCCAGCTCGACGGCGCCGGGATCTGGCGCCGCTTCACCACCGTGACCTGGCCGGCGCTGCGCCCGGTGGTCCTGGCGATCACCGCGCTCAACTTCATCTGGAACTTCAATTCCTTCGGCCTGGTGTACGTCCTCACCGGCGGCGGCCCGGGCAACGAGACCCGGCTGCCGATGCTCTTCGCCTACGAGGAGGCGTTCAAGTACGGCCAGTTCGGCTACGCGGCGGCGATGGGCCTGGTGATGGTCGCCGTCATATCCGTGCTGCTCGCCGTGTTCCTGCGCAACCGACTGAAGGAGGACGACCAGTGAGCGCATCCCCGCCCGCGGTCCGGCCGGGCAGAAGGCGGGCACTGCGCGCCGCCGGCCGCACCGGCCAGTACGCCGCCCTCGTCTGCTACCTGGTCTTCCTGGCCTTCCCGCTGCTGTGGCTGGTGTCCACGTCGCTGAAGTCGCCGCAGGAGCTGGGCTCGATCGATCCGACGTGGATCCCGCGCGAGCCGTCCCTGCAGAACTACCGCGACGCGTTCGACGCCCAGCCGCTGCTGCGCTCCGCGTTCAACAGCCTGATAGTCGCCGGCAGCGCCTCGCTGATAGCCGTGTCCCTGGCCGTGCCCGCCGCGTATGTCATGGTGCGCCACCGGTCGCGGGTGAGCCGGGCCGGGAACGCCTGGATCCTGGTCAGCCAGATGTTCCCGCTGGTGCTGATCATCATCCCGCTGTTCCTGGTGCTGCGGAGCCTGCACCTGATCAACGCGCTGCCGGGCCTGATCCTCGTCTACGTCGTGTGGAACCTGCCCTTCTCGCTGTGGATGCTCCAGGGCTATGTCCGGGCGGTGCCGATCTCCCTGGAGGAGGCCGCCGCGGTGGACGGCGCGAGCCGTTTCCGCACGCTGACCGGCGTCGTCCTGCCGCTGCTGGCGCCCGGCCTGGTGGCGACGCTGATGTTCTCGTTCGTCACCGCCTGGAACGAGTTCTTCTTCGCCCTGGTCCTCCTCAAGTCCCCGGAGAGGCAGACGATGTCCGTGATCCTCACCCACTTCGTCGGAGCCGAGGGCGTCGCGGACCTCGGCCCGCTGGCCGCCGCGTCCTTCCTGGCCACCCTGCCCAGCCTGCTGTTCTTCGCCCTGCTCCAGCGCAAGCTGGTCGGCGGCATGCTCGCCGGGGCGGTGAAGGCGTGATGCGCGGAACGCACCGGGCGCCGGTGGCGCTCGCCGCCTCGCTGGTCCTGCTGGCCGGCACCGCCGCGTGCGGCGGCGACGGCGCGGACGACGGCACGGTCACCCTGGACTATCTGAGCCTGGCCTGGCAGGCGGAGTCGATCGACGCCAACAAGGCGCTGGTCGACCAGTGGAACGAGGAGCACCCGGATGTCCAGGTCCGCTATGTCCAGGGCACCTGGGACAACATCCACGACCAGCTCCTGACCTCGTTCATGGGCGGCGAGGCGCCGGACATCATCCACAACGACGCCTCCGACCTCACCGACTTCGCGAACGGCGGCTACCTCGCCGACCTCACCGGGCTGCTGCCCGACTCGCTGCTCGCCGACATCCCCGAGCAGTCCTGGGAGACCACGACGTACAACGGCGGGATCTACGGGGTGCCGTTCCTCCAGGAGCCCCGGGTCCTCATCGCCAACACCGAGCTGCTCCAGGAGTCCGGGGTGCGCGTCCCGACCCCCGAGGACCCGTGGACCTGGGCGGAGTTCGAGCGGGTCTGCGAGACGCTGACCCGGGACACCGACGGCGACGACGACACCGACACCTACGGCGTGGCCTGGTCCATGAAGGAGCCGGTCAGCCAGTCGGTGAACCTGTCGCTGTCCACCGGCGGCCAGATCTTCTACCGCGAGGACGGCGAGAACGTCATCCGGTACGACGAGGCGGACTCGGCGGTCGCCGAGCTGATCCACCGGCAGGTCAACGAGGACGGCACCGCGCCGCGCAGCAGCCTCGGCATGTCGGGGTCCGACACCCTGCCGGGCTTCTTCGCCGAGCGCTACGCGATGCTCCCGCTCAACTTCTCCTTCCGCCAGCAGGTGCAGCAGCAGGCGCCGGACGGCTTCGAGTGGAGCGTGCTGCCCATGCCGTCGGGCGGCGGCCCGGACGGGCTCGTCCAGGGCGTCGCGCCGCAGACGCTGTCGGTGGCCGAGGACAGCGACCATCAGCAGGCGGCGGCCGACTTCATCGCGTTCCTCACCCGGGCGGACCACGCGGTCGACCTGGCGCGCGGCGACTGGATGCTGCCCACCAGCGAGACGGCGCTGGCCGACCCGGCGCTCAACACGCCCGACCTCGGCTGGCTCACCGGCGTCGAACTGGCCGCCCGGCTGCGGCCCTCCCCGGTCCTCGGGGTCCGCGGCTACCCCGAATGGAAGGACAAGATCGCCGGACCGGCCTTCCAGGAGTACTACAACGGCGCCTATGACGTGGCCGAGCTGCGCGACAGGCTCACCGACGACGGCAACCGGATCCTGGACCGGTACCAACGCTGAGGAACCGGGACGAACCCCCCGCACCCGTTCGGCGGCCCGCTCCGCCGCGACGACCGATGACGACCGCGGGACCGACACCGCGGCACCACCGACAGAAATGAGCGCCTACACACCATGAGTGTCAGCCTCGACCCCGACGCGACACCCCAGTCCACCCCGCCCTGCGAGGCGGACGGCGCGCTCCGGCCGCGCCGCCTGAAGACGGTGCCGCGCCCGGGGCCGCCGGCCGCGATCGTGCCGCGTGACCGGGCCCGGGGCGCGATGCTGGGCCTGGCCGTCGGCGACGCGCTCGGCGCGCCGGCGGAGAACCTGAAGCCGTCGCAGATCCGGGAGCGATGGGGCCGCATCGAGGGCTTCGTGTCGGACGAGCCGGCCGGCACGGACGACACCGAGTACGCGATCTTCTCGGGGCTGCTGCTCGCGGAGCACGGCTCCGCGCTCACCGTCGGCGATGTGGAGTCGGCCTGGCACCAGTGGATCGCGGACCGGGACGAGGGCCCGTTCCGGGGCGCGGGGTTCAGCGAGCGCGGCACCCTGGAGAACCTGCGCCGGGGGCTGGCGGCGCCCATCTCGGCGCAGCACCGGCACGCGTGGAGCGACGGGCTCGCGATGCGGGCCGCGCCGTTCGGCGTGTACGCGGCGGGCCGGCCGGCCGAGGCGGCGCGGCTGGTGTCGATCGACGGGACCGTCTCGCACGACGGGGAGGGCATCTACGGCGGGCAGGCCGTGGCCGCCGGGGTGGCCGCCGCGATGGTGACGCACAACCCGGATGTGGTGGTGCAGGCCGCGCTGTCGGTGGTACCCGAGGACTCCTGGACGGCGCGTTCGCTGCACCGCGCGGTGTCAGCCGGCCGCCGCGCGCGGCGCGACCCGAACGCCACGCGGCTGTCCATGGAACGGACCGTGCGCTCCGCCACGGTCATCGGCGGCTATCCGTGGACGGACCTGGCGCCGGAGGCGGTGGGGCTGGCGTTCGGCGCGTTCGTCGCCGCCCGGGGCGACTTCGCCGAGGCGGTGCCGCTGGCCGTGAACATGGGCCGGGACGCGGACACCACCGCGGCCGTGGCCGGGGCGCTGGCCGGCGCGCTGCGCGGCGAGGGCGCGATCCCCGCCGAGTGGGCGAAGGCCATCGGCCCGGTGCGGGGAAGCTGCCTGCCGTCGATGGCCGGACGGCACATCCTGGAGGTCGCCGACCGGCTCACGCCGACACCCGACGATCACGAGGGAGCCGTCGCATGACGGTGCGGACATTCACCGAAACGGCCGCGCCAGCCGGGCCCGCCCCGGCCGTCGGGCCGCGCCGGGTCGAGGGCCTGCTGCTGGGCATCGCCGCGGGCGACGCGGCCGGCTGGCCGTCCGGGCGGCACCGGGCCGCGCGGATGCCGGACTGGACGCGGCGGCTGACCCGCGAACTGGACACGTTCGCCGAGCAGAACGCGACCACCACGCTGCCCGTGCCCATAGCGCTCAACCAGCCGCCGGAGCCGCTGCGGCTGGGCCCGTCCGACGACGCCGAGTGGGCCGCGTTCACCGCGCGGTCGGTGCTCTCCGCGACCGCCTCGGGCGACAGCGACCTGCCGGCCGGGCAGCGGGTGCGCTCCGCGCTCGCGCTCGCCTGGAACTCGCTGGCCGACGAGGTCGCCGCCGCGGCCGAGCGCGCCGACGAGATCGAGTCGGCCCAGATCCCGCTGCGGGCCCGCATCTCCGTGCGGGCCGGGCTGGGCAATCTCGCGGCCGGGCTGCGGCCCCCGGCCACCGGCCACGACAACCCGCACTACTTCGACGACGCGGCCTGTGTGCGGGCGGCGGTGCTGGCCGTCGTCCACCCGGGCGATCCGGCGGCGGCGGCCGACCTCGCCGAGTTCGACGCCCGGTACACCCAGGACGGCGACGGGGTGCACGGCGCGCGCGCCATGGCCGCGGCGATCGCCGTCGGGCTCGCCGGCGCGCCCGTCGACGCCTGTGTCGACGCCGCCCTGGACCAGCTCCCGGAGGGCACGGAGATCATGCGCAACGCGCTGCACGCCGTCGAGCTGGGCCGGGCGGCGGTGGCCGCCCGGCCGGGCCTGCCGGGGAACGCGTTCGCGCTGGTGCCCGTGCTGGAGCACGAGATCGTCGACCACGTCTACAGCTACGGCATCGCGGCGGCCGAGACCGTTCCCGTCGCGCTCGCCGTGGCCACCGCCGCCGCCGGGGCCGTCGCCGAGGCGGTGCCCACGGCGGCCTGTCTGTCCCGGGTCGCCGACTCCGCGCCGGCCCTGGCCGGCGCGCTGACCGGAGTGGTCGGCGGCGCCGACGCCCTGCCCGCCTCGTGGCGCGACGCCTGCCGGACGCTGGCGGGCTGCGCGCTGCCGCGGCTGGCCGGCACCGACCTCGTCGAACTGGCCGAGCAGCTCACCGCGACCCCCCTCACGGCTCCCTCGGAAGGACCTCTTGCATGAGCACGCCGACTTCGCTGCCCACCTCCCTGGAAGACCGCACTACCGGCGCCCTGGTCGGCGCGGCCGTCGGCGACGCCCTCGGCGGCCCGGTGGAGGGCTGGTCGCCGCAGGCGATCGCCGAGCGCCACGGCGGGCGCGTCCAGGGCATCGTCGAGCCGTTCCACGGCGACCAGTGGCGCACCGCCCGGCCCATCGCGCCGTATCACAAGGGTGACGGGCACGTCACCGACGACACCCTGATGACCCACGCCCTGATCCGGGTCTACCAGAAGGTGCGCGACCACCTCGACGCGTACGCCGTCGCCGACCACCTGGTGCCGGACCTGATCGGCACCCCGCGCTGGATCCCCGAACTGGGCGCCGAGGCCCTGCCGTTGCAGCGGATCTTCCTGGCGGAGAAGTGGATCGTGGCGCGCATCCACTACGGGCACGTGGACCCGCGCGAGGCGGGCGTGGGCAACATCGTCAACTGCGGCGCCGCGATGTACATGGCGCCGGTCGGCCTGGTCAACGCGGGCAATCCGGCCGGGGCCTACGCGGAGGCGCTGGACATCGCCGGTGCCCACCAGTCCAGTTACGGACGCGAGGCGGCCGGGGTGTTCGCCGCGGCGGTGGCCGCCGCCTGCAAGCCGGGCGCCACGCCCGCCTCGATCGTGGAGGACGCGCTGGCGCTGGCCAAGGACGGCACGCGCTCGGCGATCGACGCCGTCTGCGAAGTCGCCGCGCGCTACGACGACTTCGAGAACGCGCTGACCCCGCTGCGCGAGGCGGTGGCGCCGTTCGACACCGTGGGCCCCGAGTACCGGGCGCCGTCGCTGGGCGCCCGCCGCCCGTCCCGGCTGCACGCCATCGAGGAGCTGCCGATCGCGCTGGGCATGCTGCTGGTCGGGCGCGGCGACTTCCGCCACACGGTGCTGGGCGCGGTCAACTACGGCCGGGACTGCGACTCCATCGCGACGATGAGCGGCGCCCTGGTGGGCGCGCTGCACGGCGAGGGCGCGGTGCCCAAGGAGTGGAGCACCGAGGTCGCCCGCGCCAGCCGGATGGATCTGCACGCCCCGGCGGCGGCGCTGGCGGCGGTCGCCCGCGAGGTGTTCGCGCTGGACCTCGAACGCCGCCGCGCGCACGAGGCGTTGTTCGGCGCCATCGCGGGGGTCTCATGACCGGCGCCGAGACTGTGGCACTACCGCTGCGGCTGACCTGGGTGCAGCCCGAGGACCTGGTCGGGCACGAGCTGCGCCAGGCGGCCGAGGACGGGCGGGACGCCACCGCGATCCGGGAGCGCTGGGTGGCGGCGGGCGGTCACCTCGCGCCGGAGCGGGCCGGCGCCTCGCCCGGCCCCGCCGACCCGGCGCTGCGCGCGCTGGCCGGCCGACTCCTGGACGAACTGGCCGCGCTGCCCTCGCCGTTGGCCGACCGCGAACCGACGGAGCTGGCCGCGATCCGGGCCGCCTGCCCCGACTGGCCGGCCGCCCGCCCCGCCGGCGCCGCGCCGGTGGCGCAGCTGCACGCCGGCTGGCTGGGCCGGGCCGCCGGCTGTGTGCTCGGCAAGCCGGTGGAGAAGGTCACGCTGGCGGGGATCCGCGCGCTGGCCCGTTCGGTGGGGAACTGGCCGCTGGACACCTGGTTCACCGAGGTGGGCCTGGACCCGGAGATCGCCGCCGCGCACCCGTGGAACCGCCGCTCCCGGCCCACCTCGCTCGCCGAGACCATCGACGGCGCGCCGGAGGACGACGACCTCAACTACCCGCTGCTCGGGCTGCTGCTCCTGGCCCGTCACGGGACCGGCTTCACCACCGCGGACGTCGCCGCGCTCTGGCTGGACGAGCTGCCCGCGGGCCGCACGTTCACCGCCGAACGCGTCGCCTACCGCAATCTGCTGGCCGGGATCGAGCCGCCGCTGACGGCCTCGTTCCGCAACCCGTTCCGGGAGTGGATCGGCGCCCAGATCCGCGCCGACGTCTTCGGCTGGACCCACCCCGGCGACCCGGCCACCGCCGCCGAACTCGCCCATCGCGACGCGGTGTTGAGCCACACGGCGAACGGTGTCCACGGCGCCATGTTCGCCGCCGCCGCGATCGCCGTGGCGGCCGGCGGCACGGGCGACGTGCACGCCTGCCTGCGCGCCGGGCTCGCCGTCGTCCCGCCCGGCTCCCGGCTGGCCGCCGCCGTCCGCTTCGGCATCGACGCGGCGAACGAGACGCCCGGCGGCCCGGCGGCCTTCGACGCCGTCGTGGACCGGCTGCACGCCCGCTACGGCGACCACCACTGGGTCCACGTCCTGCCGAACGCGGCGCTGCTGGCCGCCGCGCTGACGCACGCCGACGGCGACTTCACCGGCTCCATCTGCCGGGCGGTGTCCGGCGGCTGGGACACCGACTCCAACGGCGCGACGGCCGGTTCGCTGGCCGGGCTGCTGGCGGGCTCCCCCGAGGCGATCCCGTCCCGGTGGACCGCGCCCCTGAAGAACCGGCTCGCGACCTCGGTCGCCGGCTTCGACGGCATCGGCTTCGACGCACTCGCCACGCTCACCCGGGAGGCATCCGCATGACCAGCCGCACCACGGCCATCACGGTCCTCGGCTCCACCAACATGGATCTCGTCGCCTACGTCCGCACCGCCCCCTGCCGCGGCGAGACCGTCTTCGGCCACGCGTTCCGGACCGTGCCCGGCGGCAAGGGCACCAACCAGGCCGTCGCCGCCGCCCGCGCGGGCGGCCGGGTCGGCATGATCTGCGCGGTGGGCGAGGACGACTTCGGGCCCCGGCTGCGCGCCGCGCTCGCCGACGCCGGGGTCGCGGCGGACGGCGTGCGCACCGTTCCCGGGCCGAGCGGCATCGCGCACATCGTGGTGGACGACGACGGCGGGAACTCGATCGTCGTCGTCTCCGGCGCCAACGCCACCGTCACGGGGCTCGCGCCGGGCGACGAGGAGCGCGTGGCCGCCGCCGACGCGCTGCTGATGCAGCTCGAACTCCCCATGGAGGGCGTGCTCGCCGGCGCGCGCGCCGCCCGCGCGCACGGGGTGCGCACCATTCTGACGCCGGCGCCCGCGCAGCCGCTGCCGGACGAACTGCTCGATCTCACCGACCTGTTGGTGCCCAACGAGCACGAGGCCGCCGCCCTCACCGGCCACGCCGACCCGCGCGAGGCCGCCGCCGCGTTCCTGGAGCGAGTGCCGGAGGTCGTCATCACCCTGGGCGAGGCGGGCAGCCTGTACGCGGCGCGCGGCGTCGAGCCGGTGGCCGTTCCGGCGGTGCCGGCGCGGGCCGTTGACACCACCGCCGCAGGCGACACGTTCGTCGGCGCGCTGGCGGTGGCGTGCGGCGAGGGCCGCCCGATGCCCGAGGCGATGGCCTGGGCCGCCGCCGCCGCGGCACTCGCGGTGGGCCGCCCCGGCGCCTCCTCCTCCATGCCGGACCGCCCCGAGATCGACGCCCTGCACGCCTCGCACGCCACCCGTTCCCCGCACCTTCAGGAAGCACGTTGACCCAGCCCGGACCCCTCGACGGCCTGCGCGTGCTGGACCTGGCGACTCTCTTCGCCGGGCCGCTCGCGGCCACCATGCTCGGCGACTTCGGCGCCGAGGTGATCAAGGTCGAGCACCCGCGCAAGCCCGACCCGTCCCGGGGCCACGGCCCCAGCAAGGACGGCGTCGGGCTGTGGTGGAAGCTGCTCGGCCGCAACAAGCGGAACGTCACCCTCGACCTGTCCTCCCCCGGCGGCCGGGAGGTGCTGCTGCGGATGGCCGCCGAATCGGACGTCGTCATCGAGAACTTCCGGCCCGGCACGCTGGAGCGGTGGGGCCTGGGGCCGGACGAGCTGGCGGCGGCCAACCCCAAGCTGGTGCTGGCCCGCGTGACCGGCTTCGGCCAGCTCGGGCCGTACGCCCGGCGCCCCGGATTCGGCACGCTGGCCGAGGCGATGAGCGGCTTCGCGGCCATCACCGGGGAGCCGGACGGGCCGCCGACGCTGCCGCCGTTCGGCCTGGCCGACTCGATCGCGGCGCTGTCCACCGCCTACGCCGTGATGGCCGCGCTCGCCGGGCGGGAGCGCACCGGGCGCGGCCAGGTGGTGGACATGGCGATCATCGAGCCGATCCTCACCGTGCTGGGGCCGCAGCCCATCTGGTACGACCAGCTCGGCTATGTCCAGCCGCGCACCGGCAACCGCTCGTCCAACAACGCGCCGCGCAACACCTATCGCACGGCGGACGGCCGTTGGGTCGCCGTCTCCACCTCCGCGCAGTCCGTCGCGGAGCGCGTGATGCGGCTGGTCGGACACCCGGAGGTGATCGACGAGGAGTGGTTCGCCACCGGCTCCGGCCGGGCGGCGCACGCGGACGAGCTGGACGAGGCCGTCGGTTCGTGGATCGCGCGGCACGACCGGGACGAGGTGGTGGCCGCGTTCGAGAAGGCGGAGGCGGCGATCGCGCCGGTGTACGACGTCACCGACGTGCTGGCCGACGAGCAGTACCGGGCGCTCGGCTCGATCGCCGAGGTGCCGGACCCGGAGCTGGGCACGGTGCGCATGCAGAACGTCCTCTTCCGGCTGTCCGAGACACCCGGCGCCATCCGCTGGGCGGGCCGCCCGCACGGCGCGGACACCGACGCGGTGCTGGCCGAACTCGGCCTGACCGACGAGGAGATCGCGGACCTGCGCCGGGCGGGGGCGCTGTGAGCGACGGACACGCGGCCGCCCAGCCGCACGCAACCACGAGATCCGCACGGTCGCTGCGTGGCCGGAGAAGCGAGCAAAAGGACACTGCGACCGGCAGGCCGCCGTTGACCTGGCTGTATGTGCCCGGGGACCGGCCCGATGTGGTGGCCAAGGCGCTCGGCTCGGGCGCCGATGTGGTCCTGGTCGACCTGGAGGACGCGGTCGCGCCGGACCGCAAGCGGTACGCGCTGGACGCGACGGCCGAGTTGCTGACGCGGCGCCACCCGGTGCCGGTGCATGTGCGGATCAACGCGCTGGACGGCCCGCTCGCCGAGGGGGAGGTGCGGCGGCTGGCCCCGCTGCCGGGCCTGGGCGCGCTGCGCCTGCCGAAGGTCGGCGGCCCGGCGGACGTCACGCGCGTGGCGGGCTGGGCCGGGCCCGGCTCGCCGCCGCTGTACGCGCTGCTGGAGAGCGCGCCGGGGATCGAGCACGCCTACGCCATCGCCACCGCCCACCCGGCGGTGGCCGGACTCGCCCTCGGCGAGGCCGATCTGCGCGCCGACCTGGGCATCACCGAGGAGTCCGGCCTGGCCTGGCCGCGCGGCCGGGTCGTGGTGGCCGCACGGGCGGCGGGCCTGGCACCGCCGCCGCAGTCGGTGTACCCGGACGTGCGGGACACCGAGGGCCTGGCCCGCTCCTGCGCGGCCGGCCGGGCCCTTGGCTTCCTGGGCCGGGCGGCGATCCATCCGCGTCAACTGCCGGTGATCGAGGAGGCGTTCCTGCCGACCGAGACGGAAATCGCGGCGGCCGAGGAGGTCGTCGGGGCCGCCGTGTCCGACACCGGGGCACTCGCCCTGCCGGACGGCCGCTTCGTGGACGCGGCCGTGGTCGCGGGAGCGCGCCGCACCCTGGCCCTGGCCGCCCGCCGCGTCAGATCCGGGTGAGTTCCGCGGCGCCGAAGGAGACGCTGAAGCGGGCACACCAGATGCTCACGCTGGTGAAGTCGTCGAGGTCGGTGTCCGCGGGCAGCGGGTAGTTCTGGTCGCCCCGGTTGCCCTTGAGCGCGCCGGCGCTCAGATAGGTGCCGTCGTCAAAGACGTGCCAGCCGTCCCGGCCCTCGATCACCGGCGCGTCGGTGAGCCATACGTGCAGGTCCGGGCCGTTGCTGGTGTCGAGCTCCTCCAGCCGCAGCACCAGCGAGCCGTCCGCCAGCCGCAGCACGCGCGCGGTGCCGCTGGTGCCGTGTTCGTGGCTGATGAACTCGCCGCGGGCCACGGTGGTGGGCGTGGCCGCCGGGGACGGGGGCGCGGACGGCGACGCCGTCGTCCCATCGGTCCGTTCCGGCGCGGGACTTGTCGCCGCCACGGGCAGTTCCTCGTGAACCGTCTCGTCCACCCACAGCGTCCACGGCTCGAACCAGTACAGCCCGAACCCCGTCCCCGCCAGGACGATCAACGCCGCCGCCAGCACGACCGGTCGGCCCGCCACCCGCCGCGCACGGCCCACCTTTGTCATCCCGTCTCCTCCGATCCCCTCGGTTTCCGCCCCCATTCAAGAGCCCCCGGCCGACGGCTCGGCGCCGAGGGACCGGACGGTAAGGAATCGGTAATACTCCCGGCCGGGCGGTCAGCGGCGAATCACCGGTGCGCGGCCGTCTGTTGCCGAACTGAGTCAAATCCCCGCCGGGAACGTCACCGACCGTGGCTAGGTTGAGGCCGTGCTCACCCCTCTGACTGCTGAAGACCCCACCGCCGTTGCCGGATACCGGATCACCCACCGCCTCGGCGAGGGCGGTATGGGCAAGGTGTACCTGTCGCACACGCCCGGCGGCCGGCCCGTCGCCATCAAGGTGGTCCGCCCCGAGCTGGCCGCCGACCCCGATTTCCGGCGCCGGTTCCGGCAGGAGGTGCGGGCCGCGGAGCGCGTCCAGGGCCTGTACACCGCTCCGGTCATCGACAGCGACACCGAGGGCGAACGGCCCTGGCTCGCCACGGCGTATGTGGCCGGGCCCTCCCTGTACTCCGCGGTCCGGGACCACGGCCCGCTGCCGGTGCCCGCCGCGGCGCGGGCGCTGGCCGGTATCGCCGAGGCGCTGCAAATCATCCACGGGGCGGGCATCGTGCACCGCGACCTCAAGCCGTCCAACGTCCTGCTGGCCTCGGACGGCCCGCGGGTCATCGACTTCGGCATCGCGCGGGCCGCCGACGCCACCTCGCTGACGCGCAGCGGTGCCATCGTGGGCACCCCCGGATTCATGGCGCCGGAGCAGGCGATGAACCAGCCGAGCACGCCCGCCGTGGATCTCTTCGCCCTGGGCCAGATCGCGGTGTTCGCCACCACCGGCACCCCGGCGTTCGGCGAGGGCGCCTCGCACGGCGTGCTGTACCGGATCGTTCACGAGGAGCCGGACCTGTCCGGGGTCCCGGAGGCGCTGCGGGACCTGACCGCCCGTTGCCTGGCCAAGAACCCGGCCGGGCGCGCGTCCCTGGCCGAGGTGATCGAAACGTGCCAGCGGTTGGCGGCGGACTCTCCCCTGCCCTCGGGCGGTTGGCTGCCGCCCGCCGTCACCGCCGAGATCGACCACCACGCGGCCACGGTCACGAGCCTGGCGGTGCCGCCGCCCATGCCCACGCCGCCGCCCGGCCAGCCGGACGTGCCCACGCCGCCGCCCGGCCAGCCGCCGGCGTTCATACTCACGCCGACCGGCCCGCCCGCCGCGGTCACGCCGCCGCCGCGCCGGAGCGGGCGGACGGCGCTTCTGGCCGCCGTGGGCGTGTGCGTGGCGATCGCCGGCGTGGTCGTCGGCGCCATGCTCATGAACGGAGGCGGCGACGGAGACGGAGACAAGAACGCGGGCGGGGAGGTGTCGCAAGACCCCACCACCGAGGAACCGGCCACCGAGGCCCCCGCCACCCAGGACGACACCGCGCCGGACGGCACCGGGACACAGGAACCCACCACCGAACCGGAACCACCGGCCGACCCCGAAGCGGTGGTCACCGAGGGCCTGGACCTCCCCGCGGACCGCATCATCTGGTTCTACGACGATCCGCCGACGCCGAAGGAAACCGACCTGGGCGTCACCTACGAGGGCGACTTCGGCTTCAGCAGCGACTGGATCACCGACAATCCGCTGGCCACCGGCCAGGAGGGCAACACCATGGTCCTCCTGGAGGCCGGGGAAACCGGCTCGCTCGACACCTGCCGGTCGGTGACCCGTTACACCGACGCCATCCCCGCCGACAGCGCGCCCCCCGGGTCGCAGATCTGCGTGACCACCGCCACCGGCGACATCGCCCTGGTCACCGTCCAGGAGTACGCGCCGGAGGGTTCGCCCAGCCTGTACGTCACCATCGACCTCACCGTGTGGCCCGGCGCCGCGCAGCTCGGCTGAGCCGTCGCCGGGGGACCGCGGTCCTCCGGCAACCGCCGCCGGATCACAGCCGGGCGTCGATGATCGGTGCCAGCCGCGCCGTGATGGTGCGGTGGCCCTGGTCGTTGGGGTGGACGGCGTCCGTCAGGTCGCCGCTGCCCAGCCAGCCGGTGGTGTCGACGAACGAGACACGGGAGTCGCCCTCGCCGCTCACCGTCCGCACCGCCGCCTCGGTCTCCGGGACATAGCGGCCCCGGAACGTCTCCAGGGCGAAGATCCACGCGTTGGGGTACTCGGCCCGGACGGTGCGCAGCAAGTTGGTGTAGGACGCCTGGAACTGCGCCCCGCTCACGCCATGGCCCACGTCGTTCGTGCCGAGGTTGATCACCACGGCGTCGGCCTGGTAGCGGCCGAAGTCCCAGTCCGGAGTGGGTGCGTTGGGGTTGAGCTTGGTGAACTGCTGCTCCAGGCCCACGCAGTCGGCGGCGACCAGGCAGGCGCCGCCCTGGGCGATCGCCGTGTGGTCCGCGCCCAACTGCTCGCCGATCAGCCAGGGGTAGGCGGTCAGGTGGTTGCGTGAGGTGGTCGTGCCCACCGTGATGGAGTCCCCGACGAACTCGATCAGGTGCTCCCGCTCGGGGAGCCGGTAGGTGCCGGCCCCGGCGTCCAGGGTGAGGCCCTGGAACACCGCGTCGCCGCGATAGGAGCCGGCCACCACGCGGTAGGTGACGACCAGCGTGTGGTTGCCGGCCGACAGCCGCCGCGGGGTGAGGTTGACCTCGCCGCTGACGCCGGTGAACGCGACCATCGGGCCGCCGTCGATGCTGGCGAACAGGTCGATGGTGTTGCGCTGTCGCAGCTTGACCGTGGTCCCGGTGAAGCCGACCGAGAGGTAGGCGCCCGCCCAATAGGGCGTGTATGCCTGCGGGTTGCTGGTGTCCCAGCGGCCGGTGAACTGGATGTTGGGGTCGCCCGGTTCGCCGGCCAGGACGGCGGCGGACGTGGCGGGTGCGGCGGCGGCGCCCGGCGCGCCGCCCGCGAGCAGGACGGCGAGCACCGTGCCGAGGACGGCCAGCGCCCCGAGGACGCGTCGGAAGATGCGGGTCACGTACAGCCCCTTCGAGGAGGAGGCCCCCAGCACGCGATGCGCCTGCCAGGAAAGCAGGCCAGCATCGCGAATGGCCAGACTTTCGGCCGGTTTTCGACAGCTTTCGAAGCGCCGCGGCGGCGAACGGCGGGCGGCGCGGAGGTAACACGAACGTTACCGAAAGCACATGCGTTCGAGACTCTGTGACAGTGCAATGTCACCCGCCACATATCAGTGCGAGAGACGACTGGACCACGCGCATGACTTCTTCCCCTCGTGGAACCCGCCACTCCGGCGCGCCCGCCGCCCGTGTGGCCGGACGGCCCGGCCGCGTGCTCGGCACCCGCGAAGTCACGCTCACCGGCGGGCTCTTCGCGCGTTGGCAGGAGACAAACCGCACCGCGACGCTGCCGCACGCCGTCCGGGAGATCACCCGCGCCGGGAACCTGGACAACTTCCGGCGGATCGCCGACGAGGCGCCGGGCCCGTACCGGGGGCGGTACCCGTTCCTGGACACCGACGTCTACAAGACGCTGGAGGGGCTGGTGTACGAGCTGGCCCGGGGCGTACTGGACGCGGAGACCGAGGCGTTCTGGACGGAGAGCGTCGAGCTCGTCGAGCGGGCACAGGCGCCCGACGGCTACCTCGGCACCTACTTCCAGGGCCCGGACGCACCCAAGTCCCCCTGGGAGGACCTGGGCTGGGGCCATGAGCTGTACAACCTCGGCCATCTCGTCCAGGCCGCCGTCGCCGCCTCCCGCCAGTTGGGCGACGACCGGCTGCTGACCGTGGCGCGCCGGTTCGCCGACCTGGTGGTGGCCCGCTACGGTCCCGAGGGCGAACCGCTGTACTGCGGGCACCCCGAGATCGAGATGGCGCTGGTCGAGCTGTACCGCGAGACCGGGGAGGACGCCTATCTGCGGCAGGCCGGGCTCTTCGTGGACCGCCGCGGCTCCGGCCGGCTGACCCACACGATCTTCCCCGCCGCCTACTTCCAGGACGAGGTGCCGCTCCGCGACCTCGAGTCGGTCACCGGCCACGCGGTGCGCATGGTCTACCTCGCCGCCGGCGCCACCGACGTCTGCCTGCACACCGGCGACGCCGAACTCCTCGCGCACCTGGAGGAGTTGTGGGACGACATGGTCGCCACCAAGCTGTACCTCACCGGCGGCCTGGGCAGCCGCCACTCCGACGAGGCGATCGGCGACCGCTACGAACTCCCCGCCGAGCGCGCGTACGCGGAGACCTGCGCCGCGATCGGCACCATGCAGTGGGGCTGGCGGCTGTTCCTGGCGACCGGCCGCGCCGATGTGCTCGACGTCGTCGAGCGGGTGCTCTACAACGCCTACGCGGTGGGCACCTCGGCCGACGGGCGGGCGTTCTTCTACGACAACCCGTTGCAGCGCCGCCCCGACCACGACCAGCGCAGCGGCGCGGAGTCCGGCGGCGAGCTGCTGCGCCGCGCCTGGTTCGGCTGCCCCTGCTGCCCGCCCAACATCGTGCGCTGGAACGCCCAGTTGCAGGACCACCTCGCGACCGTCTCGGACGACGCGCTCACCCTCGCGCTGTACGCCGACGCGACGGTGCGCACCGGCCTGCTCGACGTCACCGTCACCACCGGCTACCCGTGGGACGGCACGGTCACCGTCGAGATCGACGCCGCGCCCGACCGGCCCGTCACGCTGTGCCTGCGCGTGCCGGGCTGGGCGGCCGGGGCGCGGGCGCTGGTCAACGGCGAGCCGGTGCCCGGCGCCGAACCGGGCTGGCTGCGGCTGACCCGGACCTGGGCGCCCGGCGACCGCGTGGTGCTCGAACTCCCCCTGCGGGTACGCGCGGTGCGCCCCCACCCCTACCTCGACGCGAACCGCGGCTCGCTCGCGCTACTGCGCGGCCCGCTCGTGTACTGCGTCGAACAGCAGGACGCCGGTGCGCCGGTCGACGATCTCGTGCTGACCCCGGCCGACGTGGCCGCGATCGGCGAGACGGCGGACGAGCACACCTGGGGACTGCCGGTCACCACGCTCGAAACCGAACTGACGGCCGTGCCCCCCGAGCACGGCGAGCTGTACCCCGCGGCCGTCCCCGACGCGGAAGGGGACGCGGCCCCCGCCCGTGTCCCCGTGCGCCTCGTTCCCTACTTCCTGTGGGGCAACAGGCGGGCCGGAGCCATGCGCGTGTGGCTGCGGCAGTCCTGACGGGTCACCCGTCCCATCCCGGGCTCGGCCCCGAGCCCGCGGACCCGAGAGGAGCCCAGTGAGAAGATTTGTCCTCGTCAAGGCGGCGGCGCTGGCCGCCACGGCAGCGCTCGCGCTCAGCGCGTGTTCCGGCGGCGGCACCGATGCGGACGGCGGAGGGCCGTCCGGCGGAGGGACGGACTACACCGACACCCCCGCCCGCGGCGGCACCGTCACCATGCTCCAGAACGCCGACTTCTCCTACCTGGACCCGGCCCGCGGGTTCGACGGCGGCGTCAACAACTTCTACCGGCTGGTCTACCGCACGCTGACCACCTCCGCCCCCGGCAACTCCGAGAACCCCTCCGGGGTCGTCCCTGACCTCGCCACCGACCTCGGCACACCCTCCGAGGACGGGCTGAGCTGGACGTTCACCCTCAAGGAAGGCATCAAGTTCGAGGACGGCTCGCCGATCACCTCGGCGGACGTCAAGTTCGGCGTGTCCCGCGCCTGGGACCCCGAGCTGGGCATCGGCTCGCCCTACGCCCGCCAGGTCATCGACGCCCCCGAGGGCTACGAGGGCCCCTACCGGTCCGGCCCGCTGGAGACGATCGAGACGCCCGACGAGCGGACCATCATCTTCCATCTCAAGGAGCCCTTCCCCGAGTTCAGCTCGGTCGTCGCCCAGAACAGCTTTGTGCCGTTCCCCGAAGGCACCGGCGCCGGCGACGAGTTCATCAACGACATCATCGCCTCGGGCCCCTACACGGTGGACTCCTACACCCCCGGCAGCTCCATCAAGCTGGTCCGCAACGAGGCGTGGGACCCCGAGACCGACGATGTGCGCGAGGCCTACCCGGACGCCTGGGAGTTCGTCATCGGCCTCGACCCGGCCACCATCGACGAGCGGCTGCTCGCCGGGCAGGGCGCGGACGTCAACGCGTTCGCCGGCAAGATCCAGCCCGCGACGCTGGCCCGCGTCCAGACCCCGCAGTTGCAGGAACGGCTCTTCGAGATGCCGGGCGTGTGCACGACCTACATGGGCCTGAACACCACCAAGGAACCCTTCGACGACGTCCGGGTCCGGCAGGCGATCAACCTCGCCGTGGACCGGGCGGCCGTGCAGACCGCCAGCGGCGGCACCCAGCTCGCGCAGGTCGCCACCACGATCCTGCCGCCGACCGTCAACGGGCACCGCGACTTCGACCTCTACCCGAGCGAGGGACACCGCGGTGACGTCGAGGCGGCCCAGGCGCTGCTGGACGAGGCCGGGCTGTCCGAGGGCTTCGACATGACGCTGGACATCCGGTCGCAGCCGGCCATGCAGGCGCAGGCGGAGGCCATCCAGCAGGCGCTGGGGAAGGTCAACATCAACGTCGAGCTGAACGTCATCGACACCTCCACCTACTACGAGACGATCGGCACCCCGGCGCTCCAGCACGACGCGGCGATCACCGGCTGGTGCCCCGACTGGGCGTCCTCGGCCAGCACGTTCCTGCCGCCGCTGTTCGACGGCCGGAACATCACCGACGTCGGCAACTCCAACCTCGCGCAGATCAACGACGAGGGCATCAACGCCCGGATCGACGAGATCCGCGCGATGACCGACCTGGAGGCGGCCAACGAGCAGTGGGGCCTGCTGGACGAGGAGATCATGGAGCTGGCGCCGATCGTGCCGCTCGTGGTCGAGTCGGGCATCGCCCTGCCCGGGGAGAACCTGACCGGGCTGTACGCCTCGCCGGGCGCCGCCACCGGCGGCATCGACCTGGTGCTCGTCGGGCTGCGGGATCCCGAGCGGGGCTGAGATGACAGCCATCCCCATTCAGCCCGCCACGGGCCCCACCAAGGGCCCCGCCGAGGGAGAGGAGGGCGCGCCGTCCACCGCGGGCGGCGCGCCCCCGCCGCCGCGCCCGCGCGCCTGGCGGGCGCTGGCCCGCGACAAGGGGGCGGTGCTCAGCGCGAGTTACATCCTGCTGATCGTGGCCATGGCCGTCTTCGCGCCGCTCATCGTGAAGGTGAGCGGGTGGGGGCCGTACGAGTTCGACCAGACGGCCGTGGACCCCAACCTGGCCGGCGTGCCGCTCGGCGACTGGGGCGGCGCGGGCGGCGAGCACTGGTTCGGCGTCGAGCCCGGCAGCGGGCGGGACATCTTCGCGCGCATCGTCTACGGCGCGCGGGTGTCGATGCTGATCGCGCTGTCCGCGACGGCGCTGACCACGTTCCTCGGCGTCCTGTTCGGGCTGCTGGCCGGGTATCTGGGCGGCACGGTGGACTGGGTGATCTCGCGCGTCATGGACTTCCTGATGGCGTTTCCCGCGCTGATCTTCATGATCGCGATCCTGTCGGCGCTGCCCGCGGGCAACCGTTCCACGCTGCTGGTGGTGGTCATCTCCGTCTTCGGCTGGCCCTATCTGGCGCGCATCGTGCGCGGGCAGACGATGTCGCTGGCGCGGCGGGAGTTCGTGGAGGCGGCGCGCGCCTCGGGCGCGAGCAGCGCGGCCATCGTGTTCCGCGAGATCCTGCCGAACCTGCGCTCGACGATCATCGTCATGACGACGCTGGCCGTGCCGGGCTACATCGGAACGGAGGCGGGCCTGTCGTTCCTGGGCGTCGGCGTGGTGCCGCCGACGCCGTCCTGGGGCCAGATGATCGCGTCCTCGGTGAGCTGGTACTCGGTGGTGCCGACGTACTTCGCGATCCCGGGCGCGTTCCTCTTCTTGCTGGTCCTGTCGTTCACCGTGCTCGGCGACCGTCTGCGCGCCGTCCTCGACCCGGAAGGGGTGCGGTGATGGCGCGCTTCCTCCTCACACGGCTGGCCGGCGTGGCGCTCATCCTGCTGCTGGTCTGCCTGTTCACGTTCGGCGTGTTCTTCGTGCTCTCCCCCGACCCGGCGGTGCAGATCTGCGGCAAGAACTGCTCCCCGGAGCTGATCGAGCGGATCCGCACCAACCTGGGGCTGGACGAGCCGCTGCTCACCCAGTTCACAAGCTTCCTCGGCGGGCTGTTCGCCGGCCGCACCTATGGCGTCGGCGAGGGCGCCACACACTGCGCCGCGCCCTGCCTGGGCTACTCGTTCCAGTCCAGCCAGCCGGTGTGGGACATGATCACCGACCGGCTGCCGGTCTCCGCGACGGTCGCCGTCGGCGCCGCCGTGCTGTGGCTGCTGGCCGGCGTCGCGGGCGGCCTGATCGGGGCGCTCAAGCAGAACACCTGGTGGGACCGGAGCGCGATGGTCGTGGCCCTGTCGGGCATCTCGATCCCCAACTACGTGTTCGCGCTGGTGCTTCAGTACGTGCTGGTGGTGGAGCTCGAATGGCTCCCCTTCCCGGCGGCGGTCGAGTTCGGCGAGGATCCGGCGCGCTGGTTCCAGAGCTATCTGATGCCGTGGATCGTGCTGGCGTTCGCCTACGCGTCGGTCTACGCGCGGCTGACCCGCGCCAACGTGATCGACACCCTCTCGGAGAACTACGTCCGCACCGCCCGCGCCAAGGGCCTGCCGCGCCACCTGGTGATCCGCCGGCACGCGCTGCGCCCGGCCCTCACCCCGATCGCCACCATCTTCGGGATGGACTTCGCCGGCCTGCTGGGCGGCGCGCTCATCACCGAAACCGTGTTCGGTCTCAATGGAGTCGGCAAGATGACCGCGGACTCGATCGCGAAGAACGACCAGCCCGTCATCATGGGCGTCACGCTGATGGCGGCGTTCTTCGTCGTCGTCGGGAACGTCGTGGTGGACCTCCTCTACACGGCCCTGGACCCGAGGGTGCGGGTGAGGACGTCATGAGCGCCGCCACCCCGCCCCTGCTCCAGGTCGAGGACCTGACCGTCACGTTCCCCACCCCGGCCGGTCCGGTGGACGTGGTGCGGGAGCTCAACTTCAGCCTGGAGCCGGGCGGTTCGCTCGGCATCGTCGGCGAGTCCGGCTCCGGCAAGTCCATGACCAGCCTCGCCATCATGGGGCTGCTGCCGCCCGCCGCCACCCGCGCCGGCCGGGTGCTGCTGGCCGGCCGCGACATCTCCGCGCTCACCGACCGCCAGTTGCGCCGGGTGCGCGGCGACCGGATCGCGATGGTGTTCCAGGACCCGCTGTCCTCCCTCAACCCGTACTACACGGTGGGCACCCAGATCACCGAGGCGTACCGGGCGCACCGGCAGAAGGCCACCCGCCGGGAGGCGCGCCGGGTGGCCATCGAGGCCATGGAACGGGTCCACATCACCGACGCGGCCCGCCGGGTGGACCACTATCCGCACCAGTTCTCCGGCGGCATGCGGCAGCGCGTGATGATCGCGATGGCGCTGTGCACCGAGCCGGACCTCCTCATCGCCGACGAGCCGACGACGGCGCTGGACGTCACCGTGCAGGCGCAGATCCTGAAGCTCCTCGCCGAGGTGCGGCGGGACACCGGCGCCGGGCTCATCCTCATCACGCACGACCTCGCCGTGGTGAGCGAGATCGCCGACGACGTGGTGGTGATGCGCGAGGGCCGGTGCGTCGAACACGCCCCGGCCGAGCGGCTGTTCTCCGATCCGCGGCACCCCTACACCCGGGCGCTGCTGGACGCGGTGCCCCGGCTGGACGACGAGGTCGGCGAGCTGCGGACGCCCCTGCTGGAAAGAGCGGCTGTCGACAAGACCGCCGTCGACAACACCGAGGGAGGTGACGGCCGATGACCCGGCCACCGGTACTGCTGGCCGCGCACGGCCTGGTGAAGGAGTTCGCCGTGCGCGGCCAGGGCGGGCCGTTCGGCCGCAAGCACCTGGTGCGCGCGGTGGACGGCGTCGACCTCGAACTGCGCGCCGGTGAAACCCTGGCGCTGGTCGGCGAGTCGGGCTCCGGCAAGTCGACCACCGCCCGGCTGGCGGCCCGGCTGCTCGATGTCACCGCCGGCACCGTGGAGTTCGAGGGCGAGGACGTGACCCGGCTGACCGGCCGGGACCTGCACCGCTTCCGCTCCCAGGTGCAGGTCGTCTTCCAGGACCCCTACTCCTCGCTCAACCCGCGGCACACCGTGGAACGCCTCGTCACCGCCCCGCTGACCTACCAGGGCCGCCACATCCCGGGCGGCGCACGGGCGTTCACCCGCACCCTGATGGAACGCGTCGGGCTCAACCCGGACCACAGCACGCGTTACCCTGCGCAGTTCTCCGGCGGGCAGGCGCAGCGCATCGGGATCGCCCGGGCGCTGGCCGTCGGCCCGAAGGTGGTGGTCTGCGACGAGGCCGTCTCCGCGCTGGACGTCTCCGTCCAGGCACAGGTGATCAATCTGCTGCGGCGGCTGCGGCGCGAGGAGGGCCTGAGCTACCTGTTCATCGCCCACGACCTGGCCGTGGTGCGGCAGATCGCCGACCGCGTCGCGGTGATGAACGACGGGCGCGTGGTGGAGACCGGCGAGCGCGACGAGCTGTTCGCCGCGCCCCGCCACCAGTACACCCGGACGCTGCTGGCCGCCGTTCCCCGCATCCGCCCCGAGTGGGAGGCGGCCCGCCGCGCCCGGGCCCGGGAACGCGCCGCCGCCGGGGAGGAGAAGCCATGACGGCCGACGGCTACGCGCTGGGCGGCATGTGGGTGCGCGAGCACCGCGTGCCCGTCCCGCTGGTGTGGGACGCCCCCGACGGGCGTGAACTGGAGGTGTTCGCCCGCGACTTCAGCGACCCGGAGCTGCGGGACGAGGACCTGCCGCTGCTGCTGTTCCTCCAGGGCGGCCCCGGCGGGCGCGGGCCGCGCCCGCTGGACCGGTCCGGCTGGCTCGCCGAGGCGCTGCGGCACTACCGCGTCGTCCTGCTGGACCAGCGCGGCACCGGTCGCTCCAGCCCGGTGGACGGCGCGGTGCTCGCCGGGCTGGGCGACGGCGCGCGCGGCGCCGAGTACCTCGGCCACTTCCGCGCCGACTCCATCGTGGCCGACGCGGAGCACCTGCGCCGCACCGTCTACGGCGGGCGCCGGTGGGCCACGCTGGGCCAGAGCTACGGCGGCTTCCTCACCCTGACCTACCTGTCGCGCGCGCCCGAGGCGCTGACCGCCTGCTATGTCACCGGCGGGCTGCCCGGGCTGCCGCCCGACGCGGCCGAGGTGTACCGCCGCACCTACCCCCGGGTGGCCGCCAAGAACGCGGAGTTCTACCGGCGTTACCCCCAGGACGCCGAACGCGCCGCCGCCGTCGCCGACGTGCTCGCCGACACCGATGTGCGGCTGCCGGACGGCGACCGGCTGACCGTGCACCGCTTCCAGTCCCTCGGCCTGGACCTGGGCATGAAGCCGGGCGCCGAACGCCTGCACTGGCTGCTGGAGGACGCGTTCGCCGCGCCCGGCCGGCTCTCGGACGGGTTCCTCCAGCAGGTCATGGCGCGCACCTCCGGCGCGGAGAGCCCGCTGTTCTGGACGATGCAGGAGTCCATCTACGGCGACGGCGGCAACGGCCCCACCGGCTGGGCCGCCCAGCGGGAACGCGCCCGGCACCCCCAGTTCGTGCCCGAGGCCCGGCCGTTGTTCTTCACCGGCGAGATGGCCTACCCCTGGATGGTGCGGGAGGTGCGGGCGCTGCGCCCGTTCCGCGCGGCCGTCGAGGCGCTGGCCGAACGCGAGGTGTGGAGCCCGCTGTACGACCTGGACCGGCTGGCCGCCAACGAGGTGCCGCTCGCCGCGGCCGTCTACTACGACGACATGTACGTCGACGCCCACCTCCAGCTCGCCACCGCCGGTCTCGTCGGCAACGCGCAGGTGTGGGTGACCAACGAGTTCGAGCACGACGGGCTCGGCAACGGCCGGGTGCTGTCCCGGCTGCTCGGGCTCGTCCGCGACCGGGGAGGAGAGAGGCGATGACCGATATCACGACCGCGCGCCCGCCGCACGCGGGCACCCGCCCGCCGCGGCTGGCCGAGGTCCCGGCGTTCACCGCGGGGATCGGCACCGGCTGGGGCCGACCCGAGGTCACCGTGCCGGTGGTGCCGGGCGCGGCACAGGCCGCGGCCGGCCACCGGGCGAGGCTGGCGGCCCGCACCGGCCCTGCGACCGTGGTCGCCGGGGCCGGGCGCGCGCCGGTGCGCAGCAACGACACCGCGTACGACTTCCGCGCCGACAGCGACTTCGTGTGGCTGACCGGCTGCGCCGTCGAGGACGCGGTCCTCGTGCTGCGCGCCAGCGCGGGTGGCGACCACGAGGCGACGCTGTTCGTCCCGCCGCCGGCCCGGCCCGGCGAGACCGGGTTCTTCGCGGACGCCGCGCACGGCGAGCTGTGGGTGGGCGCCTCGCCCGGGGTGGCCGAGTGGTCGGCGGCGCTGGGCATCGAGGTCCGGCCGCTGGCCGCCCTGGACGAGACGCTGGACGCGCTGCCCGGCGCCCGGGCCACGCCCGGCACCGACCCCGGCCTGGTCGGGCGCCACGGGCTGCACGCCGAACCGGAGTTGGCCGCCACGCTCTCGGATCTGCGGATGGTGAAGGACGACTGGGAGATCGGCCAGCTCCGGGAGGCGGTGGATCACACCGTGGCCGGCTTCGCCGCCGTCGTCGCCGAGATCCCGGCGGCCATCGCACACGGCGGCGAACGGTGGCTCCAGGGCACCTTCGACCGGCACGCGCGCACGGTCGGCAACGGGCCGGGGTATGCCACGATCGTCGGCTCCGGCCCGCACGCCCCCACGCTGCACTGGGTGCGGTGCGACGGCCCGGTGCTGCCCGACGCGCCGCTGCTGCTGGACATGGGGGTGGAGACACGGTCGCTGTACACCGCGGACGTCACCCGCACCGTGCCGCCCGGCGGGCGGTTCGACGACGCCCAGCGGCGCGTGCACGACCTGGTCGAAGCGGCGCACCGGGCCGGGATGGCGCAGGTCCGGCCCGGCCGCACCTACACGGACTTCCACTTCGCCGCGATGGAGGTGATCGCCCGCGGGCTGCACGACTGGGGCCTGCTGCCCGTGTCGGTGGACGAGGCCCTCTCCCCCGAGGGCCAGCAGCACCGGCGTTATCTGGTCTGCGGCATCGGCCACCACCTCGGGCTCGACGTGCACGACTGCGCGCGGTCGGACTACGAGACCTACCAGGGCGCCGCGCTGGAGCCCGGGATGGTCCTCACCGTCGAGCCCGGCCTGTACTTCCACGCCCACGACCACACCGTTCCGCCGGAGCTGCGCGGCATCGGCGTCCGGCTGGAGGACGACCTGCTCGTCACCGGCGACGGCGCCGAGGTCCTCTCCGGCGGCCTGCCCATCTCGGCCTCCGGGGTCGAGGACTGGGTGCGGCAGTTGATCTGACCCGCCCCTCGTCCGGGCACCCTCACCCGAGCCACTTGTCCCAAGTGCTCCCAACCCGACAGGAGATCCATGAGCACCACCGCCCCGCCGAAGGCGTGGCGCGGCGTCCACGTCGCCACCGCCCTGCCGTTCACCGGTGACCGGGAGGTCGACCACGACGCCTACGCCGACCACGTCCGCTTCCTCGCCGAGAACGGCTGTGACGGCGTCTGCCCCAACGGCTCACTGGGCGAGTACCAGACGCTGACCGACGCCGAGCGCGCCGCCGTCGTCAAGACCGCCGTGGCCGCCGCGCCGGAGGGGTTCGGCGTGATGCCGGGCGTCGCCGCGTACGGCGCGCTGGAGGCCGCCCGCTGGGCCGAGCAGGCGGCGCTGGCCGGGGCCACGTCGGTGCTGCTGCTGCCGCCCAACACCTACCGCGCCGACCCGGCCACCGTGGTCGAGCACTACCGCGAGGTCGTCAAGGTCGGCCTGCCGGTCGTCGCGTACAACAACCCGATCGACACCAAGGTGGACCTCACCCCCGAGCTGCTTGCCCGTCTGTTCGAAGAGGAACTGATCGTCGGCGTCAAGGAGTTCTCCGGGGACGTGCGGCGCGCCTACCAGATCCGGGAGCTGGCCCCCGGCCTGGACCTGCTCATCGGCGCGGACGACGTGCTGCTGGAGCTGGGCCTCGCGGGCGCGGTCGGCTGGATCGCCGGCTACCCCAACGCGCTGCCGGTGAGCACCGTCGAGCTGTACCGGCTGGCGACCTCCGGCGACCCGGCCGACATCGCCCGCGCGCTGCCGCTGTACCGGGACCTGCACCCGTTGCTGCGCTGGGACTCCAAGACCGAGTTCGTGCAGGCCATCAAGCTCTCGATGGACGTCGTCGGCCGCCGGGGCGGCGCCTGCCGCCCGCCGCGCGCCCCGCTGGCGCCCGAAGTCGCCGCGAGCATCGTGCGGGACACCGAGGCGCTGGTCGCGAAGGGGTACCGGTGAGGTCCACCCGTGTCCTGCATGCCGTCGACTCGCACACCGAGGGCATGCCGACGCGCGTCGTGACCGGTGGCGCCGGGGTCTTCCCCGGCGCCACCATGGCCGAGCGGCGCTCCTGGTTCCTGGAGCACGGCGACGACCTGCGCAAGCTGCTGATGTACGAGCCGCGCGGGCACGCCGCGATGAGCGGCGCGATCCTCCAGCCGCCGACCCGGCCTGACGCCGACATGGGCGTGCTGTTCATCGAGGTCAGCGGCGTGCTGCCGATGTGCGGGCACGGCACGATCGGGGTGGCCACCGTGCTGGTGGAGACCGGCATGGTCGAGGTGACCGAGCCGGTCACCACCGTGCGCCTGGACACCCCGGCGGGCCTCGTCGTCGCTCGGGTCGCCGTCGAGGACGGCGCGGCCCGCTCGGTGACGATCACCAACGTGCCGTCGTTCGCCGTGGGCCTGGACCGGGTCGTGGAGGTGCCGGGCCTCGGCCCGGTCCCGCACGACCTGGCGTTCGGCGGGAACTTCTACGCCGTCGTGCGGCTGGCCGACGTCGGCATCCCCTTCGAACGCGCCGCGGGCGGGCGGATGATCGAGGCGGGGCTGGCCATCATGGACGCCATCAACGCCGCCGACCGCCCCGTCCACCCCGAACGCCCGGACATCACCGGCTGCCACCACGTCTACTTCGAGGCGCCCGGCTCCACCGCCCGCCACTCGCGGCACGCCATGGCCATCTTCCCCGGCTGGTTCGACCGTTCGCCCTGCGGCACCGGCACCAGCGCGCGGATGGCCCAGCTCCACGCCCGGGGACAGCTTCCGCTGGACACCGACTTCGTCAACGAGTCGTTCATCGGTACCCGGTTCACGGGCCGGCTGATCGAGGAGACCACGGTGGCCGGCCGCCCGGCCGTGGTTCCCACGATCACCGGCCGGGCGTGGATCACGGCGACGGCGCAGTACCTGCTCGACCCGACCGATCCGTTCCCGGCGGGCTTCCTGCTGTAAGAACGCTGTAGCGGTACGGGGAGAGGGATCAACGGATGGCTTCGGAGGGGAACATGGAAACAGCGCCGATCGCGGGGCTGCAGCCTTTGACGAAACGCGAGCGGCTGCGCGAGATGGTGGCCGACGCGCTGCGCGCGGCCGTGATCTCCGGGGAGATGAAGCCCGGCGCGGTGTACTCCGCGCCCACGCTCGGCACGATGTTCGGCATCTCCGCCACGCCGGTGCGCGAGGCGATGCTCGACCTGGTGCGCGAGGGCATGGTGGAGGCGCTGCCGAACAAGGGCTACCGCGTGCGGGTGGTGCCCGACGAGGAGCTGGATGACGTCACCCATGTCCGGCTGCTGCTGGAGCCGCCGACCGTGCGGGACATCGTGCCGGCCGTGCCAGCCGGGGACTTCCCCCGGCTGCGCGAGCTGGCCGACGCCATCGTCGAGGCCGTGCGCGACGACGACCTCGTCGCCTACATCCACGCGGACCGGATCTTCCACCTGGAGCTGCTCGGCTATGCGGGGAACAAGCAACTGTCCGCCATAGTCTCCGAGTTGCGCTCCCGCACCCGGCTGCTGGGGCTGACCCCGCTGCTGGAATCCGGCCGGCTGGAGTCCTCCGCGCACGAGCACCACGAGCTGCTGGACCTCATCGAGGCCCGGGACGCGGCGGGCGCCGAGGCGCTGATGGTCCGTCACATCGGCCATGTGCGGGGCAAGTGGGCGCGCGGCACCGCCGACGACGCGCCGCCCGGCCCGGCGGCCGGGAAGGACGGCTCCCCATGACGGGCGACGTCACCTGCGAGGTGGCGGTCGTGGGCGCGGGCGCGGTGGGCGCCGCCACGGCGTACTTCGCCGCCCGGGCCGGCCTGCGCGTCGTGGTCCTGGACCGCGGCGCGCCCGGCGGCGGCACCTCCAGCGCGGGCGAGGGCAACGTGCTGGTCTCCGACAAGGACACCGGCCCCGAGCTGGACCTCGCCCGCTACTCCCAGCGCGTGTGGCGCGAGGACCTCGCCGAGCACGGCCACCACTGGGAGTTCGAGGCCAAGGGCGGCGTCGTGGTCGCCGCCTCCGGCCGTTCGCTGGCCGACCTGCGGGCACTGGCCGCGCGGCAACGGGCCGCCGGGGTCGCGGTGGAGGACGCCGGACCGGACGATCTGCCGGGCCTGGAACCGGAGTTGCGCCCGGGGCTGGCGGGCGGCGCCTACTACCCCGAGGACGCGCAGGTGCAGCCAGCCCTGCTGGTCGCCCATCTGCTGCGGCTGGCCCGCGCGCACGGCGCCCGCGTCCTGCCGCACGAGCCCGTCACGGCGGTGCGTGCGCCCGGCGGCCGGGTCACGGGCGTGCGCACCCCGCGCCGCCGCGTGCACGCCCCGGCCGTGGTCAACGCGGCCGGCACCTGGGCGGGTGAGGTCGCCGCGCTCGCCGGGGTCGAGGTGCCGGTGCTGCCCCGGCGCGGCTTCGTGCTGGTCACCGAGCCGCTGCCGCCGCTCATCCGGCACAAGGTGTACGCCGCCGAATACGTGGGCGACGTCGGCAGTTCGGACGCCGCGCTCCAGTCCTCGCCCGTCGTCGAGGGCACCCCGGCCGGGACCGTGCTCATCGGCTCCACCCGGGAACGCGTCGGGTTCGACCGGCGGCCCTCGCGCGCCGCGCTGGCCAGGCTGGCGCGCGGCGCGCTGGAGCTGTTCCCGGCGCTCGCCCAGGTCCGGGCGATCCGCGCCTACCACGGGTTCCGCCCCTACTGCCCGGACCATCTGCCGGTGCTGGGCCCGGACCCGCGGCTGCCCGGACTGTGGCACGCCGGCGGCCACGAGGGCGCCGGGATAGGGCTGTCGGCGGGCACCGGCCTGCTCCTCGCCCAGGCGCTGACCGGCGCCCCCACCGCGCTGGACCTGGCGCCGTTCGCGCCCGACCGAAAGGGGCTCGTCGCATGAGCGACACGGTGCGGATCTTCTTCGAGGACCGCGAACTCACCGCCCGCGCCGACCAGTCCGTGGGCGGCGCGCTCGTCGGCAACGGCATCACCGCCTGGCGCACCACGCGCGGCGAGGGCCGGCCGCGCGGGCTGTTCTGCGGCATCGGGATGTGCTTCGACTGCCTGATCACCGTGGACGGCCGGCCCGGGCAGCGCGCCTGTCTGGTCCCCGTCCGCGACGGCATGCGGCTGACCGCCAGCACCTGGGAGGACTGAAGATGAACGCCCCGCCCGAGCCCGGATACGACGTGGCCGTCGTGGGCGCCGGACCCGCCGGGCTGGCCGCCGCGGTGACGGCCGCCGCCCGGGGCCGCGCCGTGCTGCTGCTGGACGCGGCCGACCGGCCCGGCGGCCAGTTCTGGCGGCACCCCCCGACCCCGCCGGACGGAGGCGGCGAGGATGGCCACGGCCGGTCCGGCTGGGGCACGTTCACGGCGCTGCGGCGCGCGCTGCGCGACCACGCCGGGCGGGGCCGCCTCGCCTACCGCCCCGGGCAGCAGGTGTGGCTGGTGACCCGGGACGAGGACGGCTTCCTGATCGAGACGACGCCCACCCACGACGGCGTCGAGCCGCTGCCGGGCCCGGCCCGGGCCCGCCGCCTGGTGCTGGCTCCCGGCGGCGGTGACCGCCATCTCCCGGTCCCCGGCTGGACGTTGCCCGGGGTCATGGCGGCCGGCGGCGCGCAGGCGCTGCTCAAGGGCCAGCGCACGCTGGCCGGACGGCGGGCGGTGGTCGCCGGGACGGGGCCGTTCCTGCTGCCGGTCGCCGCCGGCCTGGCCGAGGCGGGCGCCGAGGTCGTCGGCGTCTGGGAGGCCGGCTCGCCGCTGGCCTGGACCCGCCATCTCCCGGCCGTGGCCCGCGTGCCGGCCAAGCTTGCCGAGGGCGCCGGATACGCCGCCGCGCTGGCCCGGCACCGCGTGCCCTACCGCACGCGCACCGTCGTCTCCGCCGTGCTGGGCGAGGACCGGGTGCGCGCGGTGCGGCGCACCTCGCTGGACGCCACGGGCACGCCCCGCCCGGGCGGCACGGAGGTGCCGGTCGATCTCGTGGCGCTGGGCTGGGGGTTCACGCCCTCGCTGGAGCTGCCCCTCCAACTCGGCGCCGCCACCCGGGTGGACGCCGACGGTTCGCTGGTGGCGGCCGTGGACGCCGACCAGCGCACCGATGTGCCCGGCCTGTACGCCGCGGGCGAGGCGACGGGCGTGGGCGGCGCGGCGCTCGGCGTCGCGGAGGGCACCCTCGCCGGGCTGGCCGCCGCGGGCGCCGCCACGGACACCGCCCCCGCGCGGCGGCTGCGCGCCACCATCCGCGCGCACCGGGCGTTCGCCCGCGCCATGCACCTGGCCCACCCCGTACCGGCGGGCTGGACGCGGTGGCTGACCGACGACACCGTCGTCTGCCGGTGCGAGGAGGTGAAGTGCGCCGCCGTGCGCGCCGCCCACGACGAGCTGGCCGCCGGGGACGCGCGGACGGTGAAGATGCTGACGCGCACCGGCATGGGCTGGTGCCAGGGCCGGATGTGCGGCTTCGCGACGGCCGCCCTCACCGCCGAACTCACCGGCCACCGCCCGGCGGAGGCCGAACTGCGCTCCACCGCGTCCCGCCCGCTGGCGGCGCCCGTTCCCCTGTGCGAGCTGGCCCGGGAGGCCCGGTTGTTCCCGTCCACCTGACCAGGCGGCGGGCCTACTCGGGGACCTTGGGAAAGACCGATCTGGCAAAGTCCGCAACAGTGACGCAGCTCAGTCCGCCGATGATGTTGGAAGGCTCGCTGGCGAAAACGGTCGCGTACCCGAACGACGTCCTCCAGGAAACCTCGCAGGCGGTATCGGAGTCGTTGGAGTAGGCCGTCGCGGAGGGGATTCCGGATAGATCCACCGGGTCCGGCTCGGGGTCGGAGATCGTTTCCATCGGGGACGGCGCGTAAGCGAGCGTATAGGAGCCACGGCTGTCGGCATCGCCGAAATCGGCTGTTCGCCACGTGCAGGTCGCCACGTTGTCCGAGCCGCTTTCGTACCCGCCCGGGGTGCCCGTGCTCACAAGTCGGTGATCGCCGATGATGGTGTTGTCGATCACGTCGCACGGGTTGGTGCTGGTGGTGCTCCGCGTGGCACCGGGGGTCTCTCCGGCGTTGTCGTCAGGGGGATCGGGAGAATTGAGCACGGACGCCGTGATCCACACGACGGCCGTGCTGATCGCCAGGCCGAGACCGAGAGCAGCGGTCACGACGTTTCGCCGCCGTCTCGACCCGGCCGGCCGGGAGACGTCGCCACCAGTGACGAGGCCGCCGCTGCTCGGCTCCCTTTCGGCCACGTTGTCGTCGGCCGCCCCGTTCCGCAACACCAGCGATGCCGCCCCGTGTTCGCTGATCATCGCGCTGACCCCGGCGGGCAGCCACTGCGGGTCCGCGGCGGATGTGGTCAGGTAACGAAGGGCATCGGCAACGAGTGGCCGCTGGGAGGGATTCCGGGCCAGACATGCCTTGATGAAGGGAGCGAGTTCGGAGGGAAGGTCCGTCAGGTCGGGCTCTTCGTGGATGATCCGGTAGAGGACGACCGCGGGGATGCCTTCTCCGTAGGGGCTGTGTGTGGTGGCGGCGTAGGTGAGGACGCAGGCGAGGGAGAAGATGTCGGACGCCGGGCCGGTGGGGTGACCGCGGGCCTGCTCGGGTGACATGTACCCGGGTGTGCCGAAGATCCCGGTGGAATGCTGGACGGCGTCCAGGGCACGGGCGATACCGAAGTCGATGACGCGCGGACCGTCGTGGGCCAGGATGACATTGCCGGGCTTGAGGTCACGGTGAACGACACCACTGGCGTGGATGGCGGCCAGCCCCTCGGCCAGCCCGGAGCCAAGAACACGGATGGCGTTGGGAGGCAGCGGCCCGTGAGCGGCGACGGCCTGCTGGAGCGAAGGCCCGGGAATGTAAGCGGTGACCAGCCAGGGCGGGTTCGCGTCAGGGTCGGCGTCAACGACCTGGGCCGTGTAAAAACCCCCGACCCCACGAGCGGCGGCCACCTCCAGAGCGAAACGACGACGGAACTCCACATCCCCGGCCAGCTCCTCCGCCACCACCTTCACCGCCACCAGCCGCCCACCCGGCGAACGGCCCAGATACACCCGCCCCATCCCACCCCGCCCCAGCCTCCCCACCAACCGGTACGGACCCACCTGACGCCAATCACCCAGCCCCGGCGACTCCGTCATCGTCGAATCCCCTCAGAACGACAGTCATGGCCACTCGGCCCGCCACGGGACACGGTCCGGGGAAGCTGACGGACGCACCGGCTGTCGCCAGTGAAGATCGCGCCATGTGGGTGGCCGATTCGGTATCTGCATGACGCCATCCGCCGCATGGCGGTTCCCGGCCGCTGTGATCGGCCCCTCAGTGACGGCTCGGCGGTGTGTCCCGGAGCCGAAGAACGTGCCGACGTTTGGTGAACGGTTGCCGGGCCGCCTGATCATCTCGGGAGTCCCGGGGGCCGGCAAGACCCCGCCCGCGACCATGTCGCGTTGCACTACACGCTCCTCGACAAGATCATGCGCGAGGAGCTGAGCGACCGGGGACGGTGGCTGGACACCACCGGCATGTCCCCCCGCGTGGTCAGCGCACCCGGCGACGCAGGCGTGGGTCGAAACGGCGGGTGACCCACAGGACGGTGTCGCGTCGCATGGTCAAGGTCTCGCCGCTCGCGAAGTGCAGGCGCTTCGCGCCGCGCGGGAGGGTGGTCATGTCGGCCACGGTCAGCGCCTGGCCGCCGATCACGACCTGATCGTCGCGTCGCACGGTGCTGGCGTCGACCTCCACGCCCACGACGGCATAGTGCTGGTGGCTGGGTATGAGGTGCGCGGTCAACAGAGCCTCCAGTGGCGGTGGTTGGTAGTGGCCCGGCGGGAGCTAGGAGGCGGCGTCCGCCAGCGGCTGGTCCGGCAGCGGCGCCGGGGGTGGGGTCTCACCGGGCAGGGTCGCGGACGCCGCGTAGATCAACGCGCCGCAGTCCTCGCAGTGCTTGCCGTCCTCACGGGCGATCAGGCGGCCGGTGTGGGGGCATCCGGACACGGGACCTCCTACGGGTTGGTCATCGCGAGAAGCAGCAGGCTCAGCAGGGCGACCAGGTTGATGGCAATGAACAGGAGACCGGCTCGGGCACCGAGCCAGCGCGCCGCCCGGCTCAGGGGCGGGACGGCGCGGCGGCGATGGCGCGAGCGGTGTCGAGGTTGCATCGGCCGAGTTCAATCATGCGACCGGTCCCGGACGACGCCGTCGAGGCGGCGTCGAGGCCCGGAGTCGGCAGCGTAATTCCGTTCGAGTTCGAGGCCGTTCCCAGGTCAGTGAGCGAAGGGTCGGCCTCTGCCGTGCACCTGCGTGTCAGATGTGATCTCATGACGGTCTCCCAACTCTCCAACGCTCCGTGTCGTGGTGACTACATAGCCAACACCTTTCCGGCATGACATGAGAACGTTGAACCCATTCTTCTCAACTCAATTGGCGGGTGAGATGCCGAAATTGCCAGCTCAGCGGGCTGTGGAAGCTGCCCAGGGCGCCGAATTGAGCGCCCTCGGCCACTTTGGAACCGAGGTGCGACTGGCCCGCGAGGGGCGGAAGCTCAAACAGAAGCACGTCGCGGACGGCACCGGCTATTCGGTCGCGTACGTCAGCAAGGTGGAGAACGGCGTCATCCTGCCGTCGAACACCTTCGCCGAACGGCTCGATGTCGTGTTGGGCACCGGCGGCTTGTTCGTACGGCTACGCCGCCGCCTGGAGGAGACGGAAACACCCACCTGGTTCGTGCCCTACCTGAAGCTGGAGCCGCGCGCCGCCCGCATCCTCGACTGGTCGGTGCACTGCCTGATCGGGGTGCTCCAGACGGAGGACTACGCCCGCGCGATTCTGCGGGCGGGCAACCCGGCGGAGCCACCCGAGATCGTCGAGAGCATGGTGAAGGCGCGCATGCGGCGCCGCCGCGATGCGTTCGCGGCCACGCCGCGCCCCCAGCTCTGGTCGGTGATCCACGAGGCGTGTCTGCGAACAGTCGTCGGCGGCCCGGCAGTTATGGGCGCGCAACTGCGGCACCTGCTCGATGTGGCGACCAGCCCGGGAATAGATGTTCAGGTGTTGCCGTTGACCGCAGGCGGGGAGGCCGCGCATACGCCCGCCTTCACGATCTTGACGTTCGCCGATGGCACTCCGGATACGCTGTGGACGGACGGACCGCTGGGCGGTCGGCTGTCACAGGCCCAGGCGTATGTGCGCAGCACTCGCGACATCAATGAGCGGCTGCGGGCGAGTGCGTTGCCACCACGAGACTCTGTGGACATGATCAGAAAGATTGCTGAGGAGCTGGAATGAGCACCCACCCGACTGACGCTCTCGACTGGTTCAAGAGCAGCTACAGCGGCAACGGCGGGCAGTGCGTCGAGGTGGCGCGTGGGCTGGTCGGCGCGGTCCCGGTACGGGACAGCAAGATCGCGGACGGCCCGCACCTGGTCGTCTCGGCCGATGCGTGGGCGGCGTTCGTCAACGGCATCAAGTAAGTCTCACAAGGAACCGACCCGTTCAGCCCACGCACGGAGTGCGGGCCGAACGGGTCGGTTCCTTGTCCCGGCACCTGGTGTCCGAGGACGCCATCTCGCCGATGCCCGGGGACGGCGTCCGAACGTCGGCGCGCAGCCCGCCGGTACGCCGTCGACTCTCGCCAGGAGGAACAGGCCGCCGGGCGGGGTCAGTCCCGTCAGCCGCTTTCCGCGTCAGGCCCCCAAGTCCCGCGGCCGCCGTGGCACTCGCCACGGGCCTGGCAGCCGCCCCGGCCCAGGCCGATATGTCCTGGACCGGCGACACCGCCCTCACCGCCGAACTCACCGGCCACCGCCCGGCGGAGGCCGAACTGCGCGCCACCGCGTCCCGCCCGCTGGCGGCGCCCGTTCCCCTGTGCGAGCTGGCCCGGGAGCCGGCGCTGCCGGAGTGAGCGCGGCCCGCGGCAGCGGCGGTCAGCTCGGCCAGATGGGCGGCCGATGCCTCGCCGATGCCGCTGGAGGCGCCGGTGACGACCGCGACGCGGCCGGCGAGGGGACGGACAGAAGTCTGCGTGGTCATGCTGCACACCTTCCGGGGTGAGTGAGAGATTCCGGGTGACGGCCGGTCGCCGTTTCTTCCCTCACCAAGAACACCAGCCGAGACGGCCTCGCGGGGCGCCGGAAAGTGCCCTGACCAGGCAGGTATCCACAAGGCAGGTACTGACAGGGCCACCCGGCCCCGGGGCGCATCGTCAGCGGATGACGTCGAAGACGTTCTTCTGGATGCCGTTGGCGTACGCCTCGTGCTCGACGAGCTTCAGCTTCTGAGTGTCCCTGTCCGCGTCGCTGAACAGCCGCTTGCCCGCGCCGAGCAGCAGCGGGAAGACGAGCAGGTGGTAGCGGTCGATGAGGCCGGCGTCGGAAAGGCTCCGGTTGAGGGCGGCGCTGCCGTGGATGCTGATCGGGCCGCCCTCGGTCTCCTTGAGCGCGGCGACCTCGTCGAGGGTGCGCAGGATGGTGATCTCGCCCCAGTTGTCCACCAGATCGGCCTCGGTGAGGGTCGTGGAGACGACGTACTTCGGCATCGCGTTGTAGTCGGCGAACTCCTCCACCATGCCCGGCCAGACGGGGCTGAACGCCTCGTAGCTGACCCGGCCCATCATCAGCGCGGTGGCCTCCTTCTGCTCCCGGCTCTTGATCTCGTACGCCTCCGGGAGGAACTCGACGTCCTTGAAGGTCCACCCGGAGTTCCGGTAGCCGGGCTCGCCGCCCGGGGCCTCCACGACGCCGTCGAGCGAAACGAAAGCGGTGCTGATCAGGGTGCGCATCTCAGAAATCTCCTCAGTTACTCGTGGCCGGTGCCGGCCGGCTCGGCCGGTCCCAGCCCATCACACCCTGACTGACCACGGATCGCGGCAGAACTCATCGGTGTGCTCGACCATCCGACCAGAAACCGGCGCGACACGACAGGAACCGGTTCGTCGGCCGCTCCGTCGGAGGGGCATGACGAGACGAGTGCGCGCCACCGCCGCCGCCATCGCGGCACTGGCACTGGCCCTGGCGCTGTCCGCCTGTGGGCGGGAGCCGACGACGGAGCGACACCGCGACGCCGGCGGCATGGCGTACGACGACACGCGGTTACCGGACGTGGCCGACGCCTGGCAAGGCTCCGACGCACAGCGCGGCTGGGAGACCGGCGACCTCCCACCGCCCGACGCGGAACAACAGCCCGCGGCGGATGTCGACGAGCCGGCCCGCCGCGGCGGCCCGCACCGCCCCACGCCGACCGACTTGATCGAGGCGGTGTCCGACGACGGTCGCACCGTGACGCTGCGCGTCCCGCACGGCGCGTGTGACAGCGGGATCCACGTCGAGGTCCTGGAGACCGACACCAGCGTCGTCTTCGGCGCGCTGATCGGGGATCCCCAGGGCCCGGACGAGTCCTGCACCGAGCAGGGGCTCTACGCCCTCCCCGTGGTCGAGCTGGCGGAGCCGCTCGGCGAGCGAGCCCCACTCGACGCGTACACCGGCGAGTTGCTGCGCTACGCGGAGGAATGGCGTTCCGCACTGCGTCTGCGGGAGGTGGCCGGGGCCTGGGAGGGATCGGACGCGCAGCGGCGGTGGGCGGCCGGGGAGACGCCGCCACCGCCGGGGTCGGACGAGCCGCCGCTGGGCGCGCCCGTGGACGCGGTGGAAGACGACGGCGGGGAGAACCACCCGGAGCCCCTGGACCTCATCGAGTCGGTCTCCGACAACGGGCGGACAGTGACGGTGCGTTCGGGAGTGGGCGGCTGTGACGACGCGATCGACGTCGAGGTGCTGGAGACCGGGACCGCCGTCGTCTTCGGGGCGTTCGACGTGGCGGGAGTCGGCGAGCGGGATCCCGACAGGATCTGCACCACCGTGGTCGTTCCCATCAACACCGAGATCGAACTGGAGCGGCCACTGGGCGAGCGAGCCCCGCTCGACGCGTACACCGGCAGGGTCCTGCCGCGGCAGGAGCCGTAAGAGGGCCCGTCCGGGAACGCGCGGTCGCCGCCCGGCCGCGGGGCGGGCGGGCGGGCGGCGCCGGTGTGCCGTCGGGTCGGGCGTGGCTCAGCCCGCGTACGCGTCCTTGAGGGCCTGGATGTCCAGCTTCTTCATGCCGAGCATCGCCCGCACGACCCGCTGGGACTTCTCCGGGTCGGGGTCGGACATCAGGTCGGTCAGCGTGCGGGGGATGATCTGCCAGGACAGGCCGAAGCGGTCCTTCAGCCAGCCGCACTCGCTTCCCTCGCCGCCGCCGGCGGTGAGCCGGGTCCACAGGTCGTCGACCTCCTCCTGGGTGACGCAGTCGACGTAGAGGGAGATCGCCTCGGTGAACCGGAAGTGCGGGCCGCCGTTCAGGGCGATGAAACGCTGGCCGGCCAGCTCGAACGTGATGGTCATGACCGTGCCCGGCGTGCCGGGGCCGGCCTCGCCGTAGCGCTGGATGTCCAGGACGCGGGAGTTGTCGAAGACGGAGGTGTACAGCTCCACCGCCTCCTCGGCCTGGTCGTCGAACCAGAGGAAGGTCGTGATCTTCTGCATGGTGTGTCGCTCCTCGCCGGGTGGAGGGTCGTCTCGGCTTGCCGAACGGTGGACCCGGGCGGGGAGCGAAACTCATCGGTGGCCGAGGCGGCCGGATGGGGGTGCGGGCCCGGGCCCGGGGACCGCACCCCGTTCGTCCTACGTCTCCGGGCACTCCATCCAGGAGACCTGGTACGTCGTGTTGACGTCGCCGTCCGTGGAGTCCATGGCGATGAAGCTCGTGTCGGCCGGGCTTGAAGTGCCCGCGTTCACGCGGAGCTCGGTGTTGATGTTGAAGTTCCGGATCTCGCCACAGGGCGCCCAGACCAGCGACTCGATGTCGGTGACGTCGCTCGCCTGCCAGTTGTCGTCGAAGGCGCCGGCGAACGTGTGCGAGAACTCGTCCGTCTCCGGCGAACCCTGGAAGTAGTACTGGGCCTTCTGCGTCGCGCTCGCGCCGTTCTCCAGGTAGGCGTAGCCGCGGTAGTCCACGCTCGCGATGGCGTAGGTGAAGCCCTGCGGCACCCGGACGGCCAGGTTGAGCTGGCAGTTCTTCCGGAAGTCGGTCGGCGAGGCGTCGGGCCCGACCTGGGCCAGGTAGTCGCTGTAGGTGACGGTGAAGGCGGTGTTGTCCTCGGAGACGGCGATCGCGGCCGAACCCGCGGGGCAGCCCGAGCCGTTGACCGTCACCACCTCGATCACCATTCTGTCGGTCGGCGCGTCGACAAAGTACGGTGGTTCCGCGGTGTGAGCGGAGGACGGGGATGTCGTCGCGAAGAGCGTCGCCACGACGGCGCCGCCTATGGCAAGTGCACGAGGCATGGTTCTCCAATCGATCGTCTGCGGACCGCGTTCAGGGGCACGGGAATGCCGAACGCGATCCGTGGTGAGGTGAGCTGATGCTCCCCCGCCTCGGCGGTACGGGAGTCGAGGCGCGGGAGCATCAGTCGGGGAACGGCCCGCGGCCCGTGGTGGTGAACCGGCCGGTTCAGCTCGCCGGGCATTCCTTCCACGACATGTGGTAGGTCGTGCTGACCTCGCTGTCCGTCGAGTCCATGACGATGAAACTCGTGGCGTTCGGGTCGGAGTCACCGGGGTTGACGCGGAGTTCCGTGTTGATGTTGAAATTCCGCTCCTCGCCGCAGGGGGCGTAGACCAGTTCCGCCACCTCGGTGCTGTCCGAGGTGTGCCAGTTGTCGTCGTACGGGCCGCCGAAGTCGTAGCTCTGCGAGGCCGTTTCGGCGGACCCCTGGAAGTAGTAGCTCGCCTTCTGGAGCGCGGTCGCGCCGTTCTCCAGGTACGCGTAGCCGCGGTAGTCCACCCTCGCGATCGCGTAGGTGAACCCCTGCGGAATGTGCACGTTCAGGCTGAGCTGACAGTTCTTCCGGCGTTCGATCACGGACGCGCCGCCGCCGGCCTGGGCCAGGAAGTCGCTGTAGGTCACGGTGAACGCGGTGTTGTCCGCGGACGCGGCGACCGCGGCCGTCCCCGCGGGGCAGCCCGAGCCGTTGATCGTCTCGATGCTGATCTCGATTCTCTCCGTCGGCACGTCGGTCATCGCCGGCGTGCCTTGGGCGGAAAGCGTCGAGGCGAATAACGCCACGGCGGCCCCGCCGGCGGCAAGAACACCAGACATGGCTCTCCAATCGGTCGTTCGATGGCGATGACGGTGGTCTCCGGCATCGCGCGGGATGAGGGAAAGCGGTTTTCGAGGCGCACGCCCTTTTCGGCACCCTGGGGCTTTGTGGGGCAGGGCGCGACAGCGTCGCCCGGAAGCGGGCAGGTCGTTGAGCACACGACCTTCCGGGGGACGCAAAGGGAAATGCGGCTCTTTCCGTTCGGGCGCGAAAGGCGGCCGCACTGTCCTGCGCGTGTGATCCCTTCCGGGCCCCGCGCTCCCCGAGGCTGGGAGCGCTCCCAGCGTAGAACGTCCTTTGCGGCAGCGGAAGATGGCGAACTGGACGCGAAAAAGGCGGCCGATATTCGCCGCCCGCCATTTGTCATTCCCCCCGAAAGTGTCCGGGAACGGCAATCGGGCCCGCCGAAGCGGCAAGTGGCACATGCACGGTGGGCCGGTCACGTCGGCCTTCCGGGAACCGGCAAGGGGTAAATTCCGTCGAGCCGCCGCGGGGTGGTGGCGGAAGAAGAGCCCCGGTGGGCGGTTCGGCGGCGGGGGTGCCCGCGCCGCGCACCCGGCCCGCCGGGCTCGCCCAACTCCCCCACGCCGTCGGCCAGTCGGCGCCATAGCGTGACTCTCAACGCCCACTCAACGCCCCACGGAACCGGACCGTACTGGCGGCGCCGCGGAGACACCCGTAGGTTCTCCACGGTGAACGTGCCTGAGACCGGGGGCCTCGCGTCGATGAGCGACGGGGCGCGGATACGTTGGACGGCGCTGGGCGACACGCCTCGGAAGCCGCCCGTTGTCCTTCTCCATGGCGGCCCCGGCCTGCCCGACTATCTGGGCGAGGTCGCCACCATGATCGCGGACCTCGCGTCCGTGTACCGCTACGACCAGCGCGGCACGGGCGCGTCCGGGTGGCAGGGCCGCCATACGCCGGCCCGGCATGTCGGCGATCTGGCCGAGCTGCTCGACCTGTGGGACGCGCCGGAGGCGGTCCTGATCGGGCACTCCTACGGCACCGACCTGGCCAGCCGGTTCTGCCTGGCCCACCCGGATCGAGTGGCCGCGATGCTGCTCATGTGCGGGCCGTTCGTCGGTGACTGGCGCGCGGGGTACCGGGCGGCACGTGACCGCCGCATGTCCGCGGCGCAGCGGGAGCGCCAACGCGAGTTGGAGGGGGTGGCGCGCCGCAGTGAGGATCAGGAGGTCGAGTTGCTCACGCTGTCCTGGTTCACCGACCACGCCGATCCGGAACGCGGCCGGCACTGGGCCGCGCGGGAGGCCCGGAAGCGCCGCCCCGTCAACTGGGACATGAACCGTCAACTCGGTGCGGAAGGACGTGCGGACCCGCTCGACCAGCATGTTGACGCGCTGCGCGCGTGCCTGCCCGCGCGGGTGGAACTCCTCGGCGCCGCCGAGGATCCCCGGCCGCTGTCGGCACTTGAATCGCTCGGGCTCAAGCTCGGTGTCCCGCTGACCCGAGTCGAGAGCGCGGGCCACGAGCCATGGCTCGAACAGCCCGACACCGTGCGCGCACACCTCCGGCGATTCGTTCGGGCCCGGTAGGCCCGCAGAGGCTGCGACGGCCCGCCGCCGGCATCGCCCGTCTCCAGGACGTCGCGGCGGCGGCGGTGCTCGACGGCGTCGGCCGGCAAAGCGGCTGAAACGTCCGCCACCCGGAGCGCTCGGTCACCTGTGCCCCGCCGGGCCTGCCCTGCGCGGCCGGCGCGCGAGGTGTTGAGGCGATCCCGGCGGTGGGTGGGCGTCGACGAGTTACTCGCGGGCCTGAGCGTTCACCGAGGGATGTGCGTCACCGCTGTCCGCGCCCAGGCCCACGAGCAGGCGCAGGCCGTCCTCGGCGGGGCTGCCGGGGGAAGCGGACAGCACCAGCAGCTCCACGCCCGATTCATCCGGTAGCGCGAAGTTCTCCTGGTGCAGTTCCAGCAGTCCGACCAGCGGGTGCCGGTACGCCTTGCGTCCATGGGTGCGGGCGCGCACGTCCGCGCGGGCCCAGAGGCGGCGGAAGCGCTCGCTGCCCATCGCCAGCTCGCCGATGAGCGAGGCCAGTCGAGGGTCCTCGGGGAATTTGCCGGCGGCCAGGCGCAGATGCCCGACCACATCGAGGGTGCATTTCTCCCAGTCCGTGTAAAGACCGCGCTCGGCCTCCTCCAGGAAGATGTGCCGGGCGATGTTCAGGCCCGGCACCGGCCGGCCGTAGAGGAGCCCGGCGAGGCGGTTCCCCGCGAGCACGTCCAGGCGGTGGTCCACGATCAGCGCGGGCGCGTCGGCGACCAGGCCGAGAACGCGCAGCAGCTCCGGCCGGACCCTCCCCCGGCCTCTGGCCGGGGCGACCCCCATGCCCGGCGCCTTCGCGCGGCGGCGCTGCCGGGCGAGCCGGGAGAGGTGATCGCGTTCGGTCTCGTCGAGGCCGAGAACGCGGGCGAGCGCGTCGAGGACATGCTCGGAGGGCTGAGTAGCGCGGCCCTGCTCCAGGCGTACGTAGTAGTCGACGCTGACTCCCGACAGGTGCGCGACCTCTTCGCGGCGCAGCCCTTCGACCCGGCGGCGGCTGTCGGTGGGGATGCCGACGGCTGCCGGGTCGACCCGGGAACGCCGGGTGCGAAGGAAGCCCGCGAGATCGTCCATGCTTTCCAGTATGGCTCCGGCGGTGCCCGCGAAGGTGGCCCTGCCGTTACCAGGAAGTCCCGTCCGACGGAAGAGGCGCCCCTGAACGCTGGGCGCCGCGGCGCCCAGCATCGAAGGCACCCGATCCGAAGGAGTTCCCATGAAGACGCTGATCGTCTACGCCCACCCGGAGCCCAAGTCGCTCAACGGCTCGCTGAAGGACCTCGCGGTGTCCACCTTGGAGAAGGCCGGGCACGAGGTACGGGTGAGCGACCTGTACGCGATGAACTGGAAGGCGGTCGTGGACGCCTCGGACTACGGCCCCAACGCCTCAACTCGGCTGAAGGTCGCCCGGGACTCCGGCCGGGCCTTCGACGCCGGAACGCTCACCCCGGACGTCCTCGCCGAGCAGCAGAAGCTGCTGTGGGCCGACACGATCATCTTCCAGTTCCCGCTGTGGTGGTACACGATGCCCGCGATCCTCAAAGGCTGGGTGGACCGGGTGTTCACCTACCACTTCGCCTACGGCGTCGGCGAGCACAGCGACACCAAGTACGGCGAGCGCTTCGGCGAAGGAACCCTCGCGGGCCGGAAGGCTCTGCTGTCGGTGACCGCCGGCGGCCCGGAGTCGCATTACGCTGCCCGCGGGATCAACGGCCCCATCGACGATCTGCTGTTCCCGATCCACCACGGCGTCCTCTACTACCCGGGCATCGAGGTGCTGCCGCCGTTCGTGCTGTACGGCACCGACCGGATGACCGACGAGGACTACCCGGACGTCGCCAAGTCCTGGGAGCAGCGCCTGCTCACTCTGGAGTCGACCGAGCCGATCGCGTTCCGGCGGCAGAACTTCGGCGACTACGAGATCCCCTCGCTGCACCTGAAGGAGGGACTGGAGCCCGCGGGCCGCTCGGGTTTCGGGCTGCACGTGCGCGGCTGACCGTCGGCGATGATCAGCGCGAGTGGCGCCAGGTGAGGAGCGGCCCGGAGTCGCCCGCGGTGGTCGGGGCGGCGTTGGTGAGGTGGAAGCCGGCGGCACGGGCCACAGCCGTGCCGGCCGCGCTGCCAGGGTCTGGTAGGCGTGGTCGGTCCTCAGCCGCACCGCACTCGACGGCCAGCCACCCGTCACCCGCGTAAACAACCCCGCCGATCAACACATCCAGGCGGAGGCGGCGGCCACGAAGAACGGAATGGCGATGAGAAGGCGGTCGGCCTGGGCGCGTTGGCGCTGTTCGGCGAGCCACTCGTCGGCCTGATCACGGCCGACGGCGCCGCTCGTGCAGGCGGGCTCCACGAGTCTGGTGAGCAGCGACAGCATCGCGGGATCGGTGAACACGCTGGTGTGCGCCTCGACGGTGACGTCGGCGAAGCCGCCGTCCAGGAGCAGGTCGCGGTACTGGCGGCCGGCTCGGGGCGTGCCCAGGAGGTCGGCGCGAGCTTGCACGATCGTGCGCGTGAGCGCCGCATCGTCCGAGTCGATCATGATGGCGTCCCAGTCCTGCCCGACCAGGACGATCCTGCCGCCCGGGGCAAGGACGCGCCGCGCCTCCGCCACCGCGCGCCCCGGTTCCCGGAGCACGTGGAAGACCTTGTCGGCACGGTAGCCGCGCACGCTTCCGTCGGCGAACGGCAGATCCTCCGCCCCCGCCTCCCGGAACTCGGCCGCCAGCCACCGTTCCCGGGCCGCGGTCAGCATCCGGGGGTCGGGGTCCACGCCCACCGCGTGGACGCCGCGTTCGGCCAGCTCGGCGACGGCGCGTCCGGCGCCGCAGCCGACGTCCACGACAGTCGAGTTCGGGACCGGAGACAGCAACTCGTAGGAGCGGGCCCGCAGCCGGGTGGCGTCCGGCATCCGGTCCGCCGCGTCGAGGACGGCCAGCAGGGCCTGGGTGTCGCGGTGCTCTTCCACCGCTTCCTGGTTTCTGGACATGGCCGCCAGGCTGCTCCTTAATGTCGACGTGAAGTCAAGCGAAGACAGCGGCGCCGCCGTGATGAGCATCGGCGCCCTTGCGGCACGGTTCGGCCTGGCTACGCATGTCCTGCGGCATTGGGAGTCGATGGGCCTGCTGCACCCCGAACGGGACGCGGGCGGGCGCCGCCGCTACGGTGCGGACGACCTCACCCGCGTGGCGATCATCCTCGTTTCCAAGGAGGCCGGCCTCGGCCTGGACACCATCAGGAGCCTGTCCGCCACCGTCGACCGCGCCACCCGGCACACGATCCTGCGTCACGAGGCCGAGCAGCTCGGTCGAGGATCGCGGCGGCCCAGGTCTCGTTGCAGCTCATCGAGGGCGGCCTGAACTGCGAGCACGAGGACGTCACCCAGTGCCCGAGCTACCGGCGGCTCATCGCCGAGCGGGTCGCCCCCCGAGTGCCGGCGCACGCTCAGTCACAAGACCGGACGGGGAGCCAGTGATCGCGGCCGTGGCACCCAACCCCAGGGGACGGCACACCTAATGTGCTGCCATGCGTGATGACACACCTGACGAAACGCGCCGTGTCCACTTGAGCCGGACCTTCGACGAGGACGCGGAGTTGTACGACCGGGCCAGGCCCGGTTATCCGCCGGAGTTGTTCGACGACCTCACCGAGGTGGTCGGCATCGGCCCCGGCTGTCGTGTCCTTGAGGTTGGCGCGGGCACCGGCAAGGCGACCGTGCCGCTCGCCGAGCGCGGTTGCCGGATCACGGCCGTCGAGCTGGGCGCGGACATGGCCGCCGTCGCCCGGCGCAACCTGGCCGCGTTCGAAACGGTGGAGATCGTGACGGCGGACTTCGAGACCTGGCCACTGCCGGCGGAGCCGTTCGACGCGGTCGTCTCGGCGACGGCGTTCCACTGGATCGATCCGGCGGTGCGGATGGCGAGGGCCGCTGACGCGCTGCGGCCCGGTGGTGCCCTCGCCGTGGTCGCCACGCAGCATGTGGCGGGCGGCAGCGAGGAGTTCTTCGTCGAGGTTCAGACCTGCTACGAGCGTTTCGATCCGGCCACCCCTCCGGGGCTGCGGCTTCCTGCCGCAGAAGACGTCGACACCTCGGATCACGCGGACGAGGTGGCACGCAGCGGCCGATTCGGCCCGGTCGACTTCCGGCGTTACGAGTGGGATCTGACGTACACCACGGCCGAGTACCTGGAGCTGCTGCGGACCTACTCCGGCCACCGGGCGCTGCCGCAGGAGGCCAGGGAGGGACTGCTGGAGTGCGTCGCCGGGCGCATCGACGGGCGATACGGAGGCCGGATCACCAAGCGGTATCTCACGGAACTGCGGGTGTCACGAACGGCCGGGGTGCGGGAGGCCTTCGGGGTGGCGCGACCATAGAGGCATGAGACCACCAGATGCGCCGCGCGGCCGTGGCGTGGACGAGCGCGAGTTCGACGCGTTCTACACCGCGAGCGTGGGTCGGCTCACCGGCCAACTCTACGCGATGACAGGGGACTTGGCCGAGGCGCAGGATGTGGTCCAGGAGGCCTTCGCCCGGGCCTGGGAACGTCGGAGCCAGCTCGATCTGGACGACGCGCCCGAGGCGTGGGTGCGCACGGTGGCGTGGCGGCTGGCGGTCAGCCGGTGGCGGCGGATGCGCACGGCGCTGACCTTCGCCCGGCGGCAGGGCCCGCCCGCCGCCGTGGCGCCGCCGGAGCCGGACCACGTGCTGCTCGTCGAGGCGCTGCGCCGGATTCCCGAGGCACAGCGGCGGGCAGTGGTGCTGCATCATCTGTGCGACCTGTCGGTGGAACAGGTGGCCGCCGAGACCGGCCGGCCCGTCGGTACCGTCAAGGCTCATCTGAGCCGGGGGCGAGCGGCGCTGGCACGGCTTCTGGCCGACACGGAGCTGGACACGCGGACGACTGGGCTGCCGGAGGTGCGGCATGGATGACCAGATCGAACTGGAGCGGCTGCTCGCCGACCTCGCCGAGTCGGGGCGGCGGAACGCGGTCCCCCGTGCCGCGCACGAGGTACGGGCGCGCGGTGAGCAGCGCCGGAGCCGCAGGCGGGCGGCGCTGGCCGCCAGCGGCGCGTTGCTGGCCGTGGTCGTGGCCGCGGGAGGTCTGTCGCTGGCCACGGCCGGCGGGGGAACGGAGCCTCCCGTGGACGATCCGGCGCCGACCGCTTCGTCCTTCGAGCCGCCGTCCCCCGGGCCGGGCGCGGAGTACGCCACGGAACTGGGCTACGTGTACGACGCGGTGGCGGAAGGGGACACGGTGCGGGTCACCGTCGAGCAACTCCGCATGTCCGGCCAGGCCGCGGAGCCCACCGGCGTGGTGCACACGCTGACGCTGCCGAGCCACACCCTGGTGGAAGCGCGGCAGCTCGCCGGAGGGCAGCCCGCGGATACCGAACTGGGCGAGCTGGTGGACGAATTGAGCGCCGGGCAGCGGTGGGTCTTCGCGATCGACTACAACGGCGAGGGCCGGGTCCAGTCCCTGCGGGAGGCCTACTGGCTCACTGAGTGAGCCCGCGCCGCCCGGGTCCCCAAAAATTCCTGAGGTTGAGGTGCAACCTCGGCGCGGAGCGGCGCGTAAAGACCGCGTATGCCGATGACACCCAATGCATAAGGGGACGTTGAACCATGTTCGCCTCGCGCCGCCGCGCCTTCCGCCGCACAGCCGCCCACAGCCTCGCCGGCCTCGCCCTCGCCACCGCCGTGCTGACCGGGTGCACCTCCGAAGACGACGGGCAAGCGGACGCCCCCACTTCGCCCCCGGCCGAAACCGAGACCGAAGCCGAAGCCGAAGCCGAAGCCGACGCCTCCACGGACCCGGCCGACGACAGCGCGGACTCGGCCGACGCCAGTGGGGACCCGGCCGACGAGACGGCGTCCGCCGATGCCGCCTCCTGGGCGGGCACCAAGCAGTTCATGCAGATCCGCACGGCCTGGACCAGCGACGGACAGACGTTCCTGGAGGTGCGGGGCGCGGAGAAGGTGGCCGTCACCAGCCCGCACGAGGCCTGGCAGATAATCCCCGGGGAGGGGCCGTACACCACGGTGACCTTGGCGGCGGACGCCCAGGTGCTGCTGGCGGTCCCGATGGGCGACGAGTCCGCGGCCTCGTCGTACTCCCAGGCCGAGTTCGTCAGCCGGCTGACCGAGCAGCCGGAGGTCAACTCGAGAATCGGCTACGACATCAGCTTCGACGGGGAGGGCCGGGTCAGCAGACTGGAGTCCCTGTACACACCCTGAGCGGGCGGGCCGACGGATCGAGTGGAAGACACCGCCGGTCCGGCCATCCCCCCGGATGGCCGGACCGGCGGCCGGACCCCCGTCAGCCCCGGTGCTGGTACGCCCGGTGCACCGTCTGTTCCACCGCGTTGCCCGCCGCGTCCCTTGCCGTGACCCGCAGGGTCACAAACGCGTCGGCCGGTGTGCCGCGTGGGCGTTCGAGCGTGGCGGCGAACGTGTTGTCGCCGCGGGGGCGGATCCGGGTGGCCTCGGTGAACGTTTCGCCGTCGTCGTAGGAGGCGGCGACGGATACCGTGACGCCGCGTGGCGCGGGGAGGGCGTCCTGGTGGCGGACCGTGATGCCGATCGTGTGGCGGCGGCCGGAGTCCGTGGTGTTGTGGGCGTCGGTGCCCGTGTCGTAGTCGAGTTGGAGCAGGGGCAGCGGGGTCTCCTCCGCCGTGGTGTCCGAGCGGAAGTGCCACGAGGTGTCGGTGTGGGTGGCGAAGTCCCAGGCCGTGGAGGCGCGTTCGGTGGTGATGTCGAGCCGGTAGGCGGCCGCGCCGGGGCCGGGTTCGAGCGTGGTCCAGGTCTCGTCGGCCGTCGCCACCTCCGTGCCGTCGCGGAACAGGGTGGCGGTGACGCGGTCCCCCGACAGCGAACGGGCCCAGTGGCCGCCGGAGTCGGTGAACTCGGGGATCCGCAGGGCGAATGTGTCGCCCGTGCGCACGGACGTGTTAGCGGAGCCGCGCGGGATGGCGGGCCGGACGACCGTGCCGGTCCACCGCTCGGTCTCGGAGTCCTCGGCGCGGTAGGCGCGTTGCTCGCCGCGCGCGGCGAAGCCGGTGACCGGGACGTCGTAGAAGAAGGGGAGTTGGTGGTGCACATAGTGCTGCCAGACGGTGTCGCCCGCGCTGATGTACTCGGTGCGGGTGGTGCCGACCGGGACCTCGCGCGGGGAGTCGAGCATGGCGATGCCCTGGTGCGGGCGCCAGCTTATGCGCTGCGCGGAGCCCCAGCCGCCGTGTCCGGGGTCGGCGTAAGTCGTCACCACCCGGGCGGTGTTGCGGTCGGTGACGGTGTGCACGACGCGTTCGGGGATGTGGCCCTCGGAGGTCTGCATGACGTCGTAGAGGTAGGGGCTGCGCGCGGTGCCGGAGAACGCGACCGTCGTGCGCCGCTCGGCGGCGCGGGCCAGCAGCGCGGTGCCGTGGTCGTGGCTGACGCGGACGACGGGCACCGCGTACGTGTTGCCGTTGGGGCGCCAGCGCGTCCAGTGTCCCTGGCCGGGGTCGGCCACCAGCATGACCGCCGCGGCGCCCGACTCGGCGGCGCGTTCGGCGAGTTGGCCGTAGCCGCCGCCCGGCTCGCCGCGGACGACGGCCAGCCGGCCGCGCACGCCGGTGAGGTCGGGGGCGTCGGCCTCTCCCGCGTCGGCGACGGTGAGCCGGTCGCCGGAGTCGAACAGCGGGGCGGCCGACAGGTAGTAGGGGTCGAGCGTCAGCCGGGAGCCGGGGACCTCGGCGTCCAGCACGGGCGCGACGAGCTGCCAGCGGGAGGCGAACTCGAAGGCGCCCTCGGTGACGGGCTCGGTGGGGGTGACCATCAGCCGGGCGGAGCCGATGGGGTAGCTGAACGAGTGGGTGAAGTCATGCCCGTCGTAATGGCGGTAGTACTGGAAATTCATCCAGGTGCGCTGCTCGGCGGGGCGCGGGGTGCGGATCTGAACGGGCGTGGTGCGGCTCAGGTCGAGGGTGACCTCGGTGTCCCCGGTGACCGTCACCTCGGGCCGCAGGGCCAGCCGGACCTCGGTGATGTTGTCGGCGCCGCGGGCCTCGGTCATCTCGGTGAGCACGTAACTGCCCTCCTCCACCTCGGCTGAGGGCCGCTCGCCCGCGCTGTCCGGCACGATGAAGCCGTCCGGGCCCCAGATCAACGGCCAGGCGCCGGGCAGGCGTTCGCCGTCCGCGCCGATGACGGTCGGGGTGAGGGTGTGCGTGGGTCCGTTGACGACGACGCTGACGGTGGTGTGGACGGCGACCGCGCCGTCGGCGGCCCGGGCCGTCACATGGCCGTAGTAGTCGCCGCGCTGGGCCCGTTCGGGGGTGACCGTCAGCGGCACCTCGGCCGTGGCGCCGGGCGCGACCGTCACCGAACGCGCGCCCAGGGCGAGGGCGCCGGCGGCCAGCGGGCGCCCGCCGGTGGTGGCGAGCTCGGCGGACAGCTCCAGGGTGCGGGGCTCGCCGGTGGTGTTGGTGTAGCGGAGGGTGGCCTCCCCGGGCGGCTGTTCGCCGTCGCCGGTGGTGAACGGGCCGAGCACGACGGTGCCGGTCGCGGTGACGCCGCCGGTGACGGCGGCGGCCAGGTCGACGCGGCCGCCGCCCTGTTCGGTCACGGCGGTGCCGGACACGGTGGCGGCGGTGCTGACCAGGGCGTCCTTGAGCTGGGCGGCGCCCCAGTCCGGGTGCGCTTCCGCCAACAGGGCGGCGGCGCCCGCGACATGGGGGGTGGCCATGGATGTGCCCGAGGCGGCGGTGTACCGCTCGTCGACCGGCTGGCCCATCGTGGTGCCCGCGGCGCGGGCGGCGACGATGCCGACGCCGGGGGCGGTGACATCGGGCTTGACGGCGGCGTCGCCGGGGCGCGGGCCACGGCTGGAGAACGGAGCGAGCGCGTCGTCCCGATCCACGGCGCCGACGGTGAGCGCGGCGTCGGCGGCGCCGGGCGAGGTGACGGTGGCGGGACCGTTCTCGCCGCTGTTGCCGGCGGCGACCACGAACAACGTGTCGGTGGTGGCGGTCAGTTCGTCAACGGCCTGGCTGAGCGGGTCGGTGCCGTCGCTGGGCGCGTCGGAGCCCAGGCTCATATTGACGATGTCGGCGCCCTCGGCGGCGGCCCACTCCATGCCGGCGATCACGGCGGACTCGGTGCCGTAGCCGTCGTCGCCGAGGACCTTGCCGACGAGCAGGTCCGCGGCGGGCGCCACCCCGGTCCGGGCGCCGTCGCTCGCCGCGCCGCCCCCGGCGACGGTGGCGGCGACATGGGTGCCGTGGCCGACCGCGTCATGGGTGCCGGCGCTGTCGGAGAAGTCGCGGCTGCCGGTGATCCGCCCCGCCAGATCGGGGTGTTCGGCGTCCGCGCCGGTGTCCAGCACGGCCACCGTGACGCCGCTGCCGTCGTAGCCGGCGGCCCAGGCGGCGGGGGCGTTGATCTGCCCGGTGCTGCGGTCCAGCGAGGCGGCCACCCGGCCGTCGAGCCGCAGCCGGGGGGTGGGCGCGGCCGCCCGCTCGGCGGGCGGGACGAGGCGTTCCCAGAACGCGCCGAGGTCGTCGGCCGGGACGCGCAGCGAGGTGGCGTCCACACTGGGCAGGTCGTAGGAGGGCTCGGAGTCGTCGTGCAGCGCGGTGAGGGCGGCCACGGCGGCGGGCGCGACGCCCTCGGGGCGGGCGAGCAGCAGCGGCAGGGTGTCGGTGTGGGCCTCGTCGTAGCGCTGCTCGATCAGGGCGGTGACGTCGAAGAGTTCGGGGTCGACGGTGCCGTCGCGCACCGGCTCCCGGGCGTCGGAGGGCAGCACGGTCAGGCGGCCGTCGCCTTCGAACTGCTGGAAGTGGATGTGCTCGCGGCCCGGTCCCGGCGTGACCGACGCGACGCGGCGGCCCGCGCCGGCGTCGGTGAGCGTCACGGTGTCGCCGGTGACCAGGCGCACGCTCACCGCCCCGGGGGCGGTGGCCGCGGGCGCCTCGCGTGGCGCCCCCGCGGAGTCGGCGGCGGCGGGTGGTGCGCCAACCGCCAGCAGAATCAGCCCGGTTGACATCGCCGCCGCCAGGGCGGTCCCTCTCTTGTGCCTCACTGACTCATACCTTTCGCTCAGGAGGCCAGAATCCGGTCGCCCGGTCGTGGGTGTCACGCGTTTCCCGTGGCGCAGTAGCGACATGTCGCCACTGCGACAACGGCCGGGGCGTCGGTGATAATGCGAGCGGCGCGGCGCGATGCTGGAGGCACGATGCTGGAGGCGGCAGGGCTGACGACGGACGAGGAGGCCGTCTACCGGGAGTTGGTCACGGTGGACTCGGCCACGCCCGGGGACCTGGCGCGGCGGACCGGCCTCACGCCGGGCTACGCCGAACGCCTGCTCGCCGGGCTGGAGCGCAAGGGCCTGGTCAACCGCGCGTCCCGCACGCCGCCCGCCTGGGCGGCCAGCCCGCCGGATGTCGCACTGCTGCCCCAACTCCAGCAGCGCGCCGAGGCGTTGGAGCAGGCCCGGGCCGCGGTGACCGATCTGCTGGAGACCTACCGGGGCACCCGGCGGCGGCACGACGCGGGGCAGCTCATCGAGGTGGTCACCGGCGCGGCGGCGCTGCGCCAGCGGCTGCGGCAGATCCAGGACAGCGCGCGCCACGAGTTGCTGTGGTTCTGCAAGGCGCAGTATGTGGCGATGCCGTCGGTCAGCAACACGGCGGAGTTCGCCGCGCTGGCCCGCGGGGTGCGGTATCGCGTGCTGTACGAGCGGGCGTTCTTCGAGGACCCGGGCTCGGTGGACAGCCTGGTGGCCGGGGTGCGGGCCGGGGAGAACGCGCGGGCCGTTCCCCAACTGCCGTTGCGGATGGCCATCGTGGACCGGGAGCTGGCGGTGTGCCCGCTGGTACCGGGCGGCCCCAACGGCAGCCCGGAGGAGCCGACGGCGGCGCTGCTGCGGGACAGCAGCCTGCTCCAGGCGCTGCTGGCGCTGTTCGAGCGGTACTGGGAGGACGGCGTGCCGCTGGCGGTGAGCGCGTCCGGGGCGGTCACGGGCACGGAGGGCGTGGCCGGGACCGCGCTGTCCGAGGACGACCAGCATCTGCTGTCGCTGCTGGTGGCCGGGGTCGCGGACAAGGCGATAGCCAGCCAGCTCCAGTTGAGCCTGCGCACGGTGCAGCGCCGGATCCAGCACCTGATGACGCTGACCGGCGCCGCGACCCGGATGCAACTGGCCTGGCTGGCGGCCCGGAAGGGCCTGATCTGACGCGGCGTTCCGGTCAGGTGACGGGCTCCACGAGGAACTCCTGGTGTGCCGCGCCGTCCTCGCAGGGCTGCCGCATCACCTCCAGGCCCTGCCGGGTGCCACCGTCCTCGGCGACGCCGAGGCAGTCGCCGTCGGCCACGGTGCGGATCCGGTAACGGCCCTCGCCGGACTCGCCGACCGGCTCGAACAGGAAGCGCTGGCGGTCGCCGCCGGCCGCGCAGTCGTTCCACGGTTCGAGCATGTCCTCGATGGCCGGGGTGTCCGCGGTCAGCACGGTGAGACAGGCCAGGCCCTCGGCGGGGTGGTCCCACTGGATGTGGTGGAAGCCGTCCCCGGCCGGCTCCAGGTGGGTGTAGGGCGGCCGGCTGTCGTCGCAGACGCCCTGCGCCGCGATCGCCGCGTGGTACTGCCCGGTGCGCTCCCGGCCCTCCGTGACGCACAACTCGGCGGCGCCGGCGGGGTGGATGCGGCTGAGTCCGGTCGCCGGCGCGTCCTCGGGATCGACCTCCGGCAGCGAGACGGCACCGGGCGGGGCGTCGTCGGGCGGGTCGGAGGAGTCGCTGCCCAGCAGGACCCACGCGCCGCCCGCCAGCATCAGCAGCGCCGCCGCCAGGACGGCGGCCAGCCGCGCGGGCCGGCGCCACCACCGCGCCACCGCGCCGGGCCGCTCGTCCCCGCCGCCCGGCTCCGCGGCGGGACCGGCCGCGGCGATGGCGTCCCGGGCGGCCAGCCAGGCGTCCACCCGGTCGCCGTCCCCGCAGGCGCGGACGAACGCGGCCAGCAACTCCGGCCGGGGCAGCGCCGACCGGCGCAGCACATCCGCCACGGTGGACCGGGCCAGCACCTCGCCCCGGCTCTCGGCGGCCTCCTCCAACTGCCGGTAGGACAGCCCGGACCGGTCCTTCAGGCGCTGCATCAGTGCCACGAACTCGGCGGCCCCGGCTGCCTCTTCGGGCCGTATGTCTCTCGCACCCTCCATGGGGCACATCCTCACCGGCGTTCCGGCCGGACCACAACAGCCCTGCGGAGACAACGCCGCTCAGTCGGGGGTGTGGCCGCCGCGCACGGCGAACACCGCCAGGTGCACCCGGGTGGGGCAGCCCGTCTTCCGCAGCAGGCTCGCCACATGGGTCTTCACGGTGGTGAGCCCGACATGGATCCGGGCGGCGATCTCCGCGTTCGTCAGACCGGCGCCCACCAGCGCCAGCACCTCGCGCTCCCGGCCGGTCAGCTCCTTCACCGGCCCGCACGACGGCTCCCTGCTGGTCCAGGCGCGGGTGGCCTCGCCGACCAGCCGCCGGAGCACGTCGCCGCTGAACGGGCTGCCCCCGGCCGCGGCCTGCCGGACGGCGTCCAGCAGCTCCCCGGGGGCCGCGTCCTTGGCGAGGAAGCCGCAGGCCCCGGCGGCGAGGGCCGGATACAGGTGCTCGTCGTCGTCGAACGTGGTCAGCACCACGACGCGAGTGGCCGGCCGGGCCTGGAGGATGCGCCGGGTCGCGGTGGTGCCGTCCATGCCGGGCATGCGCAGGTCCATCAGCACCACGTCGGGCCGGGCGGCCTCGGCCCGGCGCACCGCCTCCGCGCCGGTGGCCGCCTCCCCCACGATCTCGATGTCCGTGGTCGACTCGCACAGCATCCGCAGCCCGGCGCGCACCAGTTGCTGGTCGTCGACCAGCAGCGTCGCGATCACGGGGCCGCCTCCGCCGGCGCCTCGGCCAGGGCGACGCGCGCGGGGAAGACGGCCAGCAGCCGCCAGCCCCGCCCGTGCGGCCCGGCGGTCAGCGTGCCGCCGACCAGGTCGACGCGCTCCCGCAGCCCCACCAGCCCATAGCCGGGCCCGGCCTGGGGATACGCTCCCCCGGCGTCGGCGGGCGCGCCCTCGTCGCGCACCTCGATCCGCACGTCACCGGCCACGATCGCGACCTCGACCCGGGCGCGCGCCCCGGCCCCGGCGTGCTTGACCGCGTTGGTCAGGCCCTCCTGGACGACGCGCAGCACGGCCAGGCCGCGCACGGCGTCCAGCCACACGATGTCCGGGTCGAGGTGACGCTCCACGACGAGCCCGGCCGCGACGCTGCGGTCCACCACCGTGGCGACGGCGGCGGGCAGTTCGGCCGGGTCCACCAGCAGCGAGCCGGTGGTGTCCTGAACGGCGGCCGGGTCGCGCAGCACGCCGACGAGGCGGCGCAGGTCGGTCAGGGTGGTGGTGGCGGAGGTGTGCACGTCGTCCAGCACCGCGGCGACCTTGGGCTCCAGGCCGGGCAGCACGGCGCGGGCCACCCCGACGCGCAGCGCCATAGACGCCACATGGTGCGCGACCAGGTCGTGCAACTCCCGGGCCAGCTCGGTCCGTTCGGCGAGCCGGGCGCCGCGCGCGACCAGCTCGCGGCGCTCCTCCGCCTCCCGGGCGCGGGCCCGGGCCTGCGCCAACGCCTGGCCGGCGGCCCGCAGATAGGCGCCGAGCAGCAGCGGCGCGGCGGTCACGCACACGATCCGGTAGCCGACGGCGAGCACTCCGGAGGCGGTCTCGTGCTCCTGGACGACGACCAGGTACGCCGCGATGAGCGCGGCGGTGCCCGGCACGGCGGCGCGCAGCGGGCGGCGCACGGCCAGCTCCAGCAGCGCCACGCTGGCAACGACCTTGGGGACCACGGGCGTTGCCTCGATGAACGGCTGCCCGGCGACGATGAGCGCGGCCTCGGCGCAGACGACGCCCAGCGGCCAGACGCCGCCCGCGAGGAACACCGCGCCCGCCGCGAGCGTCACCGCCCAGTCCCCGCTGGTCGGCTCGCTCCGCTGCACGAACAGCAGATATCCGGGGCCCAGCAGCAGCGGAAGCAGGCGCGCCGGACCGAACCGGTCACCGACCGCCCTGCTCAGCCACGTCATCAGCACGGGCCGACAGTAACCGCTGATGGCCGGGCGGCCGTACTCCGTGAGGAGGAGGCCGGTCTCCGCCCGGAGGCCGCCGGGTGCGGCCGGAGCGCGGATGCCCGGCCCCGGGCGGCGCGGTGATCGTGTGGGCAGGCCGGGCCGCGCCAGGGGTCCGGCGTTCGCCCCCTGTTGGAGACACTGATGCCCGAGCATTCCGAACGTGCCCTTTTCATACGGGAGTTCGCCCGCAGCCCGGTCCGGACGGCGTCGCTGCTGCCCAGTTCGCCGGCGCTGGCCGCGCGGATGGTGGCCGCCCTGCCGGAGCACGGCGACCCGGTCGTCGTCGAACTGGGCCCCGGCACGGGCGCGTTCACCGAGGCCATCCAGCGGCGGCTGGCCGGCCGGGGCCGCCATCTGGCGGTGGAGGTGAACGAGCGGATGTCCGCGCACCTCTTCCGCCGCTTCCCCGGCGTGGAGGTGGTGACCGCCGGGGCCGACGACCTGCCGGACCTGCTCGCGCGGCGCGGCATCCCGGCCGCCGACCTGATCGTCAGCGGGCTGCCGTGGACGGTGTACTTCGGCGGTCCCCGGCCGCTGGTGGAGACGATGGCGTCGGTGCTGGCGCCGGCCGGCGCGCTGACGCAGTTCACCTACGCGTGGACGAGCTGGACGCCGCCCGCCCGGCGCCAACGGGCGCAGTTGCGGGCGGCGTTCGAGGAGGTGGTGCTGAGCCGGACGGTGTGGCGCAACGTGCCGCCCGCGTTCGTCTATGTGGCGCGCCGGCCGCGGGTGTCCTCGGCGGCCACCGCCGCCGCGGTGCCGGTGGGCGGCTGAGCCGGGCCGCGCGCACGTCCGCGCCCGCGGTCCATCTCGCGCCACTCGGGGCGCAGCCCGGCCAGCACGATGGTGAGGAAGTACACCGTTCCGGCCGTGAGCAGGGCGGGCGCGAGGCCGAGACCGCTCACCGCGGCACCGGCGAGCAGCCCGCCGAAGGGCATGCACGACCAGGCCGCGGCGGTGGTCAGGCCCATGACCCGGCCGCGCAGCGCGCGCGGCACGCGTTCGAAGAGGAGCGCGCTCAGGATCGGGTTGAGGAAGCCGGCGCCGAACCCGCTGGCCCCGAAGATCACGATCACCGTCCACCGCGGCAGCCCCGACGCGGTGTCGCCGGCCAGGACGACGAACCGCGGCGCGCTCGCTATCAGGAAGCCTGCGAAGAACACCGGGCGGCGGCGCAGCCGGTGGGCCGTGGCCGTGGCGATCAGGCTGCCGCAGACGGCCGTCGCCCCGCCGACGGCCGTCAGCAGGCCGATGGCCGAGGGGCCCGCGCCGCTCTCCCGGGCCCAGACCGGCAGCAGCAGCGTGTTGAGCGCGGTGTCCAGCATGTTGGTGACGGCGACCATGAGGACGATGGTGAGCAGCAGCCGGTCGGCGCGCACGAACGCGAGGCCGTCGCCGAAGCGGCGCCAGTACCCGCCGCCTTCCGCCTCCCCCGTGCCGCCGGCCGCCCCGCGCCCCATGCCGACCGGCAGGGTCGCGGCGATGACGAGCGAACCGGTTACGAAGCAGAGGGCGTTGACGCCCAGGGTGGTCGGCGCGCCGAGCAGCGCCACCAGCGCGCCGCCCGCGGCCGGGCCGATCGTGGAGGCGAGGCGTTCGATGACGCCGGACAGCCCGGTGGCCCGCTCCAGCGGGACGCCGCCGCGCTCGGCGGCCTCCGGCACCATGATCTGCTTGGCCAGGTCGCCCGGGCCGCGGGCCGCGCCGACGAGCGCGACCAGCGGCAGCAGCAGCCCGAACGGCAGCAGTCCGGCCGCGTGCAGCAACGGGACCAGGCCGACGGCGGCGGCGCTGACCAGGTCGGTGGTCCAGGAGACGACGCGCGGCCCGAGCCGGTCCACCAGCGGCCCGGCCAGCGCCTTGACCAGCACATAGGGCGCGATCTCCGCGAACGCGACCAGGCCGGTGAGCACCGCGCTGCCGCTGCTCACCAGCACGAACCAGGGCAGCGCGATGGCCGCCAGCCCGGTCCCGGTGTTGGCGAGGACCAAGGCCGACAGCAGCCCGGCCAGCGCCCGGCGGCCGCCGGTGTCCGGTGCCGTCACGGTTCGTCCGCCGGTTCGGGCAGCACATGCGTCATGAGGCTGACCGGCCCGGCCCCGGCCGGGGCGCCGGCCGCCTCCTCGGGGACGTTCCGCCGGTAGCGGCCGACGACCTCCCAGATCTCCCGGTGCAGTTGGTCCGCCTCGTCGGGGGTCAGGAGCAGGCCCGTGTCGCTCAGGTTCAGGACGCGCCGCCAAGGGGCCGGCAGGGTCTCGGCCTCGTCCACCGCCTGCTGGACGCGCAGGGCGTAGGCGGTGGCGACCGACCGCAGATAGCCGAGGGCGGCCTCGGGTTCGCGCTCGACCAGCGCCGGATCGTTGAGCCGGGTCATCCGGTGCGCCGCGCGCCACCAGCGGTCGCGGGCGTTGCCCCGGGAGGTGTCCTCCTCGACAAAGCCGGCGGCGCCCAACTGCCGCAGGTGGTAGCTGGTCGCGCCGGAGGTGAGGCCCATCCGCTGGGCGAGCTGGGTGGCGGTGGCGGGCCCGTAGCGACGCAGCAGGCCGAGCACCTGCACGCGCACGGGGTGGGCCAGGGCACGCAAACCGCGTGCGTCGAGAACGACTTCGGGGGCGGGGTCGGATGACTGGCTCATAGCGGCACCCTAGACTCCCAAGACTTCTTTGCAAAGGATTTTTGCAAAGAAGTCTTGGGAGTTCTCCTGATATCGTTGCAAGGGCGGTACAAGAGGAGGCAGACATGGTGACGCGACGCACTCCGCTGCCCGGCGTCGGCACCCAGTACGACATCGCCACCCGGGAGGGGCGCCACATCTCCGTGGTGGCGCACGAGGACGGGCGGCGGTTCATCGGCTTCTACGACCCGGAGGATCCCGACGCCTGTCAGGGCACCGTTCCCCTGGAGGCGGAGGAGGCGGCCAAGCTGGCCTCGATCATCGCGCCGGACCGGGCCGAAAGCACGCTGCCCGACTGCGAGTTCGAGCTGAACCTGGTCACCGAGCGGATCCCCGTCGAGCCCGACTCCCCCTACCGGGGGCGGCCCATGGGCGACACCAAGGCCCGTACCCGCACCGGGGCCTCCATCGTCGCCGTGCTGCGCCGGACCGGGGCACACCCCTCCCCCGGCCCCGACTACCGCCTGGAGGCGGGCGACACGCTGCTGGTCGTAGGTACCCGCGAGGGCGTCGACGACCTGGCGGACATCATCGCCGGCGCGTGACGACCTGGCGGACATCATCGCCGGCGCGCAAGGAGCACCCGTCGAGACGCCCAGCACCGCACCGCCGCGGGAGCGACGGCGCCCGGGTTCGACCCACAGAAAGGTGCTGTGTTCGTGCACGACACCACGTCCATGCTCCTCGAGCTGGGGGCCATCGTCCTGGGCCTCGGGCTCGTCGGGCGGCTGGCCGGCCGGCTGGGGCTGTCCCCCATCCCGCTCTACCTGCTCTCCGGGCTCGCGTTCGGCCACGGCGGGCTGCTGCCGCTGTCCGCCACCGAGGGGTTCATCGAGGTCGGCGCCGAGATCGGCGTCATCCTGCTGCTGCTCATGCTGGGCCTGGAGTACACCGCCACCGAGCTGGTGGACAGCCTGCGCACCCAATATCCGTCCGGCGCGGTCGATCTGGTGCTCAACGCCACCCCCGGCGCGGTGGCCGGGCTGCTGCTCGGCTGGGGGCCGGTGGGCGCGCTGGCGCTGGCCGGCGTCACCTACATCTCGTCCTCGGGCGTCATCGCCAAGGTCCTCACCGACCTGAACCGGCTGGGCAACCGCGAGACCCCCGTCGTCCTCGGCATCCTGGTCATCGAGGACCTGACCATGGCCGTCTATCTGCCGATCCTGTCCACGGTGCTGGCCGGGGTGGGCCTGGCCAGCGGCAGCCTCACCCTCGCGATCGCCCTGGGCACCGCGGGCGTCGCGCTCTTCCTGGCGCTGCGGCACGGCCGCGTGATCAGCAAGGCCGTCTCCTCGGACAACCCGGAGATGCTGCTGCTGGTCGTGCTCGGGCTGACCCTCCTGGTGGCCGGCGTCGCCCAGCGCCTCCAGGTGTCCGCCGCGGTCGGCGCGTTCCTGGTGGGCATCGCGCTCTCCGGGGAGGTCGCACACAACACCCGGCGGCTGTTCACGCCGCTGCGGGACCTGTTCGCCGCCGTGTTCTTCGTCTTCTTCGGGCTGTCCACCGATCCGACCGAGATCCCGCCGGTGCTCCTGACCGCCCTGGCGCTGGCCCTCGTCACCACCGGGACCAAGATCGGCACCGGCTGGTACGCGGCGCGGCGGGCGGGGATCGGGCCACGCGGCCGGTTCCGGGCCGGTGGGGCGCTGGTGGCGCGCGGCGAGTTCTCCATCGTCATCGCGGGGCTGGCCGCCGCGAGCGAGCCACGGATCGCGCCCGTCGCCACCGCGTATGTCCTGATCCTGGTCATCCTGGGGCCGTTCGCCGCGCGCTGGACCGAGCCGGTCGCGCGGAAGCTGAGCGAACGCCGCCGGGCCCGCCGCGCGCCGGCCGCCGAGGTGGTGGCCGATGTCCGGCCGGCCGGGTCCGGAGTCCTGCCCGCGCCCGCTCCGGCCGGCACCTCCCCGGAACCGTCACAGGACTGATCGCGGACTGTCACGATGTGACCATATGGTCCGCAGGTCCGAATGGATGAGGCATCATCGGTTCTCATGGGATTGGTCGCCGGTCTTGACAGCTCGTCCGTATACACCCGCATCGTCGTCTGCGACTCGGAGACCGGGCAGGTCGTCCGGCACGGGCACGCGGACCATCCGGACGGCGAGGCGACCCCCGAGGCGTGGCTGCTGTCCCTCGGCGAGGCGGCGGACGGCGGCGTCCTGGAGGAGGTCACGGCCATCGGCGTGGCCGCCCAGCAGACCAGCGTGGTCGCCCTGAACGCCGAGGGCGCCCCCGTCCGGCCCGCGCTCACCGGCGACGAACGGGCACAGGCCGCCGCCCTCGGGCTCGTCGACGCCCTCGGCGGCCGGTCGGCCTGGGCCGAGGCCGTCGGCTGCGTGCCGCAGCCCGGCCAGCCCGTGTCCCAACTGCGCTGGCTCGCCCGCGAGGAGCCGGAGGCGGCGAAACGGGCCACCGCCGTGCTCCAGGCGCAGGACTGGCTCGTCTGGCAGTTGCTGGGCCGGCCCCGGCGCTGGACCACCGACCGGGGCGGCGCTTCCACCACCGGCTACTGGTCGGCCGTCTCCGAGTCCTGGCGGCACGAGCTCGCCGAGCTGGCCATCGGGCACCCCGTCGCGCTGCCCGACGTGCTCGGCCCGGCCGAGCCCGCTGGCCGCACCCCCGAGGGGCTGCTCATCTCCGCGGGCACCGGCGAGACAATGGCCGCCGCGTTCGGCCTGGGCGTCGGCCCCGGTGACGCGGTGATCTCGCTGGGCGCCTCCGGCTCCGTCTGCGCCGTGCACGACGAGGCGCTGACCGACCCGACCGGCACCATCACCTGCTACGCCGACGCCACCGGCCGCCATCTGCCCGTGGTCCGCACCCTCAACGCCACGCGCGTGCTGCGCGGCACCGCCGAACTGCTCGGCCGCGACCTGCCCGGCCTGTCCGAGCTGGCGCTCCAGTCCACGCCCGGCGCCCACGGCCTGGTCTTCTTGCCCTATCTGGCGGGCGAGCGCACCCCCGAACTCCCGCACACCGCGGGCACGCTGGCCGGGCTGCGCCGGGAGAGCATGAAGCCCGAGCACCTGGCGCGGGCCGCGTTCGAGGGCATGCTGTGCGGACTCGCCGACGCGGCGGAGGTGCTGCGCGGCCGGGGCGTGCGCATCGACCGGGTCTTCCTGCTCGGCGCCGCCGCCGATCTGCCCGCGGTCAAGGAGCTGGCCCCGGCCCTGTTCGGCGCCGAGGTCGTCATCCCCGCCCCGGCCGACTACACCGCGCTGGGCGCCGCCCGGCAGGCGGCCTGGGCCCAGGGCGTGGCGGACGGCACGCTCGGCGAGGACGAGCCGCCGGCCTGGCCGTCGGCGCCCGGCGAGACACTGCACCCGGGCGACGCGGCGGCGGTCGGCACGGCCGTCCACCAGCAGTACATCGCGGTGCGGGACGAGACCCACCCGGGGGCGTTCGACTGACGGGCCCGGGCGTTGCGGCGCGTGGTCAGAGCTGCCGCCAGCGCACGGCCAGCTGGGTGCGGCTCGCCGCGCCCGTCTTGGCCAGCGCGCGGGTGAGGTGCTTCTTGACCGTGCCGACCCCGATGAACAGCCGGCCCGCGATCTGCTGGTTGGTCATGCCCTGTGCCGCCAGCGCGGCCACCTCCCGCTCGCGGGCGGTCAGCCCCAGGTCGCGGCAGGCGGCGGCGGTGGCCCGGTCGGCGGCGAGCACGGCCTCGGCCGTCGGCGCCAACTGGCGGCGCAGCGCCCGCATCACGGCCACGTCCCGGGCCCCGACGACCTGCGCGCCGCGGACGACGACGCCGACGTAGAAGCAGCCCTCGGCCCCGGCGTCGATGATCATGCTTACCTTGTCGTGGATGCCGTTGGGCCGCAGGAACAGCTCGACGTACTCCCGCTGCTCGGGCACGCTCTCCGGGCGCAGCTCCCGCAACGTGACCACGCCGCGCTCGGCGAGCAGCCGGTGGGCGTGTCCGGTCATGAACGGGTCCGCTCCGATCCAGCGGCGGGCGTACTCGTCCAGGAACGCGCGCGAGTAGCCGCTCTTGATCCCGCGGCCGTCCAGCAGCGCGTCGCCGACCGTCGGGCCGTGCAGCACGGCGATCGTCGAGTAGCCGAACCACTCCTCCAGCGCGCGCAGCAGCCGCTCCCGGAACGCGGCCAGGTCCGGGGCGCGGTCCACCGCCTCGAAGACGCCGAACAGCCGGCGGTAGTCCTCCGGCGGCAGCGGCTCGCCGTCCGGCAGCCGCCGGGGCGTGCCGGGCACCGAGACGACGGCGTGGGCGGCGGCCCGGGGCCGGGGAGCGGAGGTCACCTCGTGTTTATAGGCGGGCGCCGGGCGGCCGGGCAAGGCGGTTCCACCTTCGGCCCATGCCGCGCGCCCGGCGCCCTGCGGCATCGTCGTGCGTGCCAGAACAACCAATGAGCAACAGGAGCAGGAAACGTTGAACACCACCCCCGCACCCGAGGCGCGCCGCTGGCTGATCACCGGCGCCAACAGCGGCTTCGGCGCCGCCTTCACCGCCGCCGCGCTGGCCGCCGGTGATCTGGTGGTGGCCGCGGTGCGCCGCCCGGAGACCCTGGCCGCCCTGGCCGCCGAGCACCCCGACCGGCTGACCGTCGTGCCGCTGGACGTCGCCGACGCCGAGCAGTGCCGGCTCGCCGTCCAGGCCGCCGAGGCCGCGTACGGCCACGTCGACGTGCTGGTCAACAACGCCGGCTTCGGCACAGTCGGCGCGGTCGAGGAGACCACCGAGGACGAGCTGCGGCACGCCATGGAGGTCATGTTCTTCGGGCCGATCCGGCTGACGCGGCTGGTGCTGCCGGGCATGCGCCGCCGCCGCGGCGGCACCATCGTGCAGCTCACCAGCATGGGCGGGCTGCTGGCGTTCTCCGGCGTGAGCAGCTACTGCGCGGCCAAGGGCGCGCTGGAGCAGGCGAGCGAGGCGCTGGCGGCGGAGGTCGCGCCGCTGGGCATCCGCGTGCTGATCGTCGAACCGGGCGCGTTCCGCACCGAGTTCAACGGCGCGCTGCAAACGGCCGCGCCCATCGCCGACTACGAGGCGACGGTCGGCGCGGTCCGCGAGAACCTGGCGGCGGACAACGGCAAGCAGCCCGGCGACCCGGCGAAGGCGGCGCGCGCCCTGCTGGCCGCGCTGGACCTGCCCGAGCCGCCGCTGCGGCTGGCGCTCGGCGACGACGCGGTGTCCGCCATCCGCGACAAGCTCGCCAGCGTGGCCGCCGACCTGGACGCCACGGCGCGTCTGGGCACCGGCGACGCGATCAACTTCGCCTGACGGAACCGGTTTCCCGCCACCTCCGTCCCACCGGCATGACTTCGGACTGGTGGAACGCGGTGGTGGCGGGGGTACTGGCGACGGTCGGCGGGCTGCTGACCGCCGGCTGCGCGGACGACGCCGCGGGGGCGGGCGGGGGCCGGCCCGCTGAGGGCACGATGGTCGAGGGGGCGGACTGGCGGGGCGTGCTGCTGACGTCGCGGCACGACGAGTTGAGCCTGCCGGGCCACCCCACGGTGGAGGCGGAGTCGCTGGTGCCGTACGAGGCGGACGTCGAGCGGTTCGAGGAGGCGCTGCCCGCCACGGAGGTCTTCGAGTACCCCGGCGGCGAACCGGAGACTGTCGACCTCTCCGAGCACACCCGCCAGTACACGGAACTGTCCGGCGGCGGCCTCCGCGAGTTGCTGGTGACCGGCTTCTGCGACCCGTCGTGGGTGGACGGCTGGGAGGAGGAGTGGATCCAAGTGGCCGACGGCGGCTCCTGCTTCTTTGACGCGTCGATGGACCTGGACAGCGGCGAGATCGTCTCGTTCACGTTCTATGGCATCGGCTGACCGGTCCGGGCACAGGATTTTCCGTTCATGTACGCCCTGTAGCATGATCAGCTCGATTATGTGAAGGGGCTTGGGCGAAGCGGCATCCCTGAAGCTCGCATTCCTGGAGCGTACTGTCACCACCTGCATCGACGGTGGCCAGGTCGTTCATGATCCGCCGGACAGGCCCTGGCCGGGGAGCGCCGGCCGCCGCGTCAAGCCACCGTGTAGCTGAGGTCCTTGGCGACCAGCGAGTCCGGCCGCAGCCGCAGCCAGATGGTGCCGATCCGCGCGGGGTCCTCGTACAGGTAGTGGCGGAAACGCTCGTCCCAGGCGTCCTCGTCCGGGCCGAGGTATCGGCTGAGCTTGCGCCGGCCGCGCGGGACGTCGAACGGCAGCACCTCCGCCCGGCCGTTCGCGATCACCTGCCGGACCAGGCCGGTGGCCGGCTCGCACACGTCGACGACCAGCGCGATCGCCGGGGCCGTTCGCACATGGCCGAGCAGTCGCGCCCAGGGGCCGGTCAGGATCCAGAACGCGCCGTCCTCCCAGAGGAACCACGTCGGCCGCACCGTCGGCCGCGGCCCGCCGGTCGCCACGCGGGCGGTGAGCGGCTGGGCCAGAAAGGCGTCCACATCGAACTTCCTTGCTGTCATGGGCCGATCCTCTCCCACGCCCCCATGACCGATCCCGGTACGCTGCCCGCCGGGAGGGTGAGCGCATGGACGCGGCGAGTATTGGGTTGCGGCTGGGGTCGAGCGCGGTCGCGCCGCTGGTGAAGAGGCTGTTCCGCACACAGCCGCCCGGCGCCGGCCTGGTGTCGCGACCGGTACGGCTCGACGCGCTGGTGGCGTTCGGGGGCGAGAAGCGGACGCTCGGAGCGGAGGACCTGGGGAAGCTCGCCGGGGAGCTGGTCGACCGCGCGATCAGAGCCATGGGCCCGGAAGGTTCCGCGTACTCCGAACACCGCGTGCGGGTCTGGGAATCACTGGCCATGAACCTGTGGACCCTGGGCGACCTCGACATGGACGATGTGCAGGCCGTCCAACTGGGCGCCGACGGGCTCGCGCGGGCGCTCGAAGCCCGGGACCGCCTGCTCCTTCACTTGCCCGCCGACGCCGAAGAGTTGCGCCGGTCGCTGCTGCGGCTCGCCTGCCTCCACATCATCGACTTCTTCACCAAACGCTCGACGTTCATCGCCCGGACGCTGGTGGAGCAGACCCGCCAGAACGAGCGGATGATCACCGTCCTGGACCTGCTGGTCGAACGCCTCCCCCCGCAGTCGGCCGTCGACGGCGCCTTCGAGGAGCGTTACCGGCGGTATGTCGCCGGACGGCACGGCCGGCTGACCATCTTCGGTCTCGATCTCGACGACGAATGGCCGCTGGACGACGCCTACATCCATCTGGAGACCACCCGAGGCACCCCCAGCGGCAACGACCAGCCGCTTCTCCCGCCCCAGCGCGCGGAGGTGGCACTCCGCGGAGCGAAACGGGTCCTGCTGCGCGGCGGCGCGGGTTCCGGCAAGACGACGCTGATGCAGTGGCTGGCCGTCACCACGGCCGAACACCGCCTGCCGGAGCCCCTGTTGCACCTGCTGGGCCAGGTCCCGTTCGTGCTGCCGCTGCGCACCCTGACCCGCGCCGGTCGCGAACTCCCCGCCCCGGACGGTTTCCTGGCCGCCGTCGGCTGCCCCCACACGCCACCGCCCGGCTGGGCGGAGCGCGTTCTGGCCGCCGGGCGCGGCCTGCTGCTGGTGGACGGCGTGGACGAGATACCCGAGGAGAGCCGCCCCGCCGCCCGCGCCTGGCTGCGGGAACTGCTCCGCGAGTTTCCCGGGAACGCGCTGCTGGTGACCGCCCGCCCGTCCGCCGTCGCCGAGGACTGGCTGGCCGCCGAGGACTTCGGGGAGCTGTCCCTCTCGCCGATGAGCAGGCAGGACGTGGCCACGTTCATCCACCGCTGGCACCGGGCGGCGCGGGCCGACGCGGACGACGTGAACGAGCTGCTCGAAGCGGTGCGCGGGCGCCGGGACTTGGCCCGCCTGGCCACCAACCCGCTGATGTGCGCGGTGATGTGTGCCCTGCACCGCGCCAGCCACGGCTACCTGCCGCACGGCCGCGCCGCCCTGTACGAGGCGGCGCTGCGCATGCTCCTAGAACGCCGCGACCGGCAGCGCAAGGTGCACCACGGCATCCGCCTCGACGCGCCGACGCAGACCCTGCTCCTCCAGGAGCTGGCCTACTGGCTGATCCGCAACGGGCATTCCGAGATGGACCGCTCCGACGCCGAGGCGCTGATCGAGAACGCACTTCCCTCCATGCCGCAGGCCGCCGAGCAGGGCAGCGCCCAGGACATCTACCGCCACCTCCTGGAGCGCTCCGGCCTGCTGCGCGAACCGGCCGAAGGGCTGGTCGACTTCGTCCACCGCACCTTCCAGGACTATCTGGCCGCCCGCCAGGCGATCGAGTCCCGCGACATCCCGCTGCTGGTGCGGAACGCGCATCGCGACCAGTGGGAGGACGTGATCCGGATGGCCGTCGCCCACGCCCGCCCCGAGGAACGCGCCCGTATCCTCAAGGCCCTGGTGAAACGCGGTGACGACGTCAAACGCGACCGCATCCGGCTCCACTTGCTGGCCACGGCCTGCCTGGAGCACGCCCCCCGGCTCGACCCCGACACCCGCCACCTGGTGACCTCCCGGGCCGCCCAACTCCTGCCGCCCCGAACCAGCCGGGAGGCCCATGCGCTCGCCGGTGCCGGGCGCGTCGTCCTGGAGCTGCTCCCGGGCCCCGAGGGGCTCGCCGACCACGAAGCCGCCGCGGTCGTGGACACCATCGGCTTCGTCGGCGATGACACCGGCCTGCCGCTGCTGGCCCGCTTCTGCTCGCCGGACGCCGGTGACGACCTGCGCTTGAGCCTCAAGAACACATGGCACTACTTCGACGCCGCCGCCTACGCGAAAACCGTTCTCCCCCACCTCCCCGGCGATCTGCGACTGGTCGCCACCACGCCCGACCAGTTCGGCGTCCTGGGCGCGGCCGGCCGTCCCTTCAACGCCATGAGCGCCACCCCGCACGACCTCATCGCCGCCGGAGCCGCGCGGACATGCGTGGGCATCAATATCGACGAGCCCTGCGACCTCGCCGACCTCCGGCACCTGACGGCCCTGGAGGGGCTGACCCTGATGCGCGGCGCGCAGGTCCGGGACGTCTCGTCCCTGGCCCAGTATGGGCTGAAGAGCATTAACGTCCAGCTCACCGCCGGGCAGTCGGCCCAGGGGCTGGAGCGACTGACGGCCGTCGAAGAGCTCATCGTCTTCACCAATGGCGTCGAGCAGCCGCTGGCCCTGCTGCCCCCCTACCCGCCGGTCACCTGGCTCCACTGGTCGGACCGGGTGCGTGGTCTCACGCCGCTGCGCTCCTGGCCACGCCTGCGGACGTTGGCCCTGGGCGGCACCCGGCCCAAGCTGGGGTGCGAGGACTGGGAAAGCGTCCACGCCGCCGGTGTCACCGCCCTGTTTCTGACAGCCCCCGTGGCACGCACGCTGCTGGCCTGCGAAATCACCTTGCCGCACGTCGTCTCCCTGACGGTATGGAACCCCGACCACGATTTCGATCTCGCCGGCCTGGCGGAAGCGACCCCCAACCTGGAGCGGCTCACCCTGACGAATCCCCCCACGGTAAAACTGCGCGAGCTCCGGCGCCTGGCGTCACTGCGCGAGGTCTTCGTCCGGAGCCCGGGGGACGTCACCGGCGCCGATGAGCTGAACGGCGTGACCGTCACCACGCGACCGAGACCCCGCTACGGAATGGGCACCGCGTCCTGATCCCGCCTGTGCGCCGTGCCGCCGCGCGGCATGAGCACCGCCGCGAGCACCAGCGCCACCGCGCCGAAGCAGGCGGCGGCCAGGAACGCGTCGTGGTTGGCCGCCGCGTGCGCCGCCCGGATCAGCGCCGGGTCACCGCCGGCCGCGGCCAGGTCTGCGGCCGAACCGCTGTACGCGATGGTCGTGATGACGGCCAGCCCCAGCGCGCCGCCGGCCTCCTGGCTGGTGTTGATCAACCCGGCGCCGACGCCCGCCTCCTCCTCGCCGATCCCGACGAACGCGGCGATCTGGAGCGTGACGAAGACCATGCCGCAGCCCAGCCCGAGCAGGACGAACGGCGCCAGCAGGTGCACCGCGTAGTCGCCGTCGGCCGGCGCCCGCCACAGCATCAGCAGCCCGGCGATCGAGCTGACCAGCCCGGCGATGAGCACGGGCCGCGCCGCCACCTTTGTGATCAGCCCCGAGGCGATCCCAGCGCCGGCCGCCACGGCGACGGCCAGCGGCACATAGGCGAACCCGGCCTTCAGCGGCGAGTAGCCGTGCACATGCTGCATGAAGAGGCTGGCGAAGTAGAACAGCGCGGCGAAGGTGCCGAAGACCAGGACAGCGGACAGGTTCGCGGTGCGCATCGTCCGCAGCCTCAGGATCCGCGGCGGCATGATCGGCTCACCGACGCGCGACTCGATCACCGCGAACGCCACCAGCAGGACCGCGACACCGGCCAGGCTGCCGAGCGTGCGAACGGTCGCCCAGCCCACGGTGGTCGCCTCGCCCAGGGTGAAGATCAGCAGCAGCAGCGCGGCCGTGAGCGTCAGCGCGCCGAACGTGTCGAACGGACGGCGGCGTTCGGCCGCGCGGCTCTCCGGCACGACGCGCGGGGCCAGCGCGGCGGCGCCCAGCCCGATCGGCACGTTGATCCAGAAGATCCACTCCCAGCCTGGCCCGTCGGCCAGCAGCCCGCCCAGGATCACGCCGGCGATCGAGGCGATCCCCGCCAGCGAACCCCAGACGCCCAGCGCCTTGTTGCGTTCCGGCCCCTCGGCGAAGGTGCCGGTCAGGATCGACAGGGCGGCCGGGGCGATCAGCGCGGAGCCCAGCCCCTGGAAGCCGCGCGCGGTGATCAGCGTCGCGCCGTTCTCCGCGAGGCCCGAGGCGAGCGACGCCAGCGCGAACACCACGAAGCCGGTCCGCAGCATCCGGCGGCGGCCGAACGTGTCGGCCAGCCGCCCGCCCAGCAGCAGGAAGCCGCCGAGCACGGTCGAGTACGCGGTGACGATGTAGCCGAGGCTCACCTCGGACATGCCGAGGCCGTCCTGGATGGACGGCAGGGCCAGGTTCACGATGGACACGTCGATGAAGACCATGAACTGGCCCAGGCACAGAAAGGCCAGGATCGCTCCGGCACTTGAACGGGCCGCCCTCAAGTCGGTGTGGGACATTGCGTTTCTCCTCAGCTCTGCTCAGCGTGGGATCCGAGTGCGGGCGCGCCCCTGTCACATCGACCCGGGTTCATACGTCAGACCCATGACGGAACGCGACGAGGGAATGTGACCGATGGCCGAACACGAATTTCTGGCGGAACGCTTCGAGGAACACCGCGCCCGGCTGCGGGCCGTGGCCTACCGCATGCTGGGGTCCCTCAGCGAGGCGGAGGACGCCGTGCAGGAGGCGTGGCTGCGGCTGAGCCGTTCCGACGCCGCCGCCGTGACGAACCTGGGCGGCTGGCTCACCACGGTCGTGGGCCGCGTCTGCCTGGACATGCTGCGTTCACGGACCTCGCGGAACGAACAGCCGCTGGACGCGCGGCTGCCCGACCCGGTCATCAGCCCCGAGGACGGCCTCGACCCCGAGCACGAGGTGCTGCTCGCGGACTCGGTGGGCCTGGCGCTGCTGGTCGTGCTGGAGACGCTGGCCCCGGCCGAGCGGCTGGCGTTCGTGCTGCACGACATGTTCGGCGTGCCGTTCGACGACATCGCGCCGGTCGTCGACCGCTCCCCCGCCGCCGCGCGGCAGCTCGCCAGCCGCGCCCGGCGCCGGGTGCGCGGCGCGGCCCCGGTGCCCGAGACCGACACGGCCCGGCAGCGCCAGGTCGTCGACGCCTTCCTCGCCGCGGCGCGCGGCGGCGACTTCGACGCGCTGCTCGCCGTCCTGGACCCCGACGTCGTCCTGCGTGCCGACACCGGCGCCATGCGGGTCGTCCACGGCGCGACCGCCGTCGCCGGACAGGCGATGCTCTTCCGGCGCCCCGACCGGTTCGCCATGCGGGCCCTCGTCAACGGCACGGCGGGCATGATCTCGTTCGCGGCCGACGGACCGGTGTCGGTCCTGGGGTTCACGATCAGCGGCGGCAAGATCGCCGCGATCGACATCCTCGCCGACCCGGAACGCCTCGCCCGCCTCGACCTGACGCTCCTCGACGGCTGACGGGCCACCCGTGCCATCGGCGTCGACCCGCCGGAACGGAGCCGCGATGAACGGCCTTTACCGACACCTCGGGGCAGAGAGGGCCATGCGAGAATCGCACACATGACTGATCTTTCCCCGCGTCCCGACCGGGAGTTGCTGGTCTCCGACGACGAGCGGGACCGCATGGCGCAGCGGTTGCGGGAGGGCCTCGCGCAGGGACGGATCGAGATGGCCGAGCTGGATCAGCGGCTCGCCGAGGTATACCGGGCCCGGACCCGCGCCGAGTTGGAGCTGGCCAGCCGGGGCCTCCCGGAGCCGGGCAGCAGGGACGCGCTCGTGGTGGACGAGCGGCCCACCTCCCGTTTCGCGCTGGGCGTCTTCAGCGGGTTCGAGCGCGACGGGCAGTGGGTCGTGCCCAGCACGTTCACCGCGTGGTCCATGTTCGGCGGCGGGCGGATCGACCTGAGCGAGGCCAGCTTCACCGGGCGGGAGACCCGGGTCCTGGCCGTCGCCCTGTGGGGCGGCACCGAGATCGTCGTCCCCGACGACGTCGAGGTCGTGGTCAAGGGCTTCGGCATCTTCGGCCTGTTCGGCAAGCACGGCCGCCGACCGGCCCGGCCCGGCGCCCCGCGCATCGTCATCCGCGGCGTCGCCCTGTTCGGCGCGGTCGTCACCAAGAGCAAGCCGCCGTGGCGAACTCCCTGGCGGTAGGCGGGCGTTGCCCCGGAGCATCCTCCCCGCGCGGGGCGTACGCCCCCCGGTAGCCCGGTGGGAGGGTCAACCGACCCCGGTCGGCGCGTCGTCATCTTCGACGAACCGCCGCAGGTCCATATTCTCCAGGACGTCGGCCTCGCCCACGCGCGCCGCCAGGTCCGCCAGCGTCTCGTAGTGGGCGCGGGTGAGCGACAGACCGAAGTGCTCGATTTCCATGCACAGGATGAGGACAACCATGTCCTTTTCGCGAGGAGCCAACTCCGGTAGCGAATCCAGGCTCTCAGCCGCCTCGCCACCGGGATTGCGCGCGACGATCTCCGAGACCAGGGAGGCGAACCGCGCAAGCCACTCGTTGTCCGGCTGTCGGGTCCTCCTGCGTAACCATCTCATCACCGGTCGGCGTCCCGCACGCGCTCGCTCTTCGCGGCCAGCTCAGTCATGCGCGTGATTCTCGCATGTTCCCCTTTCCCCCGGGCTGCCCCCAAAGGGCGTTGCCGCACGGCGCGTTTCGTGCCAGCACCTGCCCGGCGGGACAGGGAAGGATCCGCCGGGCAGGTCCCGAGGGGGTTCACCCGTCAAAAATGGACGGGCCGGGATCCGCTGGAATCGCCGAGGGGGTCAGCCGAGCCAGCCGAAGAACGAGTCGCGCACCGTCCTCAGCACCGCCTCGGCCGGCGCCGCGACCGGGGCCTGGGCGTGCGCCGAGTGGTCGGCGTGCTCGCCGTGAGCCGCGTGCTCCGAGTACTCCGCCTGCGCCGCCGCGTTCGTCGCCTCGGCCGCGTCGCTCGCCTCGGCGACCTCGTCGGCGCTCATCGTCTGCCCGTCACCGAAGGTGACCTGGCCGCTGCCGCCGTCGAAGACGATGTCCGAGCAGGAGTAGAAGTTCTCCTGGCTGTCGGACCGGATCCAGTGCACGAAGAGCAGGTGCTGGCCGGACCGGCTCGGAAGCTGGACGTTCCAGTAGTAGTGGTCGCTCCGCTGCGGCGGGTTGGTCACGGAGCTGATCTTCTCCAGGTTGCCCCAGCCGAGCTGCTGGGTCGGGGACCAGCCGCTCTTGGTGATGTAGACGTCGAACCGGCCGGGGTGGTGCGCCCAGTTGCTGTGCCGCAGCTCGATGGTCTGGCCCGAGGTGAGGTGCGTCTTCGGCCAGTCGCTGCGGGCCGCGTTGTACGCGGAGAAGTTGTACGGGCCCCGGTTTCCGCCGCTGCACAGCGTGCCGTCCGGGATGTAACCGGTCGTCCGGCCGCCGCCGTTGGAGTCGAGCACGGCGAACCAGTTGTACAGCGGGGTGGTACCGCTCTGCTGCACCGCGGCGCGGCACGCCGGGCTGTCGGGCATCTGGGTGCTGCTGTTCTCCAGCAGGTTCAGGTAGCACAGGTAGCTGCGCGAGCCCGGCATCATCGTGGCTCCGTGAGCCGCCGCCGGGGTCGGGATGGACGCCAACAGCAGAGCGAACAGCCCGGCTCCCAGGACGCCCAGGAGGCGGAACTTCCTGACCGGAGACTTTCTCCGGGCGGGGGGTTGATTGGACACGGGATCTCCTCTGGAAGAGTCGTCTTCCGCGCGGGCAGCCGAACAGCACCGGCCACAGACTCCGGTCGGTGCACCGACGGCCCGTCGCCGGTAGTACAGCCGCGCATGGGAGCGCTCCCGTGGGCAAGGTAGCGCCGACCAGATCATTGCGAAAGCACTTGTTCCAGCCGTAAAGCTTCCGGAGGCGACGAGGTTCGGCCATCTACCCGTGTCAAGTGGTCCGATCCCTTGTGCGGGGCGGCCGGGTGTGGCATGGCCGCCGCCCGACGGCCGCGTCCACCGCGGGTCGTCCCCGGCCGGCCCGCCGTCGCCGTTTGCTGGATGCCAACGCCCGCGCGCCTCGGCGCGCGGGCCCCGGCTTCACTGGCTTCTCCGAGGAAGGCCCGGCCTTCGGGCCGGGGGAGGAATCGGACTCCTGCGGAGCGGGGCAGGGGTGGCCGGATCGCCTTCGGGGTGATCCGGCGTTCACCGTCCATGGGCGTGCGGCAGCCTGCAGTGGTCAAGAGATCTCAACTGTCAGTCCTTCCGGATAGGTTCAGGGCTATGGCGACAGAAGCGGTCACGGAGGGTGCCGGGCATGCCCGGTACACCTATCGTGTGCGCCTGTCGTCCGCGGCGCGGCGCGCGCTCGAAGCGGAGTGGGACCGGTGCAGATGGGTCTGGAACGAGTGCGTGGCCGAGTCCATGGCCGTCCACGTCCGTAGTAGGGCCACGGGCGAGAAGGAGACGTGCGGGCCGGCGCAGCTCGACAGGATGCTGACGGAGGCCCGCGCACGCACGCCGTGGCTGCGTGCGGGCTCCTCGGTTGTCCAGCAGCAGGTCATCCGGGACTTCGGTAAGTCGCGCGCGAAGGCGTTGAAGGACATCAGGGCCCGGTTGCCGATGCGGCAGCGTGCCGGGATGCCCCGGTGGAAGAAGAAGCGTGACGCGTCCTTGAGCCTGAACTACACCCAGCGCGGCTTCCGCCTCAAGGACGGGCGCCTGCACCTGGCGGGCGGGATCGTCCTTACGGTGGTGTGGTCCCGTGATCTGCCCAGGCATCCTTCCAGCGTGCGCGTGTACCGCGACAGCCCCGGACACTGGTACGCCAGTTCCGTGACGGCCGTCGCGGTCGAGGAACTGCCCGCCACCGGCGCTGTGATCGGTATCGACTGGGTGTCAGGGAGACCGCCACCACCACCTCCGACACGCACGACCTTCCCCACCCCAGCATGGCAGGACGGCCGCGCGACGCCTCGCGAAGTACCAGCGGATGATGGCCCGGCGTAAGCCGAAGCGTGGCCAGGCGGCATCCGCCGGCTACCGCGAAGCGAAGCGGCAGACGGCGAAGGTCCACAAGAAGACGGCACGGCAGCGGCAGGACACCGGCCGCAAGTGGGCCAAGCGCGTGGTCCGCGACCATGACGCCCTGGCTGTGGAGGACTTCCGCCCGAAGTTCCTCGCGAAGTCGACCATGGCCCGCAAGGCGGCCGACGCGGCGATCGGCGCGACCAAGCGGACGCTGGTCGAGATGGGCCGCAAGCACGGCCGGACCGTGCACTTGGTGCACCCGGCTCACACCACCATGGAGTGCGCGGACTGCGGAGCGAGAACCAAGCACGCACTGCCGCTCTCAGAACGAACCTATACGTGCACCGCGTGCGGAGTCTCCCGCCCCAGGGACAAGAACTCCGCCCGCGTCATGCTCGTCCGGGCTGGTCTCTGTCCCGGCTAGGGCCTGTATCGAGTGCCCGGTCGGATCAGCCCGCGGCGTCAGACGCGGTGCATCGCAAGGCACCGGATCGCAGCTCATACCCGGCCGTATTCGCGCGATTCGGCTGGGGGCACCTCCCAGACGGAGTCTGGGGGAGCGGCGAGGTGCCGTGACTGGCGTCGCGGGCCCGGGCGGGAACTCGATACAGGCCCTAGCGCTGATCGTGCAAGACCTGCCGGACCGCCGGTCCGCAGGCAACGTGAGCTAGGAATCCCCTCCTCCAGGACTCCGTTGGGGAGTCCTGAAGGAGGGGAGGTTTCAACACCTGTAGTCGAGGAACTTGCCGTCGAAGGTGACCACGACGCGGTCCCCGTCGGGGTCCGGGCGACGGGAGATGTCCACCCGGAAGTTGATCGCGCTCATGATCCCGTCGCCGAACTCCTCGTGGATCAGCTCCTTGAGGGCCGGCCCGTACACCGACAGCGCCTCGACGAACCGGTAGATCGTCGGGTCGGCCAGTTGCGCCTGGTCGGCGCCGCGGTAGGGCTGGAGCTGGAGGCTCTCGGCGACGTCCTTGCCCAGTTCGAGGAGCCGGCAGACCTGCTGGGCCTGGGTCTGGGTCATCGGGTGCTGGCCGAGCAGGGCGGCCGTTGTCCACACGATCGGGGCGCCGATCTCCTCGGCGATCTTGGCCCAGGTCAGGCCCCGGCGTATCCGGGAGGCGACCACCAGGGCGGCGGCGTCTGACTTGCTCATGATCGGGGTCATGTCGAACTCCTTGAGATGGACGAGCAGCACTCAGGCTGTCGCCCGGTGCCGCGTCAGACCATCCGCGGGGCGCCCTGGACATCAACTCTTTACGCCGGAGACATGCCGATTGCCCCGGCGGGGGCACACCGTAACGCAGCCGAAACCCGGGAGGGGAGAGCGGCCCAAAGCTCGATGAGCGCGACGTGATCTGATGCTTTCCTCCTCGTCACAGAGATGAAATCTCCGGTGCTCAGGCTCAACCCGGCTGCCCCCTGCGAAAGAGCGACGCATGTCCTATCTGAACCCATCCGAGTTCGCCAAGAAGATGATCGACGCCGGCGAGGCGAAGGTCTTCATGTCCACGCGTGACACGCTGATCCGCGCGTTCATGGCCGGTGCCATCCTCGCCCTGGCCGCCGCGTTCGCGGTCACCGTCACGGTGGAGACGGGCCAGCCCATCGTCGGGGCCCTGCTCTTCCCGGTCGGGTTCTGCATGCTGTACCTGCTGGGGTTCGACCTGCTGACCGGCGTCTTCACGCTGACCCCGCTCGCACTGATCGACAAGCGGCCGGGTGTCACACCGCGATCGATTCTGCGCAACTGGGGCCTGGTCTTCGTCGGAAACTTCGCCGGCGCGATCCTCGTCGCGGTCATGATGGCCGTGATCTTCACCTACGCCTTCTCCGTGGACCCGAACGAGGTCGGCCAGCGGATCGGCACGATCGGCGAGGGCCGGACGGTGGGCTACTCCGACCACGGCGCCGCGGGAATGCTGACCCTCTTCATACGCGGCGTGCTGTGCAACTGGATGGTCTCCACCGGCGTCGTCGCCGCGATGATGTCAACGTCCGTGTCGGGCAAGGTGATCGCCATGTGGATGCCGATCCTGGTGTTCTTCTACATGGGCTTCGAGCACTCGATCGTCAACATGTTCCTGTTCCCGTCCGGCCTGATGCTCGGCGGTGACTTCTCGGTCATGGACTACGTGATGTGGAACGAGATCCCGACGGTCGTAGGCAATTTGGTGGGCGGCGTGACCTTTGTGGGGCTCACCCTGTATGCAACGCACGCCCGCACCGCCGAGACCCGGACCCGCCCGGACCCGCAGCCGGCCGACGCCCCGGCCAAGTGAGCGGGCGCCCCGCTCCGCCCCGGCCGGGCGGAGCGGGGCGGGGCGGGGCGGGGCGGAGCGGGGCGGAGCGGGGCGGAGCGGGGCGGGGCCGTTACCCCGGCACGCGGTCGGCACGCCGCCCGCGAACGGCGGCGGTCACCCCGGCCAGGTCCGAACCGGCCAGGAAGACACCCGCCCCGGGGCTGGCGTAGCCCGGGACGAGGTCCAGGGTGGCCCCATCGGCCCAGGGCAGACGGAACGCAGCGGCAGCGGGCTCTCGTCGGAGGCCACCAGGTCGGGCCGCCCGGGGCCGTCCACTCAGATACGTCCCATGAGCCGTGGGAAAGCCTTCCCCGCACCGGCGGGACCCGCACCGGCGGCGGGCGGGATCGGCGGATGCGGGTGGCGGACCGGGCGGGCAGGATGGCGTTCATGAGAAAGCGTCCCGAGCTGTGCCGGCGCCGCGCCTCCTCGGCCTCCCCGCTGTCCCTGTGGTCGCAGGACTCGGTGCTGTCCATCGGCTCCACGGGGTCCGTGCTCTCCATCGGGTCCGTCGGGTCCGTCCTGTCCGTCGGCTCGGTCGGCAGCGTCCTGTCGGCCGGCTCGATCGGCTCGGCGCTGTCGGTGATCTCGGCCGGTTCCTGGCTGAGCACGGGCTCGCTGTTCTCCGCCCAGTCCCGCTGGTCGGCCCTGTCCTGGCGCGGCTCCCGCGGCCTGCTGTCCGCCGGGGCGGTGACGGGCGCCGCGTTGCTGTGCCTCACTCGGGCCAGCTCTCGAACCAGTGGGCACGGGACGTGACCGGAAGGTGGAACGGGCTCGGGTGATTCAGCGGGGATCGGTGGCGAGGACGGAGTGGACGACGGAGTCCCGCCAGGCGCCGCGTACATGCACGTGGGCGCGGATGCGCCCCTCCTCGACCATGCCGACGCGGTCCAGGACGACGCGGGAGGCGGCGTTGTCGGGGGACCGCGCGGCCCAAATCCGGTGCAGCCCGAGGGAGTCGAAGCCCAGGGCCAGGAGTTCGCGGACGAGCTCGGTTCCGTAGCCGTCGCCCCAGACCTCGGGGTGGAGGGCGAATCCGATGGTCGCGGCCTGCTGGCCTTGGGCGTCCAGGGCCAGGCGCGCGTAGCCGATCAACTGCCCGCCGGTGAGTCGGCAGACGGCCAGGCAGTACTCCTGCCGGGGGATCGCGATGGCGGACACCATGGAACGGGCCACGATGTGCCCCACCTGGTCGCGGGTGCGCGGCTCGAACGAGAGGTGCTGGGTGGCCCGGGGGCTGCCGTAGATCGCGTGGACGGCGTCCACGTCGTCCACGGTCAACTCCCGAAGGGCCAGGCGCTCGGTGGTGTGGCTGACCGGATGCATGCCCGGACTGTAGTGTCAGCGATTCGTCGTGTGTGGCCGGACAGCACAACGGCCCCGCCGGTGGCCTGGAGGGGTGAGGCCGTTTGCTGTTCCCACGGGCTGTGACGGGGGTAGCGTTCCGATTGTCCAGATCAGGAACGGAGCCATACCGCCATGCCGGACACAATCGGCGACAGGCTGCGCAAAGCAAGGAAGCGCGTGGGCCTGAGCCAACGTGATCTCGCCCGCGAATCGGGCGTCTCCTACTCCCTCATCACCAAGATTGAGCAGGGCGAGCGGCAAGACGCCCGCCTGGAGACTCTGCACCGTTTAGCCCGGGTTCTCGATACGACCACGAGTGCCCTCGTCGCAGGAGATGCCTCCCAGGGTCCGGGAATCCCGGCCGCCGCGCCAACGGCTCAGTGGGACGGCGTTCGCGCCGCCCTTGCCGATACCGCCACCGACGTGGCCGAGGCTCCGACGGTGCGCGGAGTCCAAGCGGCGGTGGATGCCGTGACCCAGGGCTATCGGGGTGGAAACTTCACCGAGCTGGCCACTTTGCTCCCCGCCCTGATCCGGGACACGCACGCTCTGGCGGACTTTGCCCCAGAGGGGGCTGCGCTGCGCATGCGTGCCCTGACCATGACCGGCCGCCTGCTGACCCAGACTCGCCAATACGACCTGGCGGAACAAGCGCTCGACCGCGCGTTGCGGCATGCGCCGGACACACGTCACGCGGTCGCGTCCGCACCGGCCCCGGACGAGGCGCGCGAGCTTCTCGACCGTCTCGGCGCGGAACTGCTCGACGCCGACGCGTTCCTGTTCGCGGTGCCGATGTACAACTGGAATGTCCCGGCGCAGGTCAAGACCTGGCTCGACCTGATCCTGAATCACCCCCGGCTGGGGGTGCACGGTGACTGGCCGCTCAAGGGCAAGCCGGCGGTCCTGGTGTTGAGCCGGGGCGGCGGCTACGGGCCCGGCACCCCGAAGGAGGGCTGGGACTACGCCACGCCCTACCTGCGCAGGATCCTGGCCGAGGTCTTCGGCCTCGACCTGCACGTCGCCGAGGCGGAGCTGACCCACGCGTTCTGGAATCCGGAGATGGCGGAGCTGCGAGGGCTGGCCGAGGAGTCGCTGAGGGTGGGGCACGAGCAGGCCGCCGAGCACGGGCTGCGGGTCGCCCGGCTGTGCAGGGCCTGACCGCCGCGTACTCCGCCGGTCTCAGGCCGCTGCGGCCGCGCGGGACCGGGCATGAGCCGGGGTCGGACAGCCGCGGATCTGGCGGTGATGCTCGCCGATGGCGGCGAGACCGTCACGGATCTGACCGTGCTGGGATTCAGACCCGGTCCAGCGGCCGGTGCGGCTCGGCCGGGAGTTCTGCGCGGATCATGTCGCCGGGGCGGATCTCGCCGCCTTGAATCACGATGCTCATGATCCCGGCCTTCCGCACGACGTTGCCGGACTCGTCGCGGCCCACCACCTGCTTCAGCAAACCGTGCTGGAAGTTGTCGATCTGGTGGCAGGGGTTGCGCAGGCCGGTGACCTCCACGATCGCCGTGTCGCCGATGTGCAGCAGGGTGCCGGTGGGCAGGCCGAGGAGGTCGATGCCGCTCGTCGTGATGTTTTCTCCGAGCTGACCGGGCAGGACCTGGAATCCGGCCCGGCCGAGCTCGTCGAAGAGCTCTTGGTGCATGAGGTGGACCTGGCGCAGGTTCGGCTGGGTGGGGTCCTGTGCGACCCGTGAACGGTGCTTGACCGTGGCCCCGGCGTGGACGTCTCCCGCCACGCCGAGTCCGGCGAGCAGCGTGATGCTGTCCCGGTTCGGCTTGGTGAACGAGTACTCGCCGTTGCTGCTGACGGCCGTCACCGTTCCGCTCATGGCCACGCCCTCTCTTCCGTACTGTGTTCCTCAGTGAGCCTACGGCGCGGGCAAACGGGCGGAACGCCCCGGTCCGGTCGCATACTCGAAGAACGGTCGATCGTTGGGGGGATCCATGAGTCTCACGGGCGCGTATCTGGACATCGCGGCTCAAGCGGTGACCTCGCTGGGGGCGCCGGAGGTGGCCGCTTCCTGGGAACGGCCCAGTGCGCTCGCGGAGTTCACGGTCGCCGGGCTGGCCGGGCACCTCGCCTACCAGATTGTCAGCGTGGACCCCGCACTTCAGGATCCCGCCTCAACGGCCATGCCGATCCCGCTTCTTGAGCACTACGCCCGCGCCGCCTGGATCGGCGCGCCGCTCGACGGCGAGGTGAACGCCGGCATTCGGGCGAAGGGCGAGAACATCGCCTCGGACGGTGCGCCGGCCCTGCTGGAACGGGCCCGAACGGCGCTCGCCCGGCAGCGCGTTGACCTTCCGGCGGTCCCGGACGACTGGGTGGTGTTCATGCCCCAGACGGGGTGGGCGCTGAGCCTGGACGACTTCCTCGTGACCCGGATGATGGAACTCGCCGTGCATCTGGACGACTTGGCCGTCAGCGTGGGCATCGCGACGCCGGAAATCCCGGCCGCCGCGTTCGATCCCGTGCTGACGCTGCTGAGCCGACTCGCCGCCCGCCGGCATGGGCAGGCCGCGCTGCTGCGTACCCTGGCCCGGGCGGAACGCGCGCCCTCCGCCGTCAACGCGCTCTGAAACCGTTCGGGCCCCGAAACTTTCGGCGGGCGGATCCGGCACGAACGGCGCCCGGGACCATCAAGCACCAGGCCCCGCAGGGGTCTTGGCCTTCGAAAAGGTCGGAATCGGTCCACTACACTCGCGGCATGTGCCCCGCCGACGACACCCCAGACGGGCCGCTGACCTCCGCGCAGATCGCCGAGCGCGCCGGGGTCTCGGTCACGACGGTCTCCAAGGTGCTCAACGGCCGGGCGGACGTCGCGCCGGAGACCCGCGCCCTCATCGAGGGCGTCATCCACCGGCACGGCCATCTGCGGCAGAAGCGGCGGGCCGCCGCGCCGGCCGCCCTGCTGGAGCTCGTTTTCCGGCAGATGCGGGACACGTACGCCATAGAGATCATCAAGGGCGTCCAGCGGGTGGCGCGCGAACACCGGCTGGCCGTGGTGCTGTCCGAGCTCCAGGGCCAGGACACGCCCGGCCGGGGCTGGGTGGAGGAGGTGCTGGCGCGTCGGCCGACCGGCGTCATCTCGGTGTTCGCGGGGCTCACCGACGCGCAGAGCGGCCAACTCCGCAGCCGCGGCATCCCGTTCGTGCTCGTCGACCCCGGCGGGGAGCCGGCCCACGCGTCCCCGTCGGTCGGCGCGGGCAACTGGGGCGGCGGGCTGGCGGCCACCCGGCATCTGCTGGAGCTGGGTCACCGGCGCATCGCCGTGATCACCGGGCCGGAGAGCTCTCTGGCCAGCCGCGCCCGGCTGGACGGCCACCGCGCGGCGATGGACGCCGCAGGCGTTCCCATGGATCCGGCGCTCGTGCGCGTCGGGGACTTCCAGACCATGGGCGGCCTCACCCGCACGCGGGAACTGCTGGCCCTGCCCGACCCGCCCACCGCCGTGTTCGTCTGCAACGACGCGCAGGCGCTGGGCGTGTACCGGGCCGCCGCCGAGGCCGGGTTGCGCATCCCCGACGACCTGAGCGTGGTGGGGTTCGACGATCTGCCGCCGGCGCGGTGGACCATCCCGCCGCTGACCACGGTCCGCCAGCCGCTCACCGAGATGGCCGCCACCGCCGCCGCCATGGTGGTCACCCTGGCGGGGGGCGAACCGCTGCGTCAGACCCGGGTGGAACTCGCCACCGAACTGGTCGTCCGCGACAGCACCGCGCCCCCGCGCCGGGGTTGATCACGCGGGGTGCGGTCAGCGGCGGGCCCGGCGGCCGTCCGGTTGCGGGGGTGCGGCACCCGGCCGACGATGGCGGGCATGACGCCCCGCTGCACGCTGGCCCTGGCCGGCGACACCATGCTCGGCCGCGGTGTCGCCGAGGAGCTGCCGCGCACCGGGCCGAAGCCGCTGTTCGACAGCGGGGTCCGCGCGGCGGTCGCGGACGCCGACGCGTTCGTGCTCAACCTGGAGTGCTGCGTCTCGGCGCGGGGGGAGCCCATCCCCATCCCCGGCAAGCCGTTCCACTTCCGCGCGCCCCCGGTCGCCGCCGAGGCGCTGGCGGACCTGGGCGTCCGCGCGGTCACGCTGGCCAACAACCACGCCCTGGACTACGGCCCCGAGGCGCTGCTGGACACCCTGTCGCACCTCGCCGACGCGGGCATCGAGACGGTCGGCGCGGGGGCCGACCTGGACCAGGCCCGCGCCCCCGTCCTCCTTTCGGCGGGGGGCCTGCGGATCGGGCTGCTCGGCGTCACCGACCACCCGCCGGAGTACGCCGCGGGCCCCGGGAAGCCGGGCGTGGCCTTCGCCGACCTCGGGCAGGGGGTCCCCGACTGGCTCACCGAGCAGATCCGCGACCTGCGCGAACACACCGACATCGTGCTGGTCACCGTGCACTGGGGCCCCAACATAGTCGGCGAACCCGTGGACCACGTCCGCCGGGCCGCGCCCGCGCTGCTCGACGCCGGCGCCACCCTGATCGCGGGCCACTCCGCGCACGTCTTCCACGGCTACACCCGGCATGTGCTGTACGACCTGGGCGACTTCATCGACGACTACGCGATCCACCCGGCCCTGCGCAACGACCGCAGCCTGCTGTGGCTGGTCGCCCTCGACGAGAACGGCCCGCGGCGGACGGAGGCCGTTCCCCTCAGCCTCGACTACTGCCGGACGCGGCTCACCGACCCGGACACCCCCGACTGGGACTGGACGGCCCGCCGCCTCATCGACGTCTGCGCGCGGCTGGGCACCGACGTGGAACAGCGCGACGGCCGGGTCGCCACCGACTGGACGCGTTGACGGCACCGAGCCCGGAGAAACCGGGAACGTGCGCGGGTGTTAGCTTCCCTTCCCGTGATGGATCACCAGCAGGAGACCAGGGCGGCCTACGACGGGGTCGTCGAGCTGTACGCGTCGATGTTCGCTGATCGATTGGAGACGCACCCGTTCTCGCGGAACATGATCGGCACCTTCGCCGAGTTGGTGCGCGGGACGGGGAACCTGCGGGCAGCCGACGTCGGCTGCGGGCCCGGACATCTGACGGCCATGCTGCACGACCTCGGGCTGGACGCCTTCGGGCTCGACCTCTCCCCGGGCATGGTCGACCACGCCCGGCGGGCCCATCCGTCGCTGCGGTTCGACGAGGCGCGGATGGAGGCCCTGCCGGTCGAGGACGGCGCGCTCGGCGGCGTGCTGGCCCATTACTCGATGATCCACACCCCGCCTGGGGAATTGCCCGCGCTGCTCGCCGAGCAGGTACGTGTCCTGGCACCGGAGGGCCTGCTCCTGGTCTCGTTCTTCGCGACCGACGGACCGGAGCCGGTCCGCTTCGACCACAAGGTGACGCCCGCCTATAGCTGGCCGGTGGACCGGTTCGCCGAGCTGCTGGCCGGGGCCGGGCTCGTCACGTTCGCCCGGCTGCTCCACGACCCGGCCTCCGAGCGGGGCTTCCTCGACGCCCACTTGCTGGCCCGCCTTCCCTAGAGTCCTGGCCGGTCGCTGGAGTCAGGCCGTCAGGGGCAGGAGGTGTCCTCGGCCGGCAGCCGGCCGCCCGCCAGGTAGTCGTTGACGGCCTCGTCCACACAGGGGATGGGCGTCTTGCCCTCCGCGCCACGGCCGTAGACGCCATGGCTGCGGATGTCCGCCGTCACCAGCCGGGAACCGGTCAGGGCCTCGTGGAGCGCGACGCCGCCCGGGTAGGGGGTGTTGATGTCCCGCAGCGCGTGCAGCATCAGGACCGGGGTGTCGTTGGCGATCACGGTGCCCGGCTCACGGGGTTCGCCCGGCCAGAACGGACAGGGCCCGATGGCGTTGGCCAGCGGACCGAAGACGGGCTGTTCCGCGCGGCTTTCCCGGATGGCGTGCCAGTAGTCCTCCGGGGCATCGGGCCAGCCGCCGGCGGGCCAGCCACCGTCCGCGCAGAACGTGTAGGCCGGGGCGGCGAAGACCGGGTCGAGGTCGGGCGAGTTGAGCACCCGCAGCCACATGTCGAGCAACGGATCCGGCTCGACCTGGTGTCCGGCCGCCGCGTCCACCAGGTTTCGGACGGCGCGGGCCAGCGCCGCGTTGTCCTCCTGGTGCTGCACCAACTGCCGTAGGACCAGCCGTAGCTGGGTGGCATCCACCTGGTAGCCGCCGATGGCCACCGGACGCCGCTCCGCGCGGGCGACCAGCCGCTCGACGGTCGCCCGCACCTCGTGGGCCCTGCGGCCGAGCCGGTACTCCGCGTGGCGCGCCGCCGTCCAGCGGGCCCACTCGTCCAGGCCCGCCTCGGCGGCCGGGCCCGCGTCCTGGAAGAGCTGGTACTGGGTGCGCGAAGGGTCGGTCGAGCTGTCGAGAACGATGCGGTCGGCCCGCTCCGGAAACATCTGGGTGTAGACGGCACCCAGGTCGGCGCCGTAGGAGACGCCGTAGTAGGACAGGGCCGGCTCGCCGAGCGCGGCCCGGATCGAGTCCATGTCGCGGGCGACGTTCCGGGTCGAGGCGTGTGCCAGCAGCTCGGCGTTGCCCTCCGGCGTGGTGCAGCGCTCGGCGAGATCGGCGGCGCCGCGCACCGTCGCGTCGAAGATCTCGCGCGGCGAGCCCGTCATCGGTGCCCGGGGACCGGCCGGGGCGCAGGTGACGGGGGAGCTCTCACCGATGAAGCGGGGATCGAAGCCGATGAGGTCATAGCGGTCGGCGACGTCGCCAAGTGCGGGCCGCAGGGCGAGCGGGTAGTCCAGACCAGGTCCGCCCGGGCCGCCCGGGTTGGCCAGCAGGATCCCGCGCCGGTTCTCCTGATCCGCCGCGGGGATCCGTGAGATGGCGATCCCAACGGTGTCCCCTGCCGGGTTCGTGTAGTCCAACGGCACCGTGATGAGGGCGCATTGGGCTCCGGCGGCCGCCAGTTCCTCGTGGCCCTCGCCGCAGTCCTCCCAGCCGATGCCGGAAGGGCCGGTGGACGGCGGGGCGGCCGGGGCCGCGCCGGCCGCGGCGAGGCCCGCGACGCCGAGGCAGGCCGCGATCAGGGGGCGGAGGCGCATGGTGTGCTCCTTTGACGGCTCATCGGTTCAGGGGCAATCACCTGTGAACCTATGAACGCACCATGCGCCGCACCATCGGGCTTCCCGGTCGGCCACGGCGGGGGTTAACCCCACCGCGGCCGGGGTGAGCGTGTCAACGCGCGATGTAGCCCACGAACTCCCGCCAGGCGCCGGCCGGAACGACCAGCACCGGGCCCGGCGCCTTGCTGTCCCGCACCGGAACCACACCGGGGAAGCCATCGGCGACCTCGACGCACTCGCCGCCGTTGGGGTTGCTGTAGCTGGACTTCCGCCACCCGGCGGCACTCAGGTCGAGGGATCGCATGATCCGTGCTCCTCCATCATTTGGCCGATCAGCGCCGCCGATTCACGGGGCGACAGGGCGAACGCCCGCACGTCATCGTACAGTCGCTGCCACTTGCCGACCTGCTGCGAATCCTCGTAGAGACGGCTGGTCTCGTTGCCCTCCTCGTATGCCACATCACGGCTGTTGGGCAGCTTCAGCAGGGTCAGCGAACCGCCCAGCAGGGCATGCGCGCCATGCCCGAACGGCAGCACCTGAATCTTGGTGGTGCGGGTGTCAACCAGGGGCAGCAGCGCGGCCAACTGCTCGCGCATGGCCGCGGGACCGCCGATCGGCCGCCGGAGGGCGGCCTCGTCCAGCACCGTCCAGTGGAACGGCGGGCGCTCCGACGTCAGCCGCTCCTGTCGGCTCAGCCGGGCCCGCACCAGCGTCTCCACCTCGTCGTCCGGCGTCTCAGGGTCGCAGCTCAGCACTTCCCTGGCATACGCCTCGGTCTGCAACAGCCCCGGCACGATGTGCGCGGCGTAGAACGAGATGAACTCGGCCTCGGCCTCCAGCTTCATGAACTCCCGGTACTGGTCCGGGTGTTGCACCTCGTGCTTCATCAGGGCGTAGAGGCGCGTGAAGTGCCCGTCCGTGCCGAAGACCCGGTCGAACTCCTCCGACAGGCCCGGCGGGACCGTGGACTCGGCCGTTTCGATCCTGGCCAACTGGCTCTTGCTGCACGGCACCTCACCGGCCAGCTTCACCAGCGACCAGTCCCCGTTCGCGCGATGGCGGCGGAGATCGGCACCGTAGAAGTGCCGCACCGACCGATCGGGGGTCAACTCACTTGGTTCGAACGTCATATGTCTCCTCGTCCCGAACCCCCACATGGGACAGCGGCCTGCTGGCCGGTGCACTCACCGAGGGCGCATTCTTGTAGCGGGACGGTCACCATCAGCCACCACGTGACCTTACCGGACGGCGGAGGGAGACGGACGACAACGGAGGAAGACCCCTGGATCCGGGCCGGACCTGCACAGGCTGCCCCGGTGCTACGGTCGCGCGTATGGCGCTCTCGGCATCCGCGACTCGTGTCGTCGACCTGCGGGTTGAACCCGTTGATGAGGTTCTTGAACGTGTTGAGCGATCTCTTCAGGTGCGCCTCGACCGGGACACCGTGGTACGCAAGCGCCGCTCGGTTGGGGCGCGGACGGGCCGGGACACATGGGTACGCATCGAGAGACGAGGGCTCGACAAGATCGGCGTCCAAGGCTGGAACGGCACCGAGTGCGCCGCACGTCTGGAGGGCATCGCCCAGCCCGCATGGCAGGGATGTGTGGTCTGGCGGGACGCGGACGAGCCGGTGATGTGGAGGGCCGATGAGACCGAGGTCCTGCCAGGGACTCCCATCGGCACCGCCGTCCTGAGCCAGGACCCGAAGCTGCCGGATGAGTGGTGGCAGGCGTTCAACTCCTCAATGGACACGCTCGCGGCTCAGGACACGAGGCGCGCCGCCACGCCGGACGCCGTCACCATCACGCAGAATCTCGTCACCGAGTCCATCCGTGGCGCGTTCGCCAGTGATTTCGACACGGCCGTTGAGCGGTGGGTGCCGGCCCACGCGGATCTGAACTGGGCCAACATGACCGCGCCGACGTTCTGCCTATTCGACTGGGAGGACTGGGGAAACGCGCAGCGGGGTCTGGATTCCGTCTCGCTGTGGGGAAGCTCCCTCGCCGTCCCGGCTCTGGCCGATCGCGTACGGCACGAGCGGCGCCGTGACTTCTGAGAGCCGGGATGGCAAGCTGATGACCCTGTTCGTGTGCGCGAAGATCCTTGGGCCCGATGCCCATCCCGAGGACCCTCGACTTGAGCCCGCACGCCGCATGGCGGAGCAGGTCGTCGCGGAGCTTCAGACGGCCTGACCGCGCGACCGGTCCCGGAGGAGGCTCCGGTACCGGTGGATCGCCTGCTCGTCGATCTCGCCCGCCAAAGCGCCGATCAGTTCTGCCTAATGGGCGGGTTCATCGGTGCCCACGGCAAGGACATCGACCTCGGGGAGGTGGTGGGCGGCCAGGAAGGCCGCCTGTACGCGGGAGAGTCCGGCGCTGTCGCGGAGGAAGACTCGGGGGTCGATCCTGTCCCACACCGGCGCACTTGCGCTGCCCCCGAAGGAGCTCATGCGCTCAGTCCAGATAGCCGCGCAACTGTTCCGCGTAAGCGTGGTCCCGCAGCTTGCCCAGCGTCTTGTGCTCGATCTGCCGGATCCGCTCACGGGTGACGCCGAACAGGCGGCCGATCTCCTCCAGGGTGCGGGGGCGGCCGTCGACCAGGCCGTAGCGCAGCTCCACCACCCGGCGCTCGCGGTCGCCGAGCGTGGACAGCACCGCCTCCAACTGCTCGCGCAGCAGCAGGAACGCGGCCGACTCCGCCGGGGAGGGGATGTCGGCGTCCTCGATGAGATCGCCCAGGTTGACGTCGTCCTCGTCGCCGATCGGGGCCTGCAGGGAGACCGGGTCCTGGGCCAGCCGCAGGATCTCGCTGACCCGGGCCGGCGTCAGGCCCAGCAGGACCGCGACCTCCTCGGACGTCGGCTCGTAGCCGCGCTCCTGGAGGACCCGGCGCTGCACGCGGATGACCCGGTTGATCAGCTCGACGACGTGCACCGGCACCCGGATGGTCCGGGCCTGGTCGGCGATCGCCCGCGACATCGCCTGTCTGATCCACCACGTCGCGTACGTCGAGAACTTGAAGCCACGCGTGTAGTCGAACTTCTCCACCGCGCGGATCAGTCCCAGGTTCCCCTCCTGGACCAGGTCCAGCATGGTCAGGCCCCGGCCGATGTAGCGCTTGGCGACGGAGACGACCAACCGCAGGTTGGCCTCGATGAGGTGACGTTTCGCCAGTCGGCCGCGCACCACCAACCGGTCCAGATCCAGCGCCAGTTGCTCATCGATCCCGTCCGCGTTGAGCAGCCGCTCCTCCGCGAAGAGCCCCGCCTCGATCCGGCGGGCCAGCTCCACCTCGTCGGATGCCGTCAGCAGTGGTATACGACCGATCTCGCGCAGGTACTGCCGGAAGAGGTCGCTGGATGCCCCGTTGCCCTCGGGCCGTAGGGTGACCCCCGACTGCGGTGCCGGGGCCGTACTGGTGGCGGGGAGGGTCGGGGTTTGCACGGGAACGGCCTCCTGAGAATCGCGGCAGGTGGGGAGACGGAGACGGGGAGGAGGAGCGGCACCGCCCCCAGTGTGGGGTACGGCGAGCTCCGGCCACGAGATGCGTGCGGGGACTTTTTGCACAGCGGCGACTACACAGTGCCTTTGCCCAACTGCCTCGGCGTTACACAGAATCAACGTCCGACGGTCACGAACGCGCCCGCAAATCGCCCATAAGCGCCCCCACGCGCCTACGCACGCCTACGCCCGGTCCTACGAGTAGAGCGCAGCGACGCCCCGCTCCTTCAAGGCCGTGCGGTACTGCTCCAGGGCCCACAGCTCCTGGCGCACCTCGGCCGCCCGCGTGTTCCCGTGCTGGGCCTCGGCACGCCGCGCGGCCGACTCCAGCTCCCGGATGCGCCGGTCCACCGCGGCCAGCCGGACCTGGACCAGCCGCCGCCCGGCGTACACGTCGGCCTCCTGCTGCCGACGGCGCGGCATGTTCAACGGCTCGACGGCCAACTCCCTGATGAGCGTGCGCACTCCGTCGTCCGGCGCGGCCTCGGCCACCCGCTCCAGATAGCCGTCGTCGGCCGCCCCCGCGCCGCCCGCCTCCCCGATGGCGCGGCGGACCACCGCGTAGGGCGCCGCCGTGAACTCGTCCTCGCCATAGGCGTCGAACGCCGGTGAGACCAGCGCCGGGAACTGGAGCGCCAGCTTCAGCAGCTCGCGCTCCTCCAGGAACGCCGGGCTGCGCAGATTCAGCGGCGGCCCGGCGGGACGTGGCGCCGGCGCGCTCGGGGCGACGGGCGCTGCGGCGGACGACCGGACGCGGGTGCCGGCCGGCGCGGGCGCCCCGGCGGCGCGCTGCCGCTCCCGCCCCCACTGGTTCACCTGGCTGATCCGGCGCACGACGAAACCCTCGTCCAGGATGCCCAGCAGCCCGGCGAGCCGCACGGCGTAGTCGCGCCGGATGGAGGCGTCCTTGATCTGCGCGATGATCGGCGCCGCGAAGTCCAGCGCCGCCGAACGGCCCTCCGCCGTGTCCACGTTGTGCTGTCTGACGACCGACTCGATCGCGAACTGGAACAGCGGCGTCCGGGAATCGATCAGCTCGCGCACGGCCTCGTCGCCCTTGGCGATCCGCAGCTCGCACGGGTCCATCCCGCCCGGCGAGACCGCGATCCAGGTGCGGGCGACGAACTTCTGATCGTCCTCGAACGCCCGCAGCGCCGCCTTCTGCCCGGCGGAGTCGCCGTCAAAGGTGAAGACGACCTCGCCCGCGCTGTGCGAACTGGAGCTGTCCATCAGCACCCGGCGCAGGATTTTGACGTGCTCGCCGCCGAACGCGGTGCCGCAGGTCGCGATCGCGGTGGTCACGCCCGCGAGATGGCAGGCCATGACGTCGGTGTACCCCTCGACGACCACCGCCCGGTTGTCCTTGGCGATGTCGCGCTTGGCCAGGTCGATGCCGTACAGCACCTGGGACTTGCGGTAGATGGGCGTCTCGGGGGTGTTGAGATACTTCGGCCCGTTGTCGTCGTCGCGCAGCTTGCGGGCGCCGAAGCCGACGACCTCGCCCGTGATGTCCCGGATCGGCCAGATCAGCCGGCCGCGGAACCGGTCGATGGGCCCGCGCCGCCCGTCCTGCGCGATGCCCGAGGTCAGCAACTCCCGGTCGGTGAAGCCGCGTCCGCGCAGGAACCGCACCAGGTGATCCCACCCGGCCGGCGCGTACCCCACGGCGAACCGCTCGGCGGCGGCCTGGTCGAAGCCCCGGTCGGCCAGGAAGCGGCGCCCGATCTCGGCCTCCGGCGAGGCGAGCTGCTCGGCGTAGAACTGCGCGGCGACCTTGTGCGCCTCGATCAGCCGCGTCCGCTCACCCTGCAGCCGCCCCGGACTGTACCCGCCCTGCTCGTACCGCAGCGTGATCCCGGCCTGGGCGGCCAGCCGCTCCACGGCCTCGGAGAACGACAGGTGCTCCATCTTCATCACGAAGGCGAGGGTGTCCCCGCCCTCCTGGCAGCCGAAGCAGTTGCCCGTGAGGATGTTGTCCTCCAAGACGAAGGCGTGCCCCTGCTCCACAGTGGCGCAGAACACCTCCTCGACACGCTCCGTTTCCTCAACGGCTTTGACCACCCAGCCACGACGGGAGAAGCTCTTCCGGGCGTCCGCGAAGCGCTTACGGTGTTCGGTGTGGACGAAGAATTCCTCCGTCAGGTCCTCATTGACGAAGTGAACGCGGAAAAGAGAGCTGGGCTCCCGGCCAGGAAACCCTTCCCTTACCTGCTCGGTAATTCCGTAGGTGCCGATCCCCAGTCGTGTGCAGACGGTGCGTACGTATTCCAGCGTGTCCCGGTCGGCACTGTTCAGCATCACTGTCCCGTCCTTCGCCACATGGCCGTCGGCGGCGACATAGCCGGCCAGCCAGCCGTAGAGGTAGGGGACTGATTCGCTCAGTGGCGGCGGCGACTTGAAGAACTTGGGAAGGTGGTGGATGCGGATCTGCCGCTCGGTGTGCACCTGGTCGCTGAGATGGAAGTACTTCAACAGCTCGCCATCCTTGACCGGATCGAGCTGAGCCATCGATCCGGTGCCGTTCAGCGTACCGTCACCGAACGTGATGCCGTGCGCGATCCCGAAAGGCGAAGGCGTCGTCTGCTTGACGCGCGAACCAGGGAAAACATAACTCAGCCGGCGACCGGGCTTCAGTTCGCTGGTGACACACTCGCTGACCTTGTACCGGCTCCGTCCCGACCACACGAACCATCGATGCTCCGGCGTCGCGTGGATGATCTTCGTCTGATGATTCCGCCCGATCGTGATCTTCATCAAGCGCTGCACACCAAATGACCGGAACGGCGCCTCGTACCAGTTGCCATTGCGCGTAAGGACGCGATGGGTGCCACCGGCCAGCTCACGGATGGGCTTCACCCCCTCCCAGGTGAGCACACGCGTCTCCCCGGCCAGGCAGTGGTAGAGGCCCTTGCTCGGACTGACGTGGAACGAGGGCGACTTCTCGTCGTGGAACGGGCACAGCCCCTTGAGATTGCCCCCGCCCGCGGGGCGGAGCTGGAGGTACTCGGACACGACGGCGTCGATCGGGACCGCGTCCCGCACCGCCTTCACGTCCTCGTCGTTGATCCTGCCCGCCACGCCAGAAGTCTACGGCGGCCCCCCGACAGGCCCGCCGGGCGCTCACCCGGATCCGTCGGGCACCCGGTGCGGGTGTCCCGTGAAGGAGTCATGTCGGATTCGTTTACACGATGAAAGCCTGCCGGTACCCTCGCGGCTTGGGAGCGCTCCCACACCCCCATACTGTGTGGAGAGTGGATTGTGAGCCGTAATCCGTATCTGTCACTCCGAAGACGGCTGTCCGTCGTGGTCGGCGGCGTGCTCGTCCTGCTCGCGGGCGTGCTGACGCTGGCCCTGCCGCAGCAGGCCGCGGCCGATCTGCCGTCCGGGACCAGCTTCTACCGGGACCCGAACTCCCAGGTCGCGCGGTGGACGGCCGCGAACCAGGGCGACTCCCGGCACGCGGTGATCAGCCAGGTGATCGACAGCCGCCCGCAGGGCATCTGGTTCTCCAGCTACCGGCCGTCTACGGTCACCGCGGATGTGCGGGCGGTCACCGATCCGGCGGCGGCCGCCGGCCGGACCCCGGTGCTGGTGGTCTACCAGTTGCCGTACCGCGACTGCGGCGGCGCGTCCTCCGGTGGTGCCCCGGACCACGCCGCCTATGACCGCTGGATCGACGGCTTCGCCGCGGGGCTCGGCGACGACCCCGTCGTGGTCATCCTGGAGCCCGACTCGCTGGCGCTGACCACCTGCCTGGACAGCTCGCAGTTGGCCGGGCGCAACGCGTCGCTGTCCCGCGCCGGTTCCGTGATCCACGCCGCCAACCCCAACGCGCGGGTCTACTACGACGCCGGCCACTCCGCGTGGCACAGCCCGTCGGCCATGGCGAGCCGGCTGCGCGCGGCCGGGGTGACGACGAACGGCGACGGCATCGTCAGCAACGTGTCCAACTACCGGACCACCTCCGACGAGGTCGTTTACGCGAAGGCGGTGCTCGGGCAGTTGGGCGACGCCGACCTCGGCGCGGTGATCGACACCAGCCGCAACGGCCGGGGCCCGGCCGCGGACAGCGAGTGGTGCGACCCGCCGGGCCGCGGCCTGGGCCGGGCGCCCACCGCCAACACCGGCGACTCGCAGATCGACGCCTTCCTGTGGGTCAAGCCCCCGGGCGAGGCGGACGGCTGCGCCGCCGCGGCGGGCCAGTTCTCCGCGCAGGTCGCCTATGAGCTGGCGCTCAACGCGGGCGACGGCGGCGAGACGGACGGCGGCGCCACGGTCGGTGGCGAGACGGACGGCGGGACGACCGACGGCGGAGCAACGGACGGCGGCGCCACCATCGGCGGCAGCGCCGACGGCGGGACGACGGACGGCGGCACCGGCGGCGGCTGCACGGCCGAGTACCGCGTGATCAACGACTGGGGCAGCGGCTTCACGGGCGAGGTGACCATCACCTGTGACGGCGACTCGCTCAGCGGCTGGACCGTGAGCTGGACCTTCTCGGGCAACCAGCGGCTGAGCCAGGCGTGGAACTCCACCTGCACCCAGCAGGGCACCACGGTGACGTGTCGGGACAGCGGCTGGAACGGCACCGTTCCGGACGGCGGCTCGGTCACGTTCGGCTTCAACGCCACCTACACGGGCAGCAACCCGACCCCGGTCATCGTCCTCAACTGACGGTCCCGCCCCCACCGCCGGCCCACGGCCCCACCGCGGGCCGGCGGTTCTCACTCGGTCTCGAACCCGGGCGGCTCGAAGCCCGTGGTGTCCAACTCAAAACCGAACGGCTCGGGAATGGGCAACGCCTCCCCGAACGACACCGTGCGCCGGGCCCGGTAGCCGTTCGGGGACGGCCGCCAGAAGGCCGTGATCTCTTGAGTCTGCATGTCCACCAGCAGGTACACGGGCACGTTGCGACCGTAGACGGCGAGCTTGTCCTCCCAGTCGGCGTCCCTCGTGGATTCCGACGTCATCTCGGCGACCAACGACAGCGCGGCCCCGGCCACCGCGCCGCGCGTCTGCTCGAAGGCGGCCTCGTCGGCCACGTGCAGATCCGGGCCGAAAGCCCGCTTGGCGGCGGGAAAGGCGAAGAGAAACGGCCCGACGGACGCGTCGTGCCCCGCCGGGACATGCGGAGCGAGACGCTGCTGCAGCAGCTTCAGCGCGCGCTTGTAGTAAGGCCGCTGCCACGGCGACACGACGATCTTTCCCCCGATGATCTCGGCCTTGTAGCCGGCGGACGTGTTCATTTCCAGCAGCTCCCGGAGGAGATCCTCGAACTCCCCGGGGTTGGGGCCCTCTATCGTCGTCGGCCGCTCCATCGCCATCACGCTCACCGCGGTCTCCTGCGTGCCATAGATCGTCTGCTGTCCATCCTCACGCTAGCCCGGGTCGCTGTCACCCCCGGCCCCCTCGCCTCCGGCTCACCCGCGTGAGTGACCCGGGCGGGCGCAGGCTCCGGGCCCCGCTGTCACGGCCGGGGGACGTTGCGCAGGTTGGAACGGGCCATCTGGACCATGCGGCCGACGCCGCCCTCCAGGACCATCCGGCTGGCGGACAACGCGAAGCCCGTGACCATCTCGGCCTTGATCTTGGGCGGGATGGACAGCGCGTTGGGATCGGTGACGACGTCCACCAGCACCGGACCCCGGTGGCGGAACGCCTCGCGCAGCGCGCCGCGCAGGTCCTTCGGCTTCTCGACGCGGATGCCGTGCGCCCCGGCGGCGCGGGCGATGGCGGCGAAGTCGGAGTCGTGGTTGGTGGTGCCGTGGGCGGGCAGGCCCGAGACCAGCATCTCCAACTCCACCATCCCCATGGAGGAGTTGTTGAAGACGACGACCTTCACTGGCAGGTCGTACTGGACGAGGGTGAGGAAGTCGCCCATCAGCATGGCGAATCCGCCGTCGCCCGACATGGCGACGACCTGCCGGCCGCGGTCGGTGAACTGGGCGCCGATCGCCTGCGGCAGCGCGTTGGCCATCGAGCCGTGGCTGAACGAACCGATCACCCGGCGGCGGCCGTTGGGTGTGAGGTACCGCGCGGCCCAGACGTTGTTCATGCCGGTGTCCACGGTGAACACCGCGTCCTCGGCGGCCTCCTCGTCCAGCACCGCCGCGACGAACTCCGGGTGGATCGGCGTGCGCTTCTCCACCTTGCGGGTGTAGGCGTGGACGACGCCCTCCAGCGCGTCGGCGTGCTTCTTCAGCATCCGGTCCAGGAAGCGGCGGTCGGTCTTCTCGGTGACCAGCGGGGTCAGGCAGCGCAGCGTCTCGCGCACGTCGCCCCACACGGCGAGGTCGAGCTTGGAGCGGCGGCCGAGATGCTCGGGGCGGACGTCGACCTGGACGATGCTCACGTCGTCCGGCAGGAACGCGTTGTAGGGGAAGTCGGTGCCGAGCAGGATCAGCAGGTCGCACTCGTGGGTCGCGTCATAGGCGGCGCCATAGCCGAGCAGGCCGCTCATGCCGACGTCGAACGGGTTGTCGTACTGGATCCACTCCTTGCCGCGCAGGGCGTGACCGATGGGCGCCTTGACGCGTTCGGCGAAGCGCATGACCTCGGCGTGCGCCCCCGCCGTGCCGCTGCCGCAGAACAGCGTGACGCGTTTGGCGGTGTCCACCATCCGGGCCAGCTTCTCGATGTCGGAGTCCGAGGGCCGCACGGCCGGCCGCGTGGTGACCAGGGCGTGTTCCTCGGCGCGCTCGTGGATCTGCTGGGCGGCGATGTCGCCGGGCAGGGCGACGACGCTGACGCCGCCGCGGCCGATGGCGTGCTGGATGGCGGTCTGGAGCACGCGGGGCATCTGCTGGCGGTTGGAGATCAGCTCGCAGTAGTGGCTGCACTCCTGGAAGAGCTGGTCGGGGTGGGTCTCCTGGAAGTAGCCGCTGCCGATCTCGGAGCTGGGGATGTGGGAGGCCAGCGCGAGGACGGGCGCCATCGAACGGTGCGCGTCGTAGAGGCCGTTGATGAGGTGCAGATTGCCCGGACCGCAGGACCCCGCGCAGGCGGCGAGCCGGCCGGCGACCTGCGCCTCGGCCCCGGCGGCGAAGGCGGCCGTCTCCTCGTGCCGGACCTGGACCCACGCCATCTCGCGGTGCCGGCGGACGGCGTCCACGACGGGGTTGAGGCTGTCGCCGACGACCCCGTAGAGGCGGCGCACGCCGGACTTGGCAAGGATGTCGACGAACTGTTCCGCCACGGTCTGCTTGGCCATCGCTCAGTCACCTTCCTCGGCCCCCGGGGACGACATGAGCAATTTAGTCCCTTATAGGGAAATTTTCCGGGCGAAGACGTAGTGCGGCCCGACACCCTCGATCTGGAACTCCTCCCCCTGCACGGCGTAGCCCTGCCGCTCGTAGAAGCCCCGGGCCACCGACCGCCCGTTGCACCACATGAGCTCCGCCCCGCGCGCCGCCGCCTCGGCGGTGGCGGCCTCCAGCACGGCGGCGCCGAAGCCCCGCCCGCGGGCGCCCTCGGCGGTGGCCATGCCCCGGAAGCGGTAGGCGACGGCCCCCTCGGCACCGGTCATCAGGTCAGGGAAGACGGTGATGCAGCCCAGCGCCTCGGTGCCGTCGCCGTCATAGGCGGCCACATGGAACGTTTCCGGCCGGTCGTCCTCGGCGAACGCGGCGGATTCGAGCGGCAGTCCGGGGCGCAGAATCCGGTGCCGCAGCGCGACTATCTCGGACAGGGGAACGAGGGCGGTGCGGATGGTCATGCCGGCCAGGGTAGGCGGCGCCGGCGGCCCGGCCGGTCCGGGGGCGGCCCCGCTCACTCCACCTGAAGCACCTGGGCCACCGGGCGGCGGGGGGTGGCTGGGGCGCGGGGGCCGTAGCCCAGGCGGAGGACTACGTGGACCTGGCCCATCGGGGACATCGGATCGCGGTCCGCCCAGCGGGCGTCGGACCAGTCGACGGGGGCCGAGCTGAGGCCGGCCGAGACGCCGCGGCGGGTGGCCACCAGCAGGACCCGTTCCATCGCCTGGCCGGCCCGGAGCCAGTCGGTGGGGCGGTCCTCGGCGGTGCCCAGCAGCGCGAGCTGTGGCTCCTGTTCGAACGGGGATTCGCCGGGGGTGCGTTCGGCCGGGGTCATGCGGCCGGCGAAGTCGTGGCCGTCGGGGGTGCGTTCGGGATCGGTCCACTCGGCCAGTTCGGCGGCGCGGCCGGGGTCGGCGTGGTCGCGGCCCTCGGCGTCGTGGACCAGGTCCAGCACCGTGCGGACGTGCCAGGCGGAGGGGTAGTGCAACTGGGCGCCCTCGCTCTCGGCCGCCTCGCGCAGGGCGGCGCGGACCGGGTCGGCGACGCGTTTCTCGGAGAACGGCAGGCGGCTGGTGCGGCGGCGGCGGATCGCGGGGTGGAGGGCGGCCAGGTCGGGGTCGCCGTCGGCGCGTTCGAGGCGGACGGTGGCCAGCAGCCGGGGGTCGTGGGGGTCGGGCAGCAGCCGGGTGACCGGCCGCCAGCCGGCGTGGGCCGCGGCGACGCGCAGGTTGAGCAGGGCCGCGCCGCAGCCCATGTGGAGGGCGCGGCCGTGCGGGTCGGAGTGCGGCAGACAGCGGTCGAGGGCGGCGCGGATCTGGAAGAGGGCGCTGTCCCGGGTGTAGCGGAACCGCCAGGGCTGGGCGTTGTGCAGGGAGGGGGCAGCGGTGGCCGCGCGGACCAGGGCGGTCACGGTCTGCGGGCGCGGCTTGTCGGTCGGCACCTGGCTCCCTCCGGCTCCGGCTCGGCTGCCCCCGCACCCATCACCATAACGCGGACATATCGGGCAGGCGCTAGCTGGCGGCCGGAGTGGGCAGTGGGGTGCCTCGGTCGGCGAGCGCGTCGGGGTCCACGGGGGTGCCGGTCCTGACCAGGTGCTGGATGGCGTCGGTGACGTCCCAGACGTTCATGTTGAGGCCGGCGAGCACCCGGTTCTCCCGCAGCCAGAACGCGATGAACGCGCGCTTGGCGACGTCGCCCCGGAAGACCACGCGGTCGTAGGTGCCGGGCGGGGCCCAGCCGGAGTATTCGAGGCCGACGTCGTACTGGTCGGAGAAGAAGTACGGCACCCGGTCGTAGGAGATCTCCTGGCCCAGCATGGCGCGGGCGGCGGCCGGGCCGGAGTTCAGGGCGTTGGCCCAGTGCTCCACGCGGCGGCGGGCGCCGGTGTCCGGCGCGGCGACGGAGGCGACGTCCCCGGCGGCGAAGATCGCGGGGTCGCTGGTGCGCAGCGCGGAGTCCACCGCTATGCCGCCGGACGGGGCCAGGTCGAGGCCGGCGTGCTCGGCGAGCGCGGCGCGCGGCCGGGCGCCGATCGCGGCGAGCACGGCGCGGGCGGGGAGTTCGCGGCCGTCCTCGGTGCGCACGCCGGCGACCATGCCGTCCCGGCCGGTGATGGCGGCCAGCCGGGTGCCGAAGTGGAACGTGACGCCGTGCTCGTGGTGCAGCGCGGTGAACACCTCGCCCACCTCGGGGCCGAGCACCGCGTGCAGCGGAGTGGCCTCGGGCTCCACGACGACGACCTCGGTGCCCAGGGCGCGGGCCGCGGCGGCGACCTCCAGGCCGATCCAGCCGGCGCCGGCGATCACCAGCGGTTCGCCGGCCGGGGCGCGGCTGGTCAGCACGCCGCGCAGGTGGTCGGAGTGGGCGAGGCGGCGCAGGTGGTGAACGCCGGCCAGCTCGGTGCCGGGTATGCCCAGCCGGCGGGGCTCGGCGCCGGTGGCGAGCAGCAGCGCGTCGTAGGGGACGCGGGTGCCGTCGCCGAGCCGTACCTCGCGTCTGTCGCGGTCGACGGCCACGGCGGGCTGGCCGAGGTGCAGTTCGATGCGGTGGTGGGCGTACCAGGCGGGGTCGTGCACGAAGACGCTGTCGCGTTCGGCCCGGCCGGTCAGATAGTCCTTGGACAGCGGGGGGCGCTCGTAGGGCTGTTCGTGCTCGTCGCCGATGAGGATCACCCGGCCGGCGAAGCCCTCCTCGCGCAGGGTCTGGGCAGCTTTGGCCCCGGCCAGTCCGCCGCCGATGATGACGAACGTCCGGTGTGTGGCGTCCACGCAAGTCCTCCTGATCAGGTTCCCCGTCCGGAAGGAGCCTGCCCCACCGGGCGCCCGGCCGGAAGGGGGCAGGTCAACGCCGGGCAGGTCAACCTCTCGGCCGGTGGACGGGGACGAGGCGGGCATGCAGCGAGCGGGCCGCGGCGTCGGTGAGCGCGGCGAGCTGGTCGACGATCACCCGCAGCCGCGCGGCGTCGTCCGGCGCGGTCTCGAACAGCGCCCGGTACTGCGGGTCGAGCCCGTCGGGGGCGCGGGCGGCGAGCGCGTCGCCGAGCTCGGTCAGCATCGCGCGCTGCCGGGCGCGCAGCCGCTCCTGGTCGGGGCGCCGCACGACGTGGACGTGGGCGACGGCCTTGAGGACGTCGCACTCCAGCCGGGTCTCCGGCGGCAGCACCAGCTCGGCGGCGTACCGGCGCAGCGGGCCGGGCCCGAACCGTTCGCGGGTGGCGCGCTCGGCGGCCAGGCAGAACCGGCCGATGAGCTGGCTCGTGGCGTCCTTCAGCCGGGCCTGGGCGGGCGCGCCGCCGTCGTAGGTGTGCGGCCACCACTCCTGGGCGCGCAACCGGTCCAGGGCGGCGGCCAGTTCGGCGGGTCCGGTGCCGGGCGGCGCGTAGCGTTCGGCGGCGACGGCGAACACCTCCTCCCGCTCCGGGCCGGCCCGCAGCGCGGCCGGGTCCAGGTGGCCGGCGTGCAGCCCGTCCTCCAGGTCGTGCACGGAGTAGGCGACGTCGTCGGCCCAGTCCATGACCTGGGCCTCGAAGCAGCGGCGGGCGCCGGGCGCGTCCTGCCGCAGCCAGGTGAAGACGGGCATGTCGTCGGCGTAGACGCCGAACTTCGGGGAGGCGGGCTCGGTGGGGTGACCGCCGCGCGGCCAGGGGTATTTGGTGGCGGCGTCCAGGGTGGCGCGGGTCAGGTTGAGCCCGACGGACCGGCCGTCGGTGTGGGCGAAGCGCTTGGGCTCCAGGCGGGTGAGCAGCCGCAGCGACTGGGCGTTGCCCTCGAACCCGCCGCAGGGCTCGGCGATGACGGCCAGCACGCGTTCCCCGTTGTGGCCGAACGGCGGGTGGCCCAGGTCGTGGGCGAGGCAGGCGGCCTCCACGATGTCGGGGTCGCAGCCGAACGCGGCGCCGAGATCGCGGCCGATCTGGGCGCACTCCAGGGAGTGGGTCAGCCGGGTGCGGGGGGCGGCGTCGGCCGCCGGCGCGTCGGGGGTGACGACCTGCGTCTTGCCGGCCAGGCGGCGCAGCGCGGCGGAGTGCTGCACCCGGGCGCGGTCGCGCTGGAAGGCGGTGCGGCCGGGCCGCTTGTCGGGCTCGGGGTCGAAACGTTCTGCGGCGGCCTCGTCATGGCCGGCGGCGGCGTGCATGCCTCGACGATAGGACCCTGGCGCGAGAACCCCGGCGCCGGAACGTTACGCCGTGACGGCGAGGGCGGCGCCCGGGTAGGGCTGGGTGCGCACGCCCAGCGCCTGGTCGTAGCGGTGCAGCAGCAGCCGGGCGAGCGCCGGGTGGCTGCCCAGCGGGGCGGCCACCACACCGGGCGCGGCCTCGGCGCAGCGGGTGTGGAACAGTCCGGGGGCCACGAAGCACGAGGCCACGGATATCTCCCGGTGGCCGGCCTCGCGCAGGCCCTCGATGGCCTCCGGCACCGTGGGCCTGGCCGCCGAGGCGTAGGCGGGCAGCACGGGGACGCCGCCGAGCCGGGCGGAGAGCATGTTCGCGGTGTACTGGGTGCCGGCCGCCGACTCGGGGTCCAGCGAGCCGGCCGCGGCCAGCACGACGGCCGAGCCGCGCCGGTACCCGGCCTCGGCGAGGCGGCTGTGCAGCGCCTCGGCCAGCAGCGGGTGCGGGCCCAGGCAGCCGGCGGTCACCGCGTCCAGGTGCGGGGCGAAGCGGGCCAGTACGGACGGGATGTCGTGCTTCACGTGGTAGCCGCGGCTGAACAGCAGCGGCACCAGGACGGCCCGGCCGCGCAGCCCGGCGAGCGTGTCGGCCAGCAGCGGCTCGTCGGTCTCCAGGTGGCCCAGTTCCACGCGCAGCCCGGGCCGCAGGGCCCGGACGAGCCGGATCAGCGCGGTGACGGCCCCGGCGGCCCGGGGGTCGGGGGACCCGTGGGCGACGGCGACCAGCGTCGGGGCTGCGGTGGTGAGGGCTGCGCTCATGCGGCCAGCCTGCGCCCGGCGCGTTGCCACCGTGTTGCGCCGGTGTCACGTGTGGCCGCCCCGTTCCTCACGGGCCCGCTCGCGCCGGGTTGAGACCGCCGCCCCGGCCGGGTAACGCGGCGGGCCCCGTTGTGTAACACGCGCGAAGCATCATGGCCGCATGACCGCTGAGACCGCCGCCGCCACGGACACCCACTGCCCGTACTGCGCCCTGCAATGCGGGATGCGGCTGCGCCCGCTGCCGACCGCGCCCGGGGGCCTGGAGGTGGAGGAGCGCACCGCGTTCCCGGTCAACCGCGGCGCGCTGTGCGGCAAGGGCCGCACCGCCCCCGAGGTGCTGGCCGGCGGGGTGCGGCTGACCGAGCCGCTGGTCCGCCGGGACCGCTCGGGCGAGCTGGAGCCGGCGACCTGGGACGAGGCCCTGGACCGGATCGCCGCGGGCCTCAAATCCACCCGGGAGACCCACGGCCCGGACGCCGTCGGGGTGTTCGGCGGCGGCGGGCTGACCAACGAGAAGGCGTACACGCTCGGCAAGTTCACGCGCCTGGTGCTGGGCAGCTCGCAGATCGACTACAACGGCCGGTTCTGCATGTCCTCCGCCGCGGCGGCCGGCACCCGCGCGTTCGGACTGGACCGGGGGCTGCCGTTCCCGCTGGCCGACATCCCGCGCACCGGCTGTGTGATCCTCGTCGGCTCCAACCTCGCCGAGACCATGCCGCCCGCGCTGCGCTACTTCACCGAGCTGCGGGAGAACGGCGGCACGCTCATCGTCGTCGACCCGCGCCGCACCCGCACCGCCGAGCAGGCCGATCTGCACCTCGCGCCCCGGCCGGGCACCGACCTGGCGCTGGCGCTGGGCCTGCTGCACCTGGTGGTGGCGGAGGGCCGGGTGGACGAGGCGTTCGTCGCCGAGCGCACCACCGGCTGGGAGCAGGCCCGCGCCGCGGCCATGGCGCACTGGCCGGAGCTGGTCGAACGCGTCACCGGCGTGCCGGTGCCGCAGTTGCGCGCGGCCGTGCGGATGTTCTGCGAGCCGGAGGCGGCGATGGTGCTGACCGCGCGCGGCCCCGAGCAGCAGTCGAAGGGCACCGACACCGTCGGCGCCTGGATCAACCTGTGCCTGGCCACCGGCCGCGCCGGCCGCCCGCTGTCCGGCTACGGCTGCCTGACCGGGCAGGGCAACGGGCAGGGCGGGCGCGAGCACGGCCAGAAGGCGGACCAGTTGCCCGGCTACCGCATGCTGGCCGACCAGGCCGCGCGCGAGCACGTGGCCGGGGTGTGGGGCGTGGACCCCGAGGTGCTGCCGGGCCCGGGCCGCAGCGCCTACGAGCTGCTGGACGCGCTGGGCCGCGATACCCCGGACGGGGTACGGGCGTTGCTGCTGATGGCCTCCAATCCGGTGGTCTCCGCGCCGCGCGCCGCGCATGTCGAGGAACGCCTGCGGGCGCTGGACTTCCTCGCGGTCTGCGACGTGGTGCTGTCGGAGTCCGCCCGGCTCGCGGACGTGGTGCTGCCGGTGACGCAGTGGGCGGAGGAGACCGGCACCCTCACCAACCTGGAGGGGCGGGTGCTGCTGCGCCGCAAGGCCGTGGAGCCGCCCGCCGGCTGCCGCAGCGACCTGGCCGTGCTGAACGCGCTGGCCGCGCGGCTGGGCTGGGAGAAGGGCTTCCCCACCGACCCGGAGGAGGTCTTCGACGAGCTGCGCCGCGCCTCGGCGGGCGGCAAGGCCGACTACTCGGGCATCACCTACCGGCGGATAGCCGACGAGGACGGCGTGTTCTGGCCCTGCCCGGAGCCGCCGGTGCCGGCCGGGACGGCGGCGGCCGACGACGACCCGTCCAACGACCACTCGGCGCCGGTCCACCCCGGCACGCCCCGGCTGTTCCTCGACCGCTTCGCCACCCCGGACGGCCGGGCCCGGTTCATGCCGGTCAGCCACCGGCCGTCGGCGGAGGAGCCGACCGCGGACTACCCGGTGTACCTCACCACCGGCCGGGTCCTCGCGCAGTACCAGTCCGGCGCGCAGACCCGCCGTGTCGGGGAGCTGAACGCGGCGGCGCCCGGCCCGTTCGTCCAGCTCCACCCGCGGCTGGCCGAACGCCTCGGCGCCGCCGAGGGCGACCGGCTCGCGGTGATCTCGCGCCGCGGGCGGGCCGTGGCACCGGCCCGCATCAGCACGGACATCAGGCCCGACACGGTGTTCATGCCGTTCCACTGGCCGGGCGAGGGCCGCGCCAACAACCTCACCAACCCCGCGCTCGACCCGACGTCCCGCATGCCGGAGTTCAAGGTGTGCGCGGTGCGGGTCGAGCTGGCGGACCAGTAGTCGGGTTGCGGTCGGCTCCGCACCCGGCAGCATGGATGCCATGAACGACCTGACCCTGCTCGCCGAGCAGCACCTCGCCCTGGCCCGCCAGGCGGAACACGGCCGCAGCGCGCATCTCTTCCTGCACGACGGCCCGTTGCGGCAGAGCGTGATCGCCCTGGTCGGGGGCGCCGAGCTGGAGGAGCACAACGCGCCGCCCGCGGCCAGCCTGCACGTGCTGCGCGGCCGGGTCCGGCTGCGCTCGGCGGCCGGCGACATCGAGCTGGACGCCGGGCAGGTGATGCGGATCCCCCAGGCGCGGCACGGCCTGACGGCGCTGGACGACTCGGTCCTCGTCCTGACGTCCGTGACCGCGACCCCCGAACCGGTCGTCGTATACGACACGCGCCGGGTGCGCGACCCCGCGTAGTCAGGGGTGCGGCGGCTCAGCCGGAACGGTGCTCGCGCGGGCTGATCCCCCGCTCCCGTTTGAACGCGGTGCTCAGCGCGAACGCGGTGCTGTAGCCGACCCGGCGCGCCACCGACTCCACGGTGACGTCCGGCTCGCGCAACAGGTCGGCCGCCAAGTCCAGCCGCCAGCGCGTCAGATACGCCATCGGCGGCTCCCCGACCAGCGCGGCGAACCGGCGTGCCAGCGCCGCCCGCGAGACGCCCGCCTTCTCGGCCAGCGCGGAGACGGTCCAGGGGTGCCCGGGGTGGTCGTGGATCAGCCGCAGCGCCCGGCCCACCACGGGGTCGCCGTGCGCCCGGTACCAGGCGGGGGCCTCGGCCTCGGGCCGGGCGAACCAGGCGCGCAGCACCGAGATCAGCAGCAGGTCCAGCACGCGGTCCAGCACCACCTCCTGGCCCGGGTCGGCCCGGGCCATCTCGGCGGCGAAGACCGGCAGCAGGCCGCACTCCCAGTCGTCGGCGCGCAGCACGGCGACCGGCGGCAGCGCCCGGAACAGCCGCCCGCCCACCTCGTGCGGCAGCCGGTAGGTCCCGATCAGCAGCTCGGTGGGGCCCTCGGGATCGGTTCCCCAGGTGCGGACGCCCAGGTCCATGGCCTCGCACAGGTCGGTGCCGTCCGGGGCGAAGCCGCACCCGCCGGGCCGGATCTCCGCCTCCGGCTCGGTGGCCGGGTCGTCGGCCACGGTGTAGGGGTCGGGCCCGCGCACCACCGCGATGTCGCCGGGCGCCAGCGCGATCCGTTCCCCGTCGGCCGCGTCGGGCAGGATCCAGGCCGAGCCGCGCGTGGCGCACAGCACGGTCAGCGGCGCCTCGTCCCGGACCCGCACGGCCCAGGGCGGGGTGAGGATCGCGCGCAGCAGGAACGCGCCCCGGGCGCGGGGCCCGTCGAGCAGGCTGGTGAGAGCGTCCATGAGCGCGAGGGTAAACGCACGCGTAGACGCACGCGTATGCGCGTGCGCCGACCGGCGATGTGGCGCGCGTCCTGGGCCGGCCGCCCCGGGACTTCGGTGACTACGCCCGCGCGGCGGCGGCGTCCGGGGCCTGGGGCTGAACGCCCCCGGTGCTCAGCGGCGGGCCAGATCCGGTGCGGCCGGCCGGCCCGCCAACGGCTCACTGGGACGGGGTCCTGGGTCTCGGAGCCGGTCCCGCGCAGGTCGGTGCCGGACGTGACGGGGCTGAACGACACGACTCCGCGCTCAGCGACGGGCCAAGTAGCCCTGCATCGCCCGGTGCAGGGCCCGGTTCACCGCGCCGTTCAGCGGCAGCTCCCACTCGCCGAGCATCTCCACCACGTCCCCGCCGGTGCCCAGCTTCCAGCGGGTCAGCCCGAACGGCCGGTCGTCCGGGTCGAGCGTCTCCGGCACGCCGCGCATGTCGTACACCGACGCGCCCTCCTCGTGCGCGTCGCTGATCATGCGCCACTGAAGGGCGTTGCTCGGCCGCACCTGCCGCCGGTGGTCCGCCGAGCCGCCCGTCTGGTACCAGAAGCGGGCGCCGTCCGGGGAGCGCAGCAGAGTGTGCGCGGCGAGCACCTCGTCGTTCCAGGCGGCCGTATACAGCCGCATGGAGCCGCGCTCCTGGGCGTTCAGCATCTCGAACTGCCGCTGGTAGTACGCCAGGGAGCGGCCGAGCCGGAAGCCGTCGCGGCGTTCGGTGACGCCCAGCAGGGCGTGGAAGGCGGGGAGTTCGGCGGGGCCGGACAGGCTGGTGGCGACGCCCGCCCGGGCGGCGCGTCGGACGTTGCGCCGCCACTCCTGGCTGAGGCCGGCCCACAGTGCCTCCGGGGACCGGCCGGCCAGCGGGATCTCGAAGACGAACCGGGGCTGCGCGTCGCCGGCCGCGCCGCCGTCGTCCCCGCAGCGCCGCCAGCCCGCGTTCCGCAGCCGGTCGGCGACCGCCGCGCCCAGCGGCTCCACCAGATCGGGCAGCACGTCGCCCACCTTCCGGCCGGGTCCGGTCGCCGCCTTCAGGGTGGCCGCGTGCCAGCGGCGGTAGGCCAGCGGCGGGCCGAGCCGGACGGCGAACGCGCCCGCCTGGCGCAGCCGGTCCAGCAGCGGGGCCAGCCACCGGTCCAGGTCCGGGGCCGACCAGTCGATGACCGGCCCCTCGGGCAGGTAGGCGAACGACCGCCGCAGGCCCGGCAGCATCCGGTACAGCACCAGCGCGGCGCCGACCGGCGCGCCCGACTCGTCGAACCAGCCCAGGCTCTCGGCGGCCCAGCCGTGCTTCACCCGCCCCCAGGCGGGCGTCTGGAGGAAGCTCACCCGGCCCAGGCCGGCGTCGCTCCACGCCCGCCGGCCGCGCAGGAACGCCAGGTGCTCATCGGCGGACAGCACGCGCAACGCCGGGGCGGCGGGCTCAAGTTCACGGGGCCGCCGAAGCGGCGTCGGAGTCGTCAACGGGGACACTTCCCTCCGGGGGCCGGGGAGGGTCCGGACGGACCCACTCGCCTCCTGCACGCCCGGGACCCCCGGGAGGTGACGATGAGATTCGCGACAGGCCGCGCGGCTTCCCCGCGCGCCCGGCCAGCGGGCAGACTCCCCTGTTCGTGGAGCAGTTGAGGACCGGCGGCAACGCCGCCGGGGAACGGAGCGACCGCCCGGGCGGCGACGCGCCCGGCCGGGGCAGCGCGGTCATGGCCGCCGGGTCGCTGGTCTCGCGCGCCACCGGCTTCGTGCGCAGCGCCGTCGTGGTGGCCGCCCTGGGCACCACGCTGCTGGGCGACGCGTACCAGATCGCCAACACCGTTCCCAACATCGTCTACTTCCTGCTGCTCGGCGGCGCGCTCAACGCGGTCTTCGTGCCCGAGCTGGTGCGGGCCGCGCGGGAGCACCCGGACGGCGGCCGGGCGCACTCCGACCGGCTGCTCACCGTCTGCGCGGGCGGCCTGCTGGCGCTCACCGCCGTCGCCGTGCCGGCCGCGCCCTGGCTGGTGACGGCCTACGCGCCCGACTTCACCGGCGCGCAGCGGGACTTGACGGTGGCGCTGGCCCGGTACTGCCTGCCGCAGATCCTGGCCTACGGGCTGTTCACTCTGCTCGGCCAGAGCCTCACCGCGCGCGGCCGGTTCGGCGCGATGATGTGGGCGCCGGTGCTCAACAACCTCGTGATCATCGGGGTGTTCGGGCTCTACCTGGGGATCGCGGGGCAGGCGCGCGAGGCCGGGCAGGTGACCGACGGGCAGGCGCTGCTGCTGGGCCTGGGCAGCACGGCCGGGGTGGTGATCCAAGTGGCCGCGCTGATACCGGTGTTGCGGTCGGCCGGGGTCCGCTGGCGCCCGCGGTTCGACGTGCGCGGCGCGGGGCTGGGCGCGCCGCTGCGGGCGGGCGTGTGGACGGTGCTGCTGGTGCTGGTCAACCAGGCCGCGTACTGGGTGGTGACCAGCCTGGCCACCTCCGCCGGGGTGCGCGCCGCGGCGGCGGGCGCGGCGGCCGGCGTCGGCTTCGCCGCCTACACGGGCGCGTACCTGCTGTGGGTGGTGCCCCAGGGGGTGGTCACCGTCTCGCTGGGCACCGCCCTGCTGCCGCGGATGAGCGCCGCCGCCGCGCGGGACGACCTGGCGGCGGTGGGCCACGACCTGGCCTGGGGGCTGCGGCGCAACGCGGTCGCCGTGGTGCCCGCGACGGCCGCCTTCCTCGCGCTGGCCCCCCAACTGACCGGCGTGGTCTTCCAGTACGGCCAGACGGACGAGGCGGACACCCGCGCGCTGGCGTGGATCCTGATGGCGTTCGCCCCCGGGCTGCCCGCGTTCGCCGCGCAGTACCTGCTGGCCCGCGCGTTCTACGCGACCGGCGACACCCGCACGCCGTTCCTGCTGAACCTGGTCATCGCGGGCGTGGGCACCGGCCTGGTGCTGCTCGGCTACGCGGTGCTGCCGGCCAGGTGGGCGGTGGTCGGCATGGCCGGGGCCTACGCGGTGGCCTGCGCGGTGGGCCTGGCGTGCACGACAGCGGCGCTGGTCCGGCGGATCGGCCGCTGGCCGGGGACGTGCGGCGCGCATCTGCGGGTGCTGGCGGCGGTGGCGCCGGGCGCGCTGGCGAGCTGGGGCCTGGCGCGGTGGTGCGGGAACGCGCTGGGCGACGGGCCGGCCGGGGACGCGGCCGGGCTGGCACTGGGCGGCCTGGCGCTGGTGGTGTCGCTGGCCGCGCTCGCCCGGCCGCTGCGGGTGCCCGGGGTGCCGGCCGCGGTGCTGAACCGGCTGCCGGGGCGGGCCCGGTGAGCCCGGCCGAGGAGGCGTGGCGGGACTACGAGACGTTCTACGCGTCCACCGCCCGCCGCCTGGTCACCGCCGTCTACGCCCTGACCGGCGATCTCGCGGACGCCGAGGACGCGGTGCAGGAGGCGTTCGCCCGCGCCTGGCAGCGCTGGGACAAGCTGAGCGCCGAGGGCGACCCGGCGCCCTGGGTGCGGACCGTCGCCGTGCGGCTGGCCGTCAGCACCTGGCGCAAGGCCCGCAACCGGCTGCGCGCCCAGCTCCGGCACGGCCCGCCGCCGGCCGTGCCGTCACTGGCGCCCGACCATGTGGCGCTGGTCGCAGCTCTGCGGGAGCTGCCGGCCGAGCAGCGCGTGGCCGTGGTGCTGCACCATGTGCTGGACCTGCCCGTCGCCCAAGTGGCCCGGGAGACGGGCGTGTCGGAGCCGGCCGTGCGCACCCGGCTCAGCCGCGCCCGGAAGGCCCTGCGGGGCCGGCTCGACGACGACCGCGCGCCGCGCCGGCGCCCGGCGTTCCCCACGTCCCCCGAGGGGGTCTCACAGCCATGAGCGACCCGTTGGACGAGCGGCTGCGGGACTTCACCCACGAGGTGGACCCCGCGGTCACCCTGGCCGGCCCCGGCGACGCCCGGCGCCGGGCCGGGCGACGGCGCGCCCGGCGGCTCCGCGCGGGCGCCGCGGTGGCGCTGGTCGTCGCGGCGGCCGGGGTGTGGCGGTTCGCCCTCCCGGACGGAACGGACGGCGGCGAGGCGTCGCCCCCCGCGGGCGTCGTCGAAACCGAACCGGCGCCGCCGCCCCCCACCGCGCTGCCCTGGGACGAGAAGCTGCTCTGGGAGCCCGCCCACGCCGAGGCGGTGCAGCCGTCGATGGACGCCTGGTACACGCACTGCGGCTGGTTGGCGGCCACCACCGAGGCGAGCGGCGCGCGGGCCGAGGCGTCGTACTACACGGGCCGCGGCGGCGCGGTGGCCACCTTTGTGACGCTGGCGTTCGCCACCGCGGCGGAGGCGAAGTCGGCCGAGGAGCAGTTGCTGTCGGAGGGGAAGTGCGAGGGGCTGGTACCGGAGGAGTTCGCGGCCGTGCCGGAGGAGTACCCGGGCGCGTCGGAGGATCCGCTCGTCACCGTGCTCGACTACGGACCGGAGAGCGCTCTCCCGCTCAGCGACTCCCGGCTCTACGTGGGCCGCGAAGGCGAACGCCTGGACGTGCTGCGCGTGCTGACCGACTCCTCTCGCCAGGAGACCGAGGAGGCGGAATCGGTATGGCGCGGGGAGGACAACACCGCGACGTGCCTGCGGGAGCTGCTGGCGGAGGCCGCCGGCGCCTGCGAGGCGACGGCCCACCGCGCGCCGTGACGAACGGCCCGCGCCGCGCGCCTCACCACACGTCCCCGTCCCGCCAGTCGCAGACCAGTTCGCCCGCCGGGGCCAGGGAGGTGGTCACCGGGAGGACGTACACCCCGCCGTCGTCCTCCTCGGTGCGGGCTATGCCCAGCGGGGTCAGTGCGAACGTCGGGCCCTGCCAGGCCAGCCAGCCGCGTGCCGCGTACAGGCTCCGGCCGCCGTCGCTCGTGGACAGCGCGCCCAGGTCGTAGGCGCGGTGGATGACCCGTTCCACCGCGGTCATCAGCGCGGCGCCCAGGCCCCGGCGGCGGTGGGCGGGGTGGACCGCGACGCCCTCGACGTAGCCGGCGCGCAGCGCTCTCCCGGCGTGCAGCATCCGGCGCTGGACGACCGACGCGTGTCCGATCAGCTCGTCGCCGTCGAAGGCCAGCGCGTGTATGCCGCCGAGGGCGTGTTCCCAGTCGTGATCGGTGAGATCCCCTTCGAACGCGTCGTCCAGCAGGGTGTGCGCCGCGACCAGCGTGGCGGCGTCCAGGTCGGCGGTGTGGGCGGTACGCACCTCGTTCATACGATCATTCCTTGCTCTCACGCGGGCACGGGCGCAGCGTAGCGGGCTCACAGCGGCCGGGCCGGTGCGCTGAGGGCAGCGTTGCCTATGAGAAACGGCAGTGATGCGGACGGGTAACAGCCTCCCCGCACCCTCAGTGCATGGGATCGAAAAAGCGTGTGGTGGTCGTCGGCGGCGGGATGGCCGGCGCCCGGCTCGCCCAGCAGCTCGGCGCCGCGGACGGGCCCGCGGTCACCGTGCTCGGCGAGGAGCCGCACGCCGCGTACAACCGCGTTCTGCTGGCCGATGTGCTGGCCGGGCGGTACGCGCCCGAGGTGATCGAGCTGCCGCGCCCGGGTGACGCCGTCGCCTGGCGGGCCGGGATCAGGGTGGTGCGCGTGGACCGCGCCGAGCGCGTGGTCGTATGCGATGACGGCTCGCTGGAGCCCTACGACGCGCTGGTGCTGGCCACCGGGTCCAACCCGGTGCTGCCGCCGCTGCCCGGCCTGTTCCGGCCGGGCGAGGGCGAACTCCCGGACGGCGTCCACGCGTTCCGCACGCTGGACGACTGCCTGGCGCTGGCCGGCGCGGCCGCCGAGGGCACCCCGGCCGTCGTGATCGGCGGCGGGCTGCTCGGCGTCTCGGCGGCCCGGGCCCTGGCCCGGCGCGGCGCCCGGGTGGTGCTCGCCCACCAGGGCGAGCACCTGATGGAGCGCCAGCTCGACCCGGGCGCGGCGGCGCTGCTCCGGTCCCACCTGGGCGACCTGGGCGTCGAGACGCACACCGAGTGCCGGGTCCGCCGCGTGCGGACCGCGCCGGGCGGGCGCGTCGAGGGCGTCGAACTGGCCGACGGCTACCGGCTGGACGCCGAGCTCGTCGTGCTGGCCTGCGGGGTGCGGCCCCGCACCGGGCTGGCGCGGGCGGCGGGGCTCGGCATCGGCGCGCGGGGCGGGATCGTCGTGGACGACCGGCTGCGCTCCGCCGAGGACCCGCACGTGTACGCCCTCGGCGACTGCGCGGAGCACGACGGCGTGCTCTACGGCCTGGCCGGCGCGGCCCAGGACCAGGCCGATGTGCTGGCCCGGGTGCTCGCGGGCGACGACGGCGCGCGCTACCGGGGCACCCGCGCGCTGGTGCGGCTGACGCTGCACGCGAGCCCCGGGCCGCGTCCGCTGGACGTCGCCGCGTTCGGGCAGACGACGCCCGCGCCCGGCGACGACGTCGTGCAACTCGCCGACGCCACCACGGGCGCCTACCGGAAGATCGTCGTCCGCGGCGACCGGCTGCGGGGCGGGATCCTCGTCGGCGACCTCGGCAGCGTCGGCACCCTCGCCCGCGCCTGGGAGGGCGACGAACCGCTGCCCGCCACGCCTCTGCTCCACCTGCTGACCCACGACGGAGGGTACTGATGTCCACCGCCACCGAGACCATCGTCCTGATCGGCCACGGCATGGTCGGCCAGCGTTTCCTCGAGGAACTGGCCGACCGGGGGGTGACCGAGCGGGCCCGCGTCATCGTGCTGTGCGAGGAGCCGCGGCCCGCCTACGACCGGGTCCACCTCACCTCCTACTTCTCCGGCACCTCCCCGGAGGAGCTGTCCATGGTGCCGGCCGGGTTCACCGAACGGCACGGCATCGACCTCTACGTGGGCGACCCGGCCGTGGCGGTCGACCGGGAGGCGCGGACGGTGACCTCGCGGTCCGGGAAGACGTTCTCCTACGACACGCTCGTGCTGGCCACCGGCTCCTACCCGTTCGTGCCGCCGGTGCCCGGCAAGGACGCCACCGGCTGCTTCGTGTACCGCACGATCGAGGACGTGCTCGCCATCGAGGAGTACGCGAAGAACTCCGGCACCGGCCTCGTCGTCGGCGGCGGGCTGCTCGGCCTGGAGGCGGCCGGCGCGCTCAAGGGCCTGGGTCTTCAGACGCACATCGTCGAGTACAACCCGCGCCTGATGTCGATCCAGGTGGACGAGGGCGGCGGCGCCGCGCTGCGCCGCACCGTCGAGGACCTCGGGCTCATCGTGCACACCGGCGTCGGCGGGCAGGAGATCACCACCGGCGAGGACGGCACGGTCACCGGCATGGTGCTCTCGGACGGCTCCACGGTCGAGACGGACCTGGTGATCTTCTCGGCCGGCGTCCGGCCCCAGGACCAGTTGGCGCGCGAGAGCGGCCTGGAGATCGGCGAGCGCGGCGGCGTCGTCATCGACGAGCGGTGCCGCACCTCCGACCCGGCCGTCTACGCGATCGGCGAGTGCGCCCGCGCCGTGGACGGTATGGTCTACGGCCTGGTCGCGCCCGGCTACGAGATGGCCGCCACCGCCGCCGAGGCGATCGCGGGCGCGGGTGACGAGGGCGCGGCGGCGTTCACCTCGGCCGACACCTCCACCAAGCTGAAGCTGCTCGGCGTGGACGTGGCCTCGTTCGGCGACGCGCACGGCAAGGCGGACGGCTGCCTGGACGTCGTCTACTCCGACTCCCGCTCCGGCGTGTACAAGAAGCTGGTCATCGGGCAGGACGGCACGCTGCTGGGCGGTGTGCTGGTCGGCGACGCCGACTCCTACGGGCTGCTGCGCCCGCTCACCGGCAGCGTGCCGCCCGCCGCGCCGGAACAGCTCGTGCTGCCCGCCGGGCTCGCCCCGCCCACCGCGCTCGGCCCGTCCGCGCTGCCGGACGAAGCCGTCATCTGCAGTTGCCACAACGTCTCCAAGGGCACGATCCGCGCGGCCGTCACCGACCAGGGCTGCGCGACCGTGCCGGAGGTCAAGAAGTGCACCAAGGCCGGTACGGGCTGCGGCAGTTGCCTCAAGGTGCTGGGTCAGCTCGTCAACGACGAACTGGCGGCCGGCGGCGTCGAGGTGGACACCGGGCTGTGCGGCTGCTTCTCGCACACCCGGCAGGAGCTGTACGAGATCGTGCTGGCGCTGCGCATCACGTCCTACCGGCAGTTGCTGGACGACCACGGCCGCCCGGCGGCGCGCGGCGGGGACGGCTGCGAGATCTGCAAGCCGGCCGTCGCCTCGATCATCGCCTCGCTGGCGGCGTCGATCGGCGCCAACGGCTATGTGCTGGACGGCGAGCAGGCCGCGCTCCAGGACACCAACGACCACTTCCTCGCCAACCTCCAGAAGAACGGCTCCTATTCGGTGGTGCCCCGGGTGCCCGGCGGCGAGATCACCCCCGAGAAGCTGATCGTGATCGGCGAGGTGGCGCGGGACTTCGGCCTCTACACCAAGATCACCGGCGGCCAGCGCATCGACATGTTCGGCGCCCGGGTGGACCAGCTCCCGATGATCTGGGCCCGGCTGGTCGAGGCCGGCTTCGAGTCCGGGCACGCCTACGGCAAGTCGCTGCGCACGGTGAAGTCCTGCGTGGGCTCGACCTGGTGCCGCTACGGCGTGCAGGACAGCGTGCGGATGGCGATCGACCTGGAGCTGCGCTACCGGGGCCTGCGTTCCCCGCACAAGCTGAAGTCGGCGGTGTCCGGCTGCGCCCGCGAGTGCGCGGAGGCGATGGGCAAGGACTTCGGAGTGATCGCCACCGCCAACGGCTGGAACCTGTACGTCGGCGGCAACGGCGGCGCCACCCCGCGCCACGCCGACCTGCTCGCCCAGGACCTGTCCGACGCCGAACTGGTCCGGCTCATCGACCGGTTCCTGATGTTCTACATCCGCACCGCCGACCGCCTGGAGCGCACCTCGGTGTGGCTGGAGCGCATCGAGGGCGGCCTGGAGCACGTGAAGGACGTGGTGGTGCACGACTCGCTCGGCATCTGCGACGAGCTGGAGGCGCTGATGGCCGCGCACATCGCGAACTACCGCGACGAGTGGGCCGAGACGATCAACGACCCGGACAAGCTGCGGCGCTTCGTCTCGTTCGTCAACGCCCCCGAGGCACCCGACCCCACGGTCCGGTTCGTCGCCGAGCGCGACCAGATGAAGCCGGACCTGACGTTCCTGGCCGGCCCGGAGCTGCCGGTCCGCACCCTGGAAGGGAGCAACGCGCGATGAAGGTGGAAGTGGAAGCGGCCGGCGAGTGGATCCCGGTGTGCGGCCTGGCCGATCTGATCCCGGGCCGGGGGGTGGCGGTGCTGCTGCCGGACGGCGGGCAGGCGGCGCTGTTCCTCGACCGGCACGGCAAGACGTACGCCATCGGCAACCGTGACCCGTTCACCGGCGCCTATGTCCTCTCCCGGGGGCTGGTCGGGTCCACGGGCAACGAGGCCCCGTTCGTCGCCTCGCCCCTGCTGAAGCAGCGGTTCGACCTGGCGACGGGCACCTGCCTGGACGACCCGGACCCGGACAAGGCCGTGCCGGTGTACGCCACGCGGCGCCGGTAGCTCGGCCGAGCGACGGTCCGGGCGCGCATCGCCTCGCCGAGGAGCCGGAAACGCGGGACAGTGGACGTATAGACCCCCATATGTCCACTGTTCCGCTTTCGATCCGGATCCCGAGATCCCGAGGGGATGACCATGACTCGTCCCATCACCGCCGGCGTGGACGGCTCCCCCGAGGCCCGGGCCGCCGCGGACTGGGCGGCCGTCGAGGCCGAGCGGCGCGGGCTGCCGCTGCGGCTGGTGCACGCCTGGATCACCGAGCCGATCTTCGTGCCGCCCATGCCCGACGAGGAGGCGGCCCGCGCCCTGCTGGACGAGACCAGCGACGCGCTCGCGGCCACCCACCCGGGGCTCACCATCACCACCGAGATGGTGCCCGAGGTGGCCACCACCGGGCTGATCAACAAGGCCGCCGACTCGGAGATGCTGGTCCTGGGCTCGCGCGGCCACTCGGCCATCGTCGGCTTCCTGCTCGGCTCGGTCGGCCTGCCCGTGATCGCCCACACCCGGCGGCCGGTCGTGATGGTCCGCTCCGGCACCCGCGAACGCGCCGACGAGGGCGACGAGGTCGTCGTCGCGATCAAGGACGCGGGCCCGGCCGCCCAGCCGCTGCTGGACTTCGCCTTCACCGCCGCGGTGGCGCGCGGCGCCACCGTGCGCGCCGTCCGGGCGTGGGGCACGCCGTCCCTGTTCGGCGCCGAGGTGCCCGGCAGCGTGGAGGAGAACGCCGCTGCGGCCGTCGATCTGGAGGCCGTGGAGAGCGGGGTGCTGACGGACGTGCTCATGCCGTGGCGGGAGCGCTACCCGGACGTCCCGGTCGTCGAGCAGGCCCGGTTCGGGAACGCGGCCGAGGTGCTGCTCTCGGCCGCCGCGTTCCGGGCCGGGCTGGTCGTCGTCGGCCGCCGGCTGCACCGCCCGGTGCTGGGCATGCGCGTCGGCCCGGTCGTGCACGCGGCGCTGCACCACGCCCGTTCCCCGGTCGCGGTCGTGCCCTACGACAACGAGCAGGAGGGGCCCGGGGAGGAGTGAGCCGGCCCGGGCCGGCTCAGGCGTGCGGCAGCGGCAGCAGCCGCTCCTCGCCCGGCGCCACGAGCACGGTGTCCTCGGCGAGCACCACCCGCACGGGCGACTCCTCCGTGGGCGGCACCCCGATCCACAACTGCCCCGGCTTCATCCGCACCCGCACGCCCACGCCCCGGTGCCGGATGGAGAACCCGAACTCGGACAGCTCCGGCAGCGGCGCCGGGTTCAGCCAGAGCGAACCCTCCCGGGTCTCCAGCCCGGCCAGCCCCCGTTGCACCAGGTCCAGCGTGCCGGCCATGGCGCCCAGATGGATGCCCTCCGCCGTCGTGCCGCCCTGGAGGTCGGCCACGTCGCCGGCCAGCGCCTCCTTCACATGCGTCCAGGCCCGGCCGGGCCTGATCCGGGCCAGCACCCAGGCGTGCACGACGCCGCTGAGCGTGGAGCCGTGGCTGGTGCGCGCCAGGTAGTAGTCCACCGTCCGCCGCCACAGGTCGTCGTCCAGTGCGTAGCCGAGCCGCGCGAACATCTCCGCCAGCTCGCCCGGCGAGAACAGGTAGCCCAGCATCAGCACATCGGCCTGCTTGGACGCCTGGTAGCGGTTGACCGTGTCGCCCTCCGACTCCAGGATCCGGTCCAGCCGCCGGATGTCGCCGTACCGCTGCCGGTAGCCGTCCCAGTCCAGTTCCGCCAGCTCGCCATAGCCGTCGAACTGGCTGACCACTCCCCGGTGGAACGGCACCCGCAGCCGCCGCGACACCTCGTCCCACCGCTCCAGCTCCTCCGGGCCCAGCGCGATCCGTTCGAACAGCTCGCGCCGGCGCGCGGCGGGCAGCGTGCGGGCCAGGTCCAGCGCGCGGGCCAGCACCCAGGCCGCCGTCACATTGGTGTACGCGTTGTCGTCCAGGCCCGGCCCGGAGGCGTCCGGGTAGCCCTCGTGGTACTCGTCGGGACCCACCACGCCCTTGATCCGGTACCGCTCGTACGCGCCGTCGTACTCGGCCGTGCCCGCCCAGAACCGGGCGATCTGGAACAGCATCTCGGCGCCCCGGGAATGCGTGAACTCGGTGTCCCCGGTGGCCTGTCCGTACCGCCACACGTTGTACGCCACGGCCGAGCCGACATGGTGCTGGAGCCGGGAGTTGTCCGGCAGCCAGCGCCCGGAGCGCGGGTTCAGATGGACCTGTGGCGTCTCCTCCCGCCCGTCGCTGCCGCTCTGCCACGGGTACATCGCCCCCGGCCGGCCGGCCGCGCGCGCCGCCCGGCACGCCGCTGGCAGCCGCCGGTGCCGGTAGGACATCAGCGCCCGGGACAGATCCGGGAAGTGCAGGTTCAGATACGGCAGCACGAACAGCTCGTCCCAGAACACATGCCCCCGGTACGCCTCCCCGTGCAGCCCGCGCGCGGGCACCCCCACGTCCAGCTCGGTGGTGTGCCCGGGCGACAGCGTCTGGAGCAGATGGAACAGATGCAGCCGCAGCACCCGCCCCGCCTGCCCCGGCACCTCCAGCTCCGACCGCCGCCACAGCCGGTCCCAGGCGCCCGCGTGCGTGTCGAGCAGCCCCGCGAAGTCCGGTGCCTCCCGCGCCCGTTCGACCGCCGCCTCCAGCGGGCTGCCGATCGCCCGGTCCCGCGAGGTGTGCAGCGCGACGGTCTTCTCCACCGTCACCGGCCGCCCCGGCGCGATCGGCAGTGTCAGCCGGTGCCCGGCCCGGAAGTCCCCCAGCCGCGTGCGGACGTCCTCCGGCGCGCCTTCCGGCACGGACCGCGTCCGCGCCGCCAGCACGATCCGCACGTCCGAGACGCTGCTGCGGCACCGCAGCCACACGATGTCCGGCTCCGCGCTGCCCGTGCCCATCCGCGTCAGATGGCGGCTGGCCAGGTCCCGGTAACGCGCCACGCCCGTGTTGCCGACCATGCCGTCGATCGCCGAGTCCACCTCGATGGTGCCCGTCCAGTCCTCGGCGGTGAACGTCGTCCGCAGCGCCGCCAGATGCGGATCGGCCATGTGCACCAGCCGGGACTGCTCCACGCCCGTGTGCCGCCCGTGCCGGTCCCGGTACCGCAACCGCCGCGTCAGCGTGCCGCGCCGCAGGTCCAGCGCCTGCCGGTAGCGCAGCAGCCCGCCGATGTCGTGGTCCGGCGTGAACCACTCGCCGTCCGGCCCGTCCGCGGGGTGCGGCCGGAAGCCCAGGACGAGCCAGTTCGGCAGGTTCACCATCTCCTCGTGTTCCAGCCGCCGCCCGGCCAGCGAGGTGCCCAGCCGGTTGTACAGGCCGGCGGCGTAGGTGCCCGGGTAGTGCGCCGGGCCCGCCACGGTCTCGGGCGCCGCGCCGCGCGTGGCGAAGTAGCCGTTGCCCAGCGTGCACAGCGCCTCCCGCAGCCGCTCGGTGCGCGGGTCGTACCCCTCGTACTCCCACGTCCAGTCAGCCACGCCGCGCCTCACTCCCCACCAGCTCGCCCAGGTCGTCGACCACCACGTCCGCGCCGTGCTCGCGCAGGTCGTCGGCGCTCGTCGGCCCGGCCGCCCGGTCCACGCCCACCACCAGCCCGAACCCGCCGCGCCGCCCGGCCTCCACCCCGGCCAGCGCGTCCTCGACCACCGCCGCCTCGCCGGCCGGCACGCACAGCCGCCGCGCCGCCTCCAGGAACAGCCCCGGATCCGGCTTGCCCGAAAGCCCCAGCCGCGCCACGTCGTTGCCGTCCACGACCGTCTGGAGCAACGACCGCACCCCGGCGCGCGCCAGCAGGTCCCGGGCGTGCCGGGACGCGGAGACGGCGGCGCACCGCACGCCGGCGCCGTGCAGCGCGATGAGCAGCCGGACGGTACCGGGCCACACGTCCACGCCCTCCTCGCCGAGCATCCGGACGAAGGCGCGCTCCTTGCGGGCCGCGACCTCGCACACGGTGTCCGTGCCGGGCCCGTCGTCCGGGTCCCCGGCCGACAGCCGCAGGCCACGCGCGGCGAGGAAGGCGGTGGCGCCGTCCAGTCGCGACTTCCCGTCCACATAGCGCCGGTAGTCCTCGCGCACGTCGAACGGCGGGTCCACCCCGGGTACGGCGTCGAACGCCTCTTTCCAGGCGGCGGCGTGCACCCGGGCCGAATCGGTGATCACCCCGTCGGTGTCGAACACCACCGCGCGGCACGTCCATAGCTCGGGCACAACGACCACCACAGCCTCCCGGGGGTCTGTCGGGGCCACTCCCCTCCATGGGAACGCAGCCGCCGCCCGCCCGCAAACGGGTGGCCCTCGGGCGGGCCTCAGCCCAGGTGGACGCGCCGCCCGGTGACCCGCCCCGGGATCAGCCGCACCCACAGGTCGCGCTTGCCCGGCTCCCACTCCTCGCCGAGGCGCCCGGCGACCTCCCGGATCTCCGCCGGGTCGGTGATCCGCCGCGTCGCGCCGACGAGCAGCACGCTCCAGCCGACGCCCTGGGTCTCGTCCAGGTGGTCCACCTCGAACGCCGTCTCCCCCGCCTCGTCCGCGAACGACGGCCCGGCGGCGGGGTCCGTACGGAAGACGACGTCGCTCGCGACGAGCGCGTAGGTCACCGGCACGATCGCCGGCCCCTCCGCCGTCTCCAGCGAGACCCGCCCGACGCGGTGCTCGGCGGCCAGCGCGTAGCACTGGTCGGGGTCGAGCTCGACCATCTCCCCCCGCGGCGCGGCCCGCCCGGCCGCCGGGGGTGTCTCGGAGCCCGTCAGCTCCGCCACGCTCATGTTCAGCGCCCGTGCCACCCGGGTGAGCGAGGCCGGGCTGGGCGAGGCGGGCCGTTCCTCCAGATACCGCAGATACTGCGGCGCGATCCCGGCCCGCTCGGCCACCGCCTGCCGGCTCAGCCCGAGCTGCTCCCGCCGCTGCACGACCCGCCGCCCGATATCGCTGCGAGGATCCCGCGTCTCGCCGGCCACCGGCATCACCTCCGACCCAACCCCCAGGATCCCCGCACCGGGCCGAGACCGCTCGTCGGACACCGCGGCGCGCAGGCCCAAAGCCGGTACGGGTACCCGAACCGCGGATGCCGTAACGTCCCCAACTCCCGGGCGCGCACGCCCAGATAGCCGCCGCACAGCGCGCAGTGCATGCCCATGAGCTGGTACGGCCCCAGCCGCTCGAGCTCCGGCAGCGGTTCCTCGTTCACCATGCCCCACCCCCGGGCGAATCCAGCCATGTCCCGCACAGTGAATATCTGCCCACAGATCCCGTTCCGGACCCTTCCGGCGGGGGCGCGGTCGGGGTCGTTCAGCGCAGTACGGCACGGCGGCGCTCTTCCTCGGCATCGGCAACCAGGCATGGCCGGCCGCCCACGCGGCTCTCGTGGCCACGGTCGCCCACGGCCGGGAACGCGACGCCGCTCTCGCGGCGGGCCGCGCCCTGCGCAACGCCGGCCTGGGCGCGGGCGCGCTCCTCGCCACCGCGCTGCGGGCGCTGGCGGCCGTCGCCGGGCTCGCCTATCTCGTCGCGGCGGCCCTGGCGTGGCCGGTCCGCCTCCACGCACACCCGGCCGCCGCCACCCCGGCCGAGGACGGGAACGACGGGCCCGCACCCCGGATGCGCGCGCTGCTGGCCGCCAACGTGATCTACGTCTTCTGCCTCAACGTCCCCGAAATCGCGCTTCCCCTCGTCCTGGTAACGCAGTTGCACGCGTCCCCGGCGTGGTCGGCGGCCATCTTCGTGGCCAACACGGTGCTGGTGGCCACTCTCCAAGCCCCGGTCACCGCCCCGCTGTCCCGCTTCCCCCGGCGGACGGTGCTGGCTCTCGCCGGCGTGGTACTCACCGCTTCCTACCTCGGCTTCCTCGCGGCCACCTCACTGGGACACGGCCGGGGCCCCGCGGCCGTCGCCGCGGTGTCCGTGGTGTCCGTGGTGTGCGCCATCGGCGAGATCATCTACGCTGGCAGCGCCACCGCACTCGTCACGGCCCACGCACCCCACGGCCGCCAAGGCCGCCCGCAGGGCCGTTCAGCCGAGTGGCAACGACCCGAGTGGGCCGCCGGCTATGGAGTCGCGGCAGCGTTCGCAGTCCGTGTTGGCGCAGTGCGTGATCGTCTGGTCGGCGGCCATCGTGGCGGATGCCGTGGCCAGTGCCTCGTGGGCCGGGAAGGCCGTCCATGGCGACGAGCCGACGCGGGTGGTGCGGGCCAGGGGGCGCAGGTGGTCGGTGAGGCGGGGGAAGCCGTCGGAGCAGGAGCCGGCCTCGACCGGGGCGGTCCTGCCGTCCGCCGTCTTGGCCCAGCGGACGAACAGGCGGCGACCGGACTGCCGTTCGGCCAGGTGGAGGGCCGTCATCCGGTCGAGGCCGACGCCGATCAGCAGCACCGTGCCCCTTCGTTCCGCCAGGGCCCGGACGGGGCCGTACACGTCGGCGGGGCTCTGCGCCGCCGTGAGTTCGGCGGCCAGTGGGCCGAGTGCGGCGAACGAGTCGAGCGGGTGGTCGCCCCGGTGCGCGCCGGGGCGTGCGATCAGGGTGGCGGGCAGCGTTCCCATGCTGCGGTCGATCAGGCCGCAGTCGACGCTCCAGCCCCGGGGCACGGACGGCGGCGGATACGGGTGGTCGTAGTCGATGCCGTTGCGCTCCAGGCGGCGGTCCTTGGGCGCCGGCATCGAGAAGTGGCTCTCGGTGAACGAGGGGACCAGGACGGTGCAGCCGCGTTCGAGCAGCGCGTCCAGCACGCCGTCCGCGCCACCGTCCACCGGCTCGCCGAACGACCGCAGCGACGAATGCGTCATCACCGGCCGACCGGCCAGGTCCAACGCGTCGATGGCCGTGGCGAGTTGGGCTGCTGAGATCGCCATGGCGGCAACGTAGCCTGCCGGGATGAGCCATGTCGACGGGGTTGTCCTGCGCCCACTGGACGAGGAACTGCTGGAGGCGCTGCTTTCGGCGGCTGTCGCCGGGGCGGACCCGGCCGAGGTGATGCCGCCGGTGCCCGGCCCGGAGGGGTGGACGGCCGAACGGCGAGCGGCGTTCCGGCAGTTCCACCGGACGCGGTCGCTGTCGGCCGCGCCGGTGGAGCGCACCTGGGCCGTCGTGGTGGCCGCGCCGGAACGCGTCGTGGGCGCCGCCCGGCTGGCGCCGCTGCCGGACGGCGCGGTGGAGGCGGGTCTGTGGCTGGCCCGCGCGCACCGGGGCGCCGGGGTGGGCGGCGCGGTGCTGCGGCGCCTGGTGGAACTGGCCCGCGCCGCCGGCGCCGCCGCGCTCGTCGCGGAGACGACCGCGGACAACGCCGCGATGCGACGCATCCTGGCCGGCCTGGGCGCGACGGCGACCGTCCGGGGCGGCGCGGTGACGGCGCGCCTGCCGCTCAACGGCCGTGCCTAGCCGTGCCGTTCGCGCCAGGCGTCCAGGAGGCGGGCGGTCGAGCCGCCGATCGGGCCGACAGCGTCGGCCAGCGTGGCCGGGTCGGGCAGCCGGGCCTCGGCCACCGCGGCGACCGCCGCGCCCGGGTCGGTGATGGTGCTGGAGCAGACCGACAACAGGTAGTCGGGCACGGACAGTTCGGGGTCGGCGCAGCCGACCAGCGGGGTGCCGACCGCCGCGACCAGCGGGAAGACCGTGCCGGGGATGCCGATCGCGGCCTCGGCGCGGGCGGAGGCGGTGACGGACGGCACGGCGCTGATCTCGTAGCGGTCCCACAGCGAACGGTCCTCGCGCGGGTGCAGTCCGACGAGGATCCGCCGGCCCGCGGCGGCGAGCTTCTCCGCGCCGGCCAGCAGCAGTTCGGTGCCGGGGGCGGCGTCGCCCGTGGCGTCGGGGTGGGTGACGCTGGTGAGCACGAGCACCAGGCCCGGCTCGGGGCGGCGCGGCGGCAGGCCGTCGGTCTGTGGGGAGCCGACGACCCGCACCGGGCGGCGGGTGCCGAAGTAGGCGCTGAACGCCCGGCCCTCCGCCGCCGAGGAGGCGGTGAACAGGCGTATGCGACGGCGCAGTTCGCGGGCGCGCGGGGCCTCGATCGGCCGCTGGTAGGCCAGCGCGGACGCGATCAGCGGGAGCCGGCGGAAGTGCGCGGCGCAGTCGGCGGGCCAGTCGCCCGCGCCGGTGACGACGAGCAGGTCCGCCTCCGGCGCGTCGGCCGGCGTGGCGACGGGCACGGGGTCGCCGGGCGCGACGCCCGCGTAGTCGGGGACGAGTTGGGTGATCTGCCAGCGGCGCCGGGCGGCCTCGGCGAGCAGCGGCCTGACGTGGTAGGTGCCCCAGGGCTCGTTGGTGGCGACGAGAACCCTGAGCGGCCGGGCGGGGTGGGCGACGGCGGTTCCGCCGAGGGTGACGGCGGCGGTCCCGCCGAGGAGACCGCCGAGCACGGCGCGGCGTGAGAACGGGCCTTCGATCATGAACCGCACCGTAGTGGCCGGAATCGACCGGGGCGTTAACACCCGGGAACACCCCACCGGACGATGCGCCACCGAGTCCCGCAACCGGTCGCTGACCTGTGACAATTCGGCGGTTGAAGCGCGCACCGTCCCCCAACTACGGTCGGTTCGGCACATGAACGAGCCACGAACGAGCCACCACCACCGGATCGAGGGACGCATGGCCGGCCTGGCCGCCGAGCACCGCGGGGCGCCCGCCCCGCCCAAGCCCCCCGTACGGCCCGGGACCGGCGGCACCGACCCCGCCGCGGCGCGCGGCCTGGATCCGGCCACCGGGAGCGTGGTCCTCGGCGCGGTCGACATCGAGCTGCCCGGCGTGCTGCCCCTCGTTCTCGAACGGCACTTCCACGGCCGGCGCCGGTCCGGGCGGCGCTTCGGGAAGGCGTGGGCCTCGACGCTCGACCAGTGCCTGGTGCTGCGCCCGCGCGGCGTGCGCCTTCTCACCGAGGACGGCCGGGTGCTGGAGTACCCCGTGCCCCCGCCCGGCACGGCGGTGCTGCCGGTGACCGGGCCGCGCTGGCCGCTGGAGTGGGACGGGGCGCCCGGCGGGCCGATGACCGTGCGGCGGCCGGAGACCGGCCGCGCCCTGCGGTACGCACCGGTGCCGGGGGCGCCCGGCGCCGCGCTGCCGCTGATCGCCGTCGAGGACCGGAACGGCAATGGCGTCCGCGTCGAGTACGACGGGGACGGCCTGCCGTGCGCGGTCGCGGGCACCGACGGGCACCGCGTCGCCGTGGGCACCGAGGACGGCCGCGTCACCGGGCTGTGGCTGCCCGGCGAGCCGGGCGAGCCGCCGCTGCGCCGCTTCCACTACGACGCGGCCGGCCGGCTCTGCGCGGTGGAGGGGCCGAACGGCCCGGCGGCAAAGCTGAGTTACGACGCGAACGGGCGGCTGACCGGCTATGCGGACGGCACCGGCGAGGGCTGCCGCTACACCTACGGCGGCGACGGCCGCGTCACGGCGGTCGAGGGGCCGGACGGCCGGGGCACCGCCACGCCGGCGCACGACCCGGGTGAGCGCCGCACCAGCCTGACCGACTCGCTGGGCCACACGACGGTGTACGCGTACGACGAGCACCGCCGGATCGTGGCCGTCACCGATCCGCTCGGGCAAACGACGCGCTGGGAGTGGGACGAACTCGGCCGGCCCGTCGGCGTGATCGACCCGCTGGGCCGCGCCACGCGGTACGCCTACGGCGCGTCCGGCGGCGTCGCGTCCGTCACCCACCCGGACGGCACGGTCGTCCGGGCCGAGTACGACGCGCTGGGCCGGGTCACGGCCGTTGTCCAAGAGGACGGCGAACGCTGGGAGTTCACCCTGGACGAGCGGGGCAACCGGCGCTCGGAGCGCGCGCCGGACGGCACCGTCACCACCTTCGGGCTGGACGCGCGCGGGGCGCGCGTCGCGGTCACCGACGCGCTGGGCGGGGTGTGGCGGATCGAGCCGGACGCCGCCGGGCGGCCCGCCGCCGTCACCGATCCGACGGGCCGGACCACGCGCGCGGCGGCCGGACCGGCGCCCGCGCCACGGCCGGCGGACGACGTCGAACTGACCCGTGTCACCGACTCCGAGGGGCGGCCGACCTGCCTCACCGACGCGCGCGGTACCTCCTGGACCTACGCGTACGACCCGGCCGGCCGCCTGGTCGAGGAGTCCGACTCGACGGGCCACTCGGTGCGTTACCGCCATGACGCCGCCGGGCAGCCCGTGGGCTGGACCAACAGCGCGGGCCAGCGCGTCTCCCACACCTTCGACGGGCGCGGGCGGCTGGTCGAGCAGCGCTCGGACTCCGACATCGCCCGCTTCCGCTACGACGCGGCCGGCCGCCTGGTCTCGGCGGCCAACGGCGAGACCGAGGTGAGCTGGGAGCGGGACGCCGCGACGGGCGCGGTCCTCGCCGAAACGTGCAACGGCCGTACGGTGCGCTTCCGTTACGACGCGCTGGGGCGGCTGACCGAGCGGCAGGCGCCTTCGGGTGCGGTCGGCCGCTTCGAGTACGACGGCGCGGGGCGCCCGGCCTGCTTGCGCGCCGGTGAGCTGTGCCTGGAGTTCGCGTACGACGCCGGGGGGTGCGAGACCGAGCGCCGCCTGGGCGGAACGGAGGCGGCGCTGCGGCAGGAGTGGAACGCGGCGGGCCGGCTCGTCGCGCAGGTGCTGCCGACGGGGGCGCGCCGGGTCTTCCGGTACCGGGAGGACGGCCTGCCGGTCGCCGTGGAGGATCCGGCGGCGGGCACGCTGGCGCTCTCGCTGGACGCAGGCGGGCGGGTGCTGGCGGCCGAAGGGCCGGGCGGGCGCGTGGAGTTCACCCATGACCCGGACGGCGGCCTGGCCGGTGCCGGGTCCCGCACGGACGGCCAGGGCCGGGTGGTCCAGGCGGCGGGCGGGCGCGGCCTGAGCTGGGACGCGCTGGACCGGCTGACGGACGTGGTGACGCCCGAGGGGCAGCACTGGCACTACGTGTACGACCCGCTGGGGCGCCGCGTCGCCAAGCAACTGCTGGACGACTACGGCTCGGTGGTGGAGCAGACGGTCTTCGTGTGGGAGGGCGTCAAGCTGGCCGAGGAGATCGCGCCGGACGGCTCGGCGGTCGGCTGGCACTGGGCGCGCCGGGGGCACCGGCCACTGGCCCGGACCGAACACGGCGACGGCGGGCGGGACTTCGCGATCGTGACGGATGCGATCGGGACCCCGAGCGAGCTGGTGGACGCGGCGGGCGGGGTCGCCTGGCGCCGCCGGGCGTCGTTCTGGGGGGCGCCGGAGGGCGGGGCGGACGCGATGGCGCTGTGCCCGTTCGGCTTCCCGGGCCAGTATCTGGACGGCGAGACGGGGCTGTTCCACAACGGCCGCCGCTACTACGACCCGGCCGCCGCCCGTTATCTGTCCCCCGACCCGCGGGGCCTGGGCCCGGCGCCCTACGCCTATGTGACCCACCCGCTGGCCTTCGCCGCGCCCCTCGGCCTGCCCGGCGGAACGCCGGAGCGGGCGCCGGCGTTCACCCCGGGTGATGTGCCGGGGCCCGACCAGGTGCTCAGGGCTCGATGGTGACGCGGAAAACGGGGTGGTTCGGCGCGATGCGGCGCAGGTCCTCCTCCGGGGAGTCGGGGCCGACGCCGTTGAAGAAGACGCCGACCTCGGCCTTCCACCGCTTGAGGTAGGCGCGCAGCAGCTCCGGCTTCTCACTGTCGGCCACCTCCTCGGCGGTGAAGGTGTCGACCCGCTTGCCGAGGAGGAGCCGGCCGCCGCCGGCCGCCCGCATGTTGTGCGTCCACTGCACATGGCCGCGCGGGGCGACGAGATACTGACGGCCGTCCACCGTGAGCAGGTTGACCGGGGTGGTGCGCCATTCGCCGCTCTTCCGGCCGCGCACGGCGAGCACCCGGGAGCCCCAGACGCTCAGCCCGCGCCGGGTGAGGAAGGCGACGAACGGGTTGAAGACCTTGTTGGTGATCCAGCCGGGCTTCTTGACGTGGGCCTGGGCGCTCATGAGGGGCTCCTTCAACTGTGAGCAGTGCTCTCGGTTGCGAACAGCCTGCCGGAAGCGCCGCTCGAAAGCAAGAGCAGCGCTCTCGTTATTGTTCAGCGCTCCGGGCGAGTGGCAGACTGAGGGCATGACTGCGATCCAAGGGGCCAGGGAGCGGGCCAGGCGCGAAGTGACCGCGGCGATCAAGGAGGAGGCGCGGCGCAGGATCGCCGCGGAGGGCGCGGCCAAGCTGTCGCTGCGGGCCGTGGCCCGCGAGCTGGGCATGGCGTCCTCGGCTCTCTACCGGTACTTCCCGAGCCGTGACGACCTGCTGACCGCGCTGATCATCGACAGCTACGACGCCCTGGGCGAGGCCGCCGAGGCCGCGCTCGCCGCCGTGCCGCCGACCGAGCCGGCACGGCGGTGGACCGAGGTGTGCCGGGCCGTGCGCGCCTGGGCGCTGGCGCACCCCCACGAGTACGCGCTGATCCACGGCACGCCCGTGCCGGGCTACGCCGCGCCCGCGGACACCAACCGGGCGGGCGCGCGCGTGCCGTTGGCCCTGCTGACCGTCGCCAGGGACGCGCACGGCGCGGGCCTGCTCGGCACGCCGCCGGGCGAGCCGCTGCCGGAGCCGGTGCGGGCGGAGGCCGCGGAGCTGGCCGGGGAGTACGCGCCGGGGCTGCCGGCCGCGGTGACGGCGGCGGTGGCGGCGGCCTGGGCGCAGCTCATCGGGCTGGTCAGCTTCGAGGTGTTCGGGCAGTTCAACGGCGTGGTGGAGCGGTCCCGCCCGGACTTCTTCGCGCACACCGCGCGCGGCCTGGCCACCGCCGCCGGACTGCCCTAGGCCCGGACTTCGCGGGTCACCCGATCGTGAAGATCAAGCGGTCCGAGCTGATCGCTCGCCGGTCGGAACCGTAGCGGTGGTGGCGGTCCCGGTCCGGCCCGGTCGAGATCGGACGCCGGGAGAGCGCTGCGGCGAACCTATTCAGCGATCTGCGAAGTCCGGGGCTGGGGGAGGTTGGGGGAGCCATCCGCCACTCGCTGATCCCCCGCGAATCATCAGACTGGCCCTGGGCCGCCGGCTAGCACGCCTCCGCGCGCGGGCGCACCATGGAGGGGTGGCATCCGACGAGGCTCGGCCCGGGCCAGGACTCGGGTACGCCCCGAGGGGCGGCCCCGGGCCGCTTGAGGTGGCCAACGCCGCCACCGTCGTGATCGGCCCGGGCGGCACGATCCTGGGCTGGACCCGGGCCGCGGAAGAGCTGCTCGGCTATCCGGCGGCCGAGGTGGTGGGCCGCTCCGCCGCCATGCTGCTGACGGCGCCCGGTGACCGGCTGCGGGCGGCCGCCGTGGCCCGCCGGTGCCGCACGGGGGCGAGCTGGGCCGGCACGGCGACCGTCCGCACCAGGGACGGGCGACGCGTCGAGGCCCAGCTGCGGGTCTCCCCGCCCTTCTCCCTCGACGACCGGGAGTGCTTCCTCGTCTCCGCCGGCGAGCGCCAGCCGTCGCACACCGTGAGCGAGTCGGTGCTCGAGGGGCTCCTCACCCGGTCGCCGATCGGTATGGCCGTGATGGACACCGAGCTGCGCTACGTGTGGATGAACGACACCCTCGAACGCGCCGGCGGCGTGCCGCGCGAACAGCGTCTCGGGCGCCGGCTGAGCGACCTGCTGCCCGGCCTGGACGCCGAGCAGCTCGAGGCGCTGATGCGCGAGGTACGGGACACCCGCACGCCGGTGATCGACCACGAGTACACGGGCTGGAGCTGGGCCGATCCGCAGCGCCTGCACGCCTACTCCACCTCGTTCTTCCCACTTGTCGACGACGAGGACCGGGTGATGGGCGTGTGCTACCTGGTCATGGACGTCACCGACCGGTGGGAGGCGCGGCAGCGCCTGGGGTTGATCAACGAGGCGAGTGGGCGCATCGGGAGCACGCTGGACATCGAGCGCACCGCGCAGGAGCTCGCCGACGTCGCCGTCCCCTCGCTGGCCGACTTCGCCGCCGTCGACCTGCTGGAGCCGGTGCTGCACGGCGACGAGCCGGCCGTCCTGCCCGTCGACCCCCGGCCCCTGATGCGGCGCTGCGGCCTGCGGTCGGTGCACGAGGGCGCCCCGGAGGCGGTCGCCAGGCTCGGCGAGCAGGTCGGCTTCCTGCCGCCACACCACGACAGCCGGTACCTGGCGGACGAGGACGCCATGCTGATCCCCTCACTGGACCCCGACGACGAGGCGTGGGCGCGGGAGTACCCGGAGCGTGCGCGGACGATGCGCGAGTTCGGACTGCACTCCCTGCTCGCCGTCCCCCTGCGGGCCCGCGGCGTGGTGCTCGGGCAGGCGGTCTTCCTGCGGTCGCGCAATCCCGCCCCCTTCGTGCCCGACGACCTGCTGCTCGCCCGCGAGCTGGTGGACCGGGCGGCGGTGTGCGTGGACAACGCCCGCCGCTACAGCCGGGAACGGGCCGCCGCGCTCGCCCTGCAGCGCAGCATGCTGCCGCGGCATCTGACCGGTGGGATCGCGCTCGACGTGGCGTCCCGGTACCTGCCGGCCCGGATCCGCGAGGGGGGAGGAGGCGTGGGCGGCGACTGGTTCGACGTGATCCCGCTCTCCGGGGCCAGGGCAGCCCTGGTCGTCGGCGACGTGGTGGGCCACGGCGTCACCGCGGCCGTGACGATGGGCCGGCTGCGGACGGCGGTGCGGACCCTCGCCGACATGGAACTGCCGCCGGAGGAGCTGCTGGCCCACCTCGACGACTGGGCGATCCGCGTCATCGAGGAGGAGGCGGGTGACCAGGCCGCCGCCGCGACCGTGCTGGGTGCCACCTGCCTGTACGCCGTCTACGACCCGATCGCGCGGCGGTGCACGTTGGCGAGGGCGGGCCACCCGCCGCCCGCCGTTGTCACCCCCGACGGCGACGTCACCTTTCCCGAACTCCCGGCCGGGCCTCCGCTGGGTCTCGGCGGGCTGCCCTTCGAGCCGGCCGAGTTCGAGCTGCCCGAGGGGAGCCTGATCGCGCTCTACAGCGACGGACTCGTCGAATCCCCAGACCAGGACATCGACGCCGGGATGGCCCGTCTCGGGCGGGTTCTGGCCCGCCCCGGACTGTCGCTGGACGAGCTGTGCACAGCGGCGACCCAGAGCCTCGGGCCCGGCCCGCCGTTCGACGACGTCACGCTGCTGCTGGCCCGCACCCACGCGCTGACCGCCGAGCGGGTCGCCTCCTTCGAGTTCCCCTCGGATCCAGCCGTGGTGGCCCAGGCCCGCGCCAGGACCGGGGAGCAGCTGGCGCACTGGGGCCTGGAGAACCTGACCATGACGGTGGAGCTGCTGGTCAGCGAGCTGGTCACCAACGCCATCCGGTACGCGAGCGGGCCGGTCAGACTGCGGCTCATCCGGCAGTCCGTCCTCACCTGCGAGGTGGCGGACGCCAGTAGCACCTCGCCGCGGCTGCGGCACCCAAGGACGCTGGACGAGGGTGGTCGCGGCCTGTTCCTGGTGGCCCAGCTCGCCCGCCGCTGGGGCACGCGCTACGTCGGCGACGGCAAGATCATCTGGGCCGAGCTGGACGTCCGCCCGGCGCAGCCGGGTGACGACCGTCCCGCGCGGGAGCGGGTCGCGGCCTGAGCCACGCGTGACCGTCCGAGAGCCCGGGCCTAGCTAGGGTCCGTCTTCGAAGGGGGCGTCCGTCCGCCCGCGGCTCCCCCAGGCCCTTGGGGCCTGGGAGGTACCCCCAGGTGCGTGCGATCGCAAGGCGCCGGATCGCCACTCGTACGAATGGGGGCACCTCCCAGCCGCCAGGCTGGGGGACGTACTTGGGCGGGCAGGGCGGCCTCTTCGAAGACGGGCCCCAGCACGGGAGACGCCCGGCGGTGGCGGGGAGCCACCGCCGGGCGGCGGGGGGTGGGAGGGATTGGACAGTGACGGTCAGGCCGCCTCGCAGGCCGCCCCGTTCAGACTGACCACGGGGGCGCTGTACACCGCTCCGCTGTTGGTCTGGAAGCCGAAGCTCAGGGAGCCGCCGGCCGGAATGCTGCCGTTGTACGACGCGTTCCGGGCCGTGACCGTGGTGCCGCTCTGGGTGAGCTGCGTGTTCCAGGAGCTGGTGACCGACTCCCCGGCCGGCAGGCTGAAGGTGACGGTCCAGCCGCTGACCGCCTCGTCCACGGTGACGCCGACCTGGACCACCGATCCGGCGTTCCAGCGGCTGGTCACCTGGTAGCTGGCGAGGCAGCCCTCGACCGGGTCGGGGTCCGGGTCGGGGTCGGGGTCCGTCGTGCCGCCGAGCGCGGTGAGCACCCCGTTGTACGAGGGCTTGGCGTTGTAGTTGTCGTCGTAGAGGCAGGCCGCGCCCTGGCCCGGGAAGACGCCCGGGACCCAGGAGTCCGCGTCGCCGAAGCCCCAGACGGTGACGCCCTGGCAGGCCGAGACGGCCAGGCAGGCGCTCACGACATTGCCGAACTGCGTGGCCTGCCGCTGGAGTTCGGCGCTGTCGGCCGGCATGTTGATGCGGATGTCGAGCTCGGTGATGTTGACTTCGAGCCCGAGCGCGGCGAACCGCTGCATGTTCGCCTGGAGGGTGCTGGGGATCTGGTCGAGGATGAAGTGCGACTGGAGACCCACGCAGTCGATGGGCACGCCCTGGCCGAGCAGCGACTGCACGAGGTTGTAGAGACCGTCGCTCTTGGCGTTGTCGCCCTCGACGTTGTAGTCGTTGATGCACAGCTTGGCGTTCGGGTCCGCGGCGTCGGCGGCGCGGAAGGCGTTGGCTATGTAGCTCTGCCCGATCGTCTGCTGGAACACCGACTGGCGCAGCGTGCCGTCCTCGTTGAACACCTCGTTGACGACGTCCCAGTACTCGACGTCGCCCTCGTAGTGGTTCATGACCTCGGTGATATGGGTGGTCATGATCGTGTTCAGCTCGGTGGCGTTGAACCCGCCGTTGGACACCCAGCTCGGGAGCTGGCTGTGCCAGACGAGGGTGTGGCCGTAGACCTGCTGGCCGTTCGCCTGTGCGAAGTCCACCAGGCGGTCGCCGGCCGCGAAGTTGAACGAGCCGCGGGACGGCTGGATGCTGTCCCACTTCATCACGTTCTCGGCCGTGACGCTGTTGAACTCGTTGGCGGCGATGTTGTTGTAGCGCGAGTCGCTGAGCCGGTGGTCGGCGACGGCCGTCCCGATGAACTTCCCCTTGGCATCGGCCGCTTCACGGAGCGTGGCGGCCTGGGCCGAGACATCCTGGGCTTGCGCGCTGCCGTGCATCACGGCGCCGGAGAGCAAGGCCCCGGCCGCGACGACGACTGCGGCTCTGCGCACCAGGGATAGCATTTTGTACCCCTTTCCTTGTCATGCCCCCGCAGGCTGACGGGGTCCGTTCTATGACCGACCCCTGGAGGCGTCAAGCCTTCCGGAATAATGTTGAAAAACTTCCGGAGTGCGGAACCCGACTGAAGAGGTGCTCATGACCGAGGAACGCAAGGTGACCATCACCGCGATCGCCAGGGAGGCGGGGGTCTCCGTGCCCACCGTCTCGCGCGTGGTGAACGGGCGGTCCGACGTCGCACCCGAAACCCGCGCAAAGGTCGAGGAGCTGCTGCGACAGTACGGTTACCGCCGCCGCACGCAGGCGCCCGGCGACCGGGCGGCGCTGCTCGATCTGGTCTTCAACGACCTCGACAGCCCCTGGGCGGTGGAGATCATCCGGGGTGTGGAGGAAGTGGCGCACGCGTCGGGGGTCGGCACAGTGGTTTCGGCCATTCACGACCGCGCCGGAGCGGCCCGGCAGTGGATGACGAACCTGCGGGCGCGGGCCTCGGACGGTGTGATTTTGGTCACCTCTGCTCTGGAGCCGGTGTTGCACAAGGAGCTGCACCGGCTCGGCGTTCCGATCGTCGTGGTGGACCCCGCGGGGGCGCCGGCGCTGGACGCGCCGACCATTGGCGCGACCAACTGGGCGGGCGGTCTGGCCGCCACCGAGCATTTGCTCCAGCTCGGCCACCGGCGCATCGGCTTCATCGCCGGGCCGCCGCGGCTGCTGTGCAGCCGGGCCCGGATGGACGGCTACCGGCAGGCGCTGGAGGCGGCCGGCGTGGGCCTGGACGAGGCGCTGATCGCGCCGGGCGACTTCTACCACGAGGCCGGGTTCAACGGCTGCCGGCGGCTGATGGAGCTGGCCGAGCCGCCGACGGCGGTCTTTGCCGCCAGCGACCAGATGGCGATGGGCGCGATCGAGGCGCTGCGCCAGTTCGGGCTGCGGGTTCCGCAGGACGTCAGCGTGGTCGGTTTCGATGATCTTCCGGAAATGCGCTGGTCGGCGCCGCCGCTCACCACGGTCCGGCAGCCACTCGCGGAAATGGGCAAAGTCGCCGCCCGCACCGTGCTCCGTCAGGCGCGCGGCGAGGAAATCGACTCCCCCCGGCTGGAGTTGGCGACCGAGCTGGTGGTGCGGGCCTCGACGGCACCCCCGCCGGCCTCGGCCTGAGCGCCTGCCTTAACCGACTTGTTGCCGTCCGCCCCGTTGACGTGGCGCACACATGTCCGTAACTTCCATCGGCATCTGCCCGATAATTTTCGGCGAGTTTCCGGAAGGTGTGCGATGCGAAGCCCTAACCCCTGGCGTTCCCGGCGAACCAGAACGTTGGCGGCGGCGGCCGCGCTGGCGGCGGCCGCCCCCCTCCTCGCGGCCTGCGGCAGCGACGGGCCGAGGAGCGGCGGTGGCGGCGGTGAGGCTCTGGAGGTCTGGGTCTACCAGGACGGCTCGACGACGATCCAGGAGGAGTTCGTCGAGAAGTTCAACGAGACCTCCGACATCGACGTCAACCTGACGCAGATCGCGGGCGACAGCTACCAGGAGCGGGCCCGCACCGCCATGGGCACGCCCAACGCCCCGGACATCTTCTTCAACTGGGGCGGCGGCAGCATCAGCGACTTCGTCGCCGAGGACATGCTGGTCGACCTCACCGACATCGTGGCCGAGGAGCCGGAGCTCCGGGACGGCTTCCTGCCCACCATCATGGACGCCGGCGCGGTGGACGGCCGCTACTACGGCGTCCCGATGCGCGGTGTGCAGCCCGTGATCCTCTTCTACAACAAGACCCTCTTCGCCGACGCCGGCCTGGAGCCCCCGAGCACCTGGGAGGCGTTCACCACCGCGGTCGAGACGTTCCAGGAGCAGGACGTCACCCCGGTCGCGCTCGGCGGGGCCGACATCTGGCCGAACATGATGTGGCTGGAGTACCTGCTGGACCGCGAGGGCGGCTCCGAGGTCTTCGACCGGATCCGCAACGGCGACGCCAGCGCCTGGGGCGACCCGGCCATGCTCGCCGCGGCCGAGACCGTCACCCAGCTCCTGGACGACGGCGCCTTCGGCAACGACTTCCGCTCCGTCGCCTACACCAACGACGGTGCCCCCACGTTCTTCGCGCAGGGCGAGGCCGCCATGCACCTGATGGGGAGCTGGGAGTTCGCCAACCAGCTCACCAACCAGCCGGAGTTCGCCGAGAGCGACCTGGGCTGGACGACCTTCCCCGCCGTCGAGGGCGGCGCCGGTGACCCCAGCGCCGTGGTCGGCAACCCCACCAACTACTGGTCGGTCAACTCCCAGGTCGAGGGCGAGCGGCTGGACGCCGCCGTGGAGTTCCTCAAGCTGCACGCCAGCGAGGAGTACGCCCAGGCCCTGATCGACAACGGTGACATCCCCGCCACCACCAACGCCGAAGAGCTGATCGGCTCCGCCCCGAACCCGGAGTACGCGCAGTTCCAGTGGGACATGATCTCGGGCGCCTCCAGCTTCACCCTCTCCTGGGACCAGGCCCTGCCGGCCTCGCAGGCCACGCCGATGCTCGACAGCATCGACAAGCTGTTCGGCGGCCAGCTCACGCCCCAGGAGTTCGTCGACTCCATGCAGGATCTGTAGGACCCATCTCGTGAAGCAGCGCACTTCCACCAAGCCGCGCGCCGGACGCCCAGGCATCGCCTGGGCGGTTCCGGGCGTGCTTTTCTTCGTCTTCTTCGCCGCCGCCCCGATGGCGATCGTCGCCTATCTGTCCTTCACGGACTGGGACGGCCTCAGCAACCCCTCCTGGACGGGTCTCGACAACTGGTCGAAGCTCTGGGAGGACGACAGCATGCGCAACGCCGTCTGGCTCAGCCTGCTGCTGACGGCGTTCACCTGGCTCACGCAGACCCCCGTCACCCTGCTCCTCGGAGTCTGGGCCGCGGGCCGGCAGCGCAACCGGGCCGTCCTGTCCGCGATCTTCTTCCTGCCGCTGCTGGCGTCCTCCGTGGCGCTGGCCCTGCTGTGGCGGACGATCTTCGACCCGAACTTCGGGCTCGCGCCGGACATCGCCGACCTGTTCAACCTGGACAGCGCCGACCTGCTGGGCACCCCGCGCGGGGCGTTCGCCGCCATCCTGTTCGTCACCGGCTGGCAGTTCGTCCCGTTCCACATGCTCATCTACCAGGGCGGCGTCCGGCAGATCCCCAGGTCCTTCTACGACGCGGCGGCCATGGACGGCGCCGGGACCATCCGGCAGTTCTTCCACATCACGCTGCCCCAACTGCGCAACACCATCGTCACCTCCACCGTGCTGATGGTGGTGGGCGCCCTGACCTACTTCGACACCGTGCTCATCCTCACCAGGGGCGGCCCCGGCGACTCCACCGAGATCGTGCCCTTCCTGATGTACGACACCGGCTTCCAGGCGTTCGACCTCGGCTACGCCAGCGCGATCGCCTGCGCCCTGGTCGCCGTGGCCACGGCCGCCTCGCTGCTGCTGGTCCGCCTCACCGGGTTCACCAGGATGCGCAGCACCCGGGAGGGGTTGTGACCCAGATCCTCGACAAGCGGCAGTCCGGCCACCAGGACAGCGCGCCCGGCGCGCGCCGGCCCGCCAGGCGAACGTTCCGGCTGCCCCGCCGCGCCAACTACGCGGCCGGAGCCGGCGCGCTGGTCTGGCTGGTCATCGTCGTCGTGCCGCTCTACGTCCTGGTCGCCTCGACGCTCCAGGACCGGCAGTCGTACCTGGACAACGGCCCGCTGTCGCTGCCCACCGACCCCAACCTCGACGCCTACCAGACCGTTCTGGAGGGCGACTTCCCGCGCTACCTGCTCAACACGCTGATCGTCACGGCCGCCTGCGCGGCCATCGCGATCACGCTGGCGGTCACCATCAGCTACAGCGTGGTGCGCACCCGTTCGCGGCTGTCCCAGCGGGTGTTCCAGCTCTTCCTGCTGGGCCTGGCGATCCCCGCCCAGGCGGTGATCATCCCCGTCTACCTGATCATCACCGAACTCCAGCTCTACGACACGCTGCTGGCGATCATCCTGCCGACGGCGGCGTTCTCCCTCCCGGTGGGCGTGCTGATCCTCGTCGGCACCATGCGCGACATCGACGAGGAACTGTACGAGTCGATGGCTCTCGACGGCGCGAGCCAGACCCGGATCCTGCTCCAGCTCGTGGTGCCGGTCTCCCGGGCGGGTATCTCCACGGTAGGGGTGTTCTCCGCCCTGTCCGCGTGGAACGGCTTCCTCTTCCCCCTGATCCTCACCCAGTCACCGGAGACGCGGGTGCTCACGCTCGGCCTGTACGACTTCGTCGGCGAATTCCGCATCGACATCCCGGCGCTGCTCGCCGCCGTCGTCCTGTCGATCGTGCCCATCTTCACTGCCTACCTGTTCGCCCGCCGTCAGCTGATCAACGGCCTGATGGGCGTCGGCGGCCGGTAACCATGGCCGCCCAGACAAGGAGCCTTATGCACCGCCCCTGGCAGGACACATCGCTTCCGGCCGAGACCCGCGCCGGTGAACTGCTGTCCCTGATGACTCTTGAGGAGAAGCTCGCGCAGCTCGTCGCCATCTGGCCGGGCTCGGAGACCGACGGTGACGAGGACGGCGGCGTCGCGCCGATGCAGGACGAGGTCAACGCCCTGCCGCCCGACCTCCAGGCGCTGCTCACAGTCGGCCTCGGCCAGCTCACCCGGCCGTTCGGCACCAACCCGGTGGAGCCCGCCGAGAAGGCGCGGGCGCTCGCCGACGACCAGCGCCGGATCGCCGCCGCGAACCGGTTCGCGATCCCGGCCCTGGCCCACGAGGAGTGCCTGACCGGCTTCGCCGCCTGGCAGGCCACCATCTTCCCCACCCCGCTGGCCTGGGGCGCCTCGTTCGACCCGGACCTGGTGGAGCACGCGGCCCGGCTCATCGGCGACTCGATGCGCTCGGTCGGCATCCACCAGGGCCTGTCCCCGGTGCTGGACGTGGTGCGCGACCCGCGCTGGGGGCGCACCGAGGAGAGCATCGGAGAGGACCCCTATCTGGTGGCCACCATCGCCACGGGCTATGTGCGCGGTCTTGAGGCGGCCGGCATCGTGTCCACGCTCAAGCACTTCGCGGGGCACGCCGGCTCGCGCGGCGCCCGCAACCACGCCCCCGTCTCCATAGGCCCGCGCGAGCTGGCGGAGATCGTGCTGCCGCCGTTCGAGATGGCCCTGCGCGAGGGCGGCGCCCGTTCCGTCATGGCCGCCTACAACGACCTCGACGGAATGCCGGCCACCGGCGACGCCGGGCTGCTGACCGAACTGCTGCGGGACCGCTGGGGGTTCACCGGCACGCTCGTGTCCGACTACTTCGCCATCTCCTTCCTCGAACTCACCCACCGCGTCGCCGGCTCCCCCGCCGAGGCCGCCGCGCAGGCCCTGGCCGCCGGCGTCGACGTCGAGCTGCCCGCGCAGCGCTGCTACGGCGACCCGCTGCTGAAGGCCGTGCAGTCCGGCGACGCCCCGGAGGAGCTGGTCGACCGCGCGGTGCTGCGCGTGCTCACCCAGAAGGCCGAGCTCGGCCTGCTCGACGCCGACTGGTCCCCCGAGCCGCCGGCCCTGGCCGACGGCGACGGGATCGACCTCGACCCGCCCGCCATGCGGGAGGTGGCCCGGCGCCTGGCCGAGGAGTCCGTGGTGCTCCTGGCCAACGGCAACGGCGCCCTGCCGCTGGCCCCGACCGCCCGCATCGCGGTCGCCGGCCCGCTGGCCGACGACGTCGCGCCGCTGATGGGCTGCTACACCTTCCCCCGCCACGTCGGCGTCAAGCACGCCGACCTCCCCGTCGGGGTGGAGATGGCCACGCCGCTGGCCGCGCTGCGCGACGAACTGCCGGACGCCGAGATCACCCTCGTCACCGAACCCGCCCAGGCCGCCGGCGCGGATGTCTGCGTCCTGTTCGCCGCCGACCGCTCCGGGCTCTTCGGCCGCGGCACCTCGGGCGAGGGCTGCGACGCCACCGACCTGGACCTCCCCGACGGTCAGGGGGAGTTGCTGGAGGAGCTGCTGGCCACCGGGACCCCCGTGGTGCTGGTGCTGCTGACCGGACGGCCCTACGCCCTGGGCCGTTACGCGGACCGCCTCGCCGCCGCCGTACAGGCGTTCTTCCCCGGCGAGGAGGGCGGGGGCGCGGTCGCCGGCGTGCTCTCCGGACGGATCAACCCCTCCGGACGACTGCCCGTCGGCGTCCCGCGCCTCCCCGGCGCCCAGCCCGCGCCCTACCTGGCGCCGCCGCTCGGCCAGAAGGGCGACGCCAGCAACATCGACCCGACGCCGCTCTACCCGTTCGGCCACGGCCTGTCCTACACGGCCTTCTCCTGGGAGGCGGCGGGCAGCGACGCCACCGCGCTGGAGACGGACGGCGAGACGACGATCCGGCTGACGGTGACCAACACCGGCGACCGGGCCGGGACCGAGGTCGTCCAGCTCTACCTGCACGACCCCGTCGCCCGGATCGCCCGGCCGGTGAACCGGCTCATCGGCTACGCCCGGGTCGACCTGGAGGCGGGCGCCTCGGCCGAGGTGCGGTTCGCCTTCCACGCCGACCTCGCGGCCTATCCGCTGGACCGGGACCGGCGCCTCGTCGAGCCCGGCGCGCTGGAGCTCCGCCTCGGCGCCTCCGTCGGGGACATCCGGCACACCCTGCCGGTGACCCTGACCGGCGCCGAACGGATCATCGGTTACGACCGCCGTATGCGCTGCTCCGCCACCGTGGACCCGCGGCAGCACCCGAGCCCATACGGAAAGTAACCGTCTCGCCACTCGCCGCGGTGCGGGCCTACCCTGGGGACATGGGCTGGACCGTACGCGACATCCCCGATCTCAAGGGCCGCACCGCGGTGGTGACCGGCGCCAACAGCGGTCTCGGCTTCGTGACGGCCCGCGAGCTGGCCCGCCGTGGGGCGCGCGTGGTGCTGGCCTGCCACAGCCAGCAGCGCGGGCAGGCCGCGCTGGAGCGGCTGCTCGACGAAGTGCCGGAGGCCAGGGCCGAGTTGAAGCTACTGGATCTGGCGGACCTGGCGTCGGTGCGGTCGTTCGCCGCCGACTGGGGCGAACGCCGCCTCGACCTGCTGATCAACAACGCCGGGCTGATGGCCGTTCCGCACGCCCGGACGGCCGACGGCTTCGAGATGCAGTTCGGCGTGAACCACCTGGGCCACTTCGCGCTCACCGGACTCCTGGTCCACCGGCTGCTGGCCAGCCCCGGCGCCCGGGTCGTCACCGTCTCCAGCCTGCTGCACCTCCTCGCCAACATCGACCTGGACGACCTCAACTCCCAGCGCCGCTACCGTCGCTGGGTCGCCTACGGCCGCTCCAAGACGGCGAACCTGCTGTTCACCCACGAGCTCGCGCGCCGGCTGCGCGGCCGACAGGTGGTGGCCGCGGCCGTGCACCCCGGCTACGCCGATACCGCCCTGCACACCCGCGGCGCCCGGCTGGCGGGCAGCGCCTGGCAGGAGCGGCTCGCCGCGCTGGGCAGCCGGCTGCTGGCCGCCCCGCCCGAGATCGGCGCGACGCCGTCCCTGTACGCCGCCACCGCGCCCCGGGTCTCCCCCGACTCCTTCACCGGGCCCTCGGTGCTCGGCGCCCGCACCCTCCGCGGCGGCCCGGGCGGCCCCTGGCGCGCGCCCTGGACGCGGAACGACGTGACCGCCGCCCGGCTGTGGCACGCCTCCGAGGAGCTGACCGGGGTGTACTGGGACGCGCTGAAGTCGGCCGACTGACGGTGAACGCGGCCTGCTACGCGAGCAGTTCGGTGCCCAGCGGGGTGAGGGTGTGCACCACCTCGCTGCCGTGCCGGACCGAACGCACCAGGCCCGCGTCCCGCAGCACCCGCGCGTGCTGGCTGGCCGAGGCCGGTGACACCCCGGCGCGGTGGGCCAGTTCGCCCGTGGTGGTGCCGTGCTCGATGGCGCGCAGTACGCGCGCCCGGGTGCCGCCGAGCAGCTTGGCCAGCGCCGTCGGGTTCGGCGGCGGGGGCGGCGCGTGCTCTATCGGGTAGACCAGGACAGGCGTAAGGGTGTCGTCGGCGTAGGTGACGGGCAGCCGGCCGCAGAAGTAGGACGGCACCAGCAGCAGCCCCCGGCCGCCGGGCCGCAGCTCGCGGGCCACCGGGTAATCGGCCTCCAGGACGGGCGGGTTCCAGCGGAGCACCGGGCGCAGCCCGGTCAGCAGCCCCTCGGTGCCGCCCGCCAGCAGATGCCGCAGGCGCACCGCGCGATCGGCGGCCACCCCGGCCTGGACCCGCGTCCACACCGCGTCGCCCAGCAGCGCGGCGCGGTAGTAGCGCTCCAGGTCGGTGACCAGCCGGACCACCGCCGACCGGTCGCCGTCGGCCAGCGACCGCACCCAGCCGGGCACCGGCTGCCCGGTCTCCAGCAGCGCGATGTCGGCGGCCAGCCGCCGCCGGGGCGTGCCGCGCAGCGCCTCGATGGCGCTCTCCCAACTCTCCTGGGACTCGGGCGGGTTGAGGAAGTCGGGGAAGTAGCCGGTGAGCGGGATCAGGGCGCGCAGGGTGGGCGGCGGGGCCCCGATGCGCCGGCGGACGCCCTCCCGCCAGGCGCCGTACGCGTGCCGCCCGCGCCGGTCGCGGAAGCGGTGACAGCTCAGGACGGTCTCCCACAGGGGGTCCGGTCGCTCCGCGACGCGGACGCGGGCCAGATCCTCGCCGGTGAGGTGGATCCGCAGCACCGTGCAACCTCCCTTGCATCGCCGCACCGCGTTGACCATGGATTTTCAGCCTACGCCGAAATGGTTCGCATGATCGGCCCGCTGTCCGTCAGGGTGGGCGAAGACCGGCACCCCCTCGGGGGCCGGACGGGGGGATCCCGAGGGGAAGCCGGCCCGCACGCACAGGTGTTGGGGGCGGCGCCACCGCACCGGCGCCGCCCCCGGGGGATCCCCGCGCCGGCCGCCGGGCCCCGTCCGCCGGTGAGGGTGCCGGGGAGGGGAGTTGAGGCCCGGACGGGCCGACGGCGGCGTGGGCTACGCCGCCGCTGCCGCCCGGCCGGCCTCCAGCCGGGCGACGGGGATGCGGAACGGCGAGCAGGACACGTAGTCCAGGCCCGCCGCGTGGAAGAAGTGCACCGACTCCGGGTCGCCGCCGTGCTCGCCGCAGACGCCGAGCTTGAGGTCGGGACGGGTGGCCCGGCCGGCCGCCGCGGCGGCCCGGACCAGGGAGCCGACGCCGTCGGCGTCTATGGTCTCGAACGGGGAGACGCCGAAGATCCCCTTCTCCAGGTACGCGGCGAAGAAGCTGGCCTCGACGTCGTCGCGGGAGAAGCCCCAGACGGTCTGGGTGAGATCGTTGGTGCCGAAGGAGAAGAAGTCGGCCGACTCGGCTATCTGACCGGCCGTCAGCGCGGCCCGGGGCAGCTCGATCATGGTGCCCAGCGGGATGGCCAGCCGCACGCCGCGCGCCCGCTCGACCTCGGCGACGACCGCCTCCGCCTCGTCCCGCACGAGCTCCAGCTCCTGCACCGTGCCGACCAGCGGGATCATGATCTCCGGCAGGGGGTCGCCGCCCGCCAGCCGGCGTTCGCTGGCGGCCTCGGCGATGGCCCGCACCTGCATGGCGAACAGCCCCGGCACCACCAGGCCCAGGCGCACCCCGCGCAGGCCCAGCATCGGGTTCTGCTCGTGCAGCCGCCGCACGGCCGCCAGCAGCCGGACGTCGGCCTCGTTCCGCTCCAGCGCCACGCGCACCGACAGCTCGGTGAGGTCCGGCAGGAACTCGTGCAGCGGCGGGTCCAGCAGCCGCACCGTCACCGGCAGGCCGTCCATCGCCAGGAACAGCTCGCGGAAGTCGGCCCGTTGCAACGGCAGCAGCGCGTCCAGCACCGCCCGTCGCTCCTCGTCGTCCGCCCCGGCCAGGATCAACCGCTCGACCAGCTCGCGCCGTTCGCCCAGGAACATGTGCTCGGTGCGGCACAGGCCGACGCCGGTCGCGCCGAAGCGGCGGGCGCGGGCGGCGTCCAGCGCGGTGTCGGCGTTGGCCCGCACGCCCAGCCGCCGGGCGGCGTCCGCGTAGCCCATGATCCGGTGCACGGCCGCCACCAGGTCGTCGGCGTCGGGCGGCGCGGTGCCCTCGAAGTACTCCATGACGGCGGACGGGACGACCGGTACCTCGCCCCGGTACACCCTGCCGGTGGTGCCGTCCAGTGACAGCACCTCGCCCTCGGTGACCACCGTGCCGTCGGCGGTGGTCAGTTCGCGCCGGGCGGCGTCCACCCGCAGCTCCTCGGCGCCGCACACGCAGGTCTTTCCCATGCCGCGGGCGACGACGGCGGCGTGCGAGGTCTTGCCGCCGCGCGCGGTGAGGACGCCCTGCGCGGCGAGCATGCCGTCCAGGTCGTCGGGGTTGGTCTCGCGCCGCACCAGCACGACCCGCTCCCCCGCGGCGGCGCGGGCCACCGCGGTGGCCGAGTCGAAGACGGCCGCGCCGACCGCCGCGCCCGGCGAGGCGGCGATGCCCGTGGCCAGGTGGCCGGCCGCGGCGCCGGCGTCGAAGCGCGGGAACATCAGCGTCGCCAACTGCCCGCCGGTGACCCGCCGCAGCGCCTCCCGCTCGTCGATCAGCCCCTGGTCGACGAGCTGCGCGGCGATCCGGAACGCGGCCGCCGCGGTGCGCTTGCCCACGCGCGTCTGGAGCATCCACAGCGTGCCGCGCTCGATGGTGAACTCGATGTCGCACAGGTCCCGGTAGTGGTTCTCCAGGATCTCCATGATGCGCAGCAGCTCGTCGTAGGAGTGCCGGTCCAGCCGCGCCAGCTCGGCCAGCGGCACCGTGTTGCGGATGCCGGCCACCACGTCCTCGCCCTGGGCGTTCGGCAAGTAGTCGCCGTACACGCCCTGGTGGCCGGTGGCCGGGTCGCGGGTGAACGCCACGCCGGTGCCGGAGTCCGGGCCGAGGTTGCCGAAGACCATGGCGCAGACGCTGACGGCCGTGCCCAGATCGTGCGGGATGCGCTCCTGGCGGCGGTAGAGCCGGGCGCGGTCGCCGTTCCAGGAGTCGAAGACGGCGCGGACGGCCAGGTCGAGCTGCTCGCGCGGGTCCTGAGGGAAGCCGCGGCCGGTGCGCTCGCGCACGATGTCCTTGAAGTCCTCGGTGAGGCGACGCAGTTCGCCCGCCGTGAGCTCGACGTCGGTGGCCACGCCGGCGAGGCGCCGGGCCTCCTCCAGCCGGTCCTCGAAGAGGTCGCCGCCGATGCCCAGCACCGTCCTGCCGAACATCTGGATGAGCCGCCGGTAGGAGTCCCAGGCGAACCGCTCGTCCCCGGCCTGCGCGGCGAGCGCGGTCACGGAGTCGTCGGTGAGGCCGATGTTGAGGACGGTGTCCATCATCCCGGGCATGGAGAACTTGGCGCCCGAACGGACCGACACCAGCAGCGGATCGGCGCCCCGGCCCAGCTTCCGGCCCATGCGCCGCTCCAGCGCGTCGAGGTGCGCACTCACCTCGTCGCGCAGGGCGGGCGGTTCGGCGCCTGAGGCGAGGTACTCCCGGCACGCCTCGGTGGTGATCGTGAAGCCCGGCGGCACGGGGAGGCCGAGCCTGGTCATCTCGGCCAGGTTGGCGCCCTTGCCGCCCAGCAGGTCCTTGAGCTCCCGGCGGCCCTCGCCGAAGTCGTACACGTACTTCACGGAGGGGGCGACGGCTATGAAAGGTGGTGGTGCGATGAGGGATGGAACGTGCGTATCCGGCACGGGACTCGACTCCTCGTGAACGGCTGCCCTGACAGCGGGAGGCTACCCCGCCGACCGCTCATCTGAGCGTTTACATCATCATACGTGGCGGGCATCACGCGCACAAAAGGAACAAGTGCCCCAAATAACCAGGAAAGCCGGGGCGTTGGCCCGGACGTCACTCGCGGGGCGCGCCCGCCGCCAGCCGGGAGTCCGCGCGGTCCGGCGCGTACAGCGACTCCACCACCATGGCCCCGGCTCCGGCCAGGCCCGCGCGGTCACCCAACCGCGAGGTGACGACCTGGAGGTAGGCCGTCGTCCGCGGCATGGCCCGCTGATACAGCAGCTCCCGCACCCCGGTCAGGAACGGCGGACCGCTCAGATCGCCCGCGATCATCAGCACCCCCGGGTTGAGCAGGGTGACCACCGTCGCCAGCACCCCGCCCACCAACTGCCCGGCCTCCCGCGCCAGCCGCACCGCGTCCGGCTGCCCGATCGCCAACTGGTCGCGCACCCCCGAGCCGGACGCCGTCGGGACGCCCGCCGCGGTGAGCTGCTCGGCCAGCGCCCGCCCGCTCGCCACGGCGGCCAGACAGCCGTAGGACCCGCAGCGGCACAGGGCGTGCGGATGGTCGCTGAGCCGTATGTGACCTATGTCGCCCGCCGCGCCGTCGATCCCCCGGTACATCTCGCCGTCCACCACAACGCCGGCGCCTATCCCCGTGGACACCTTGACCAGCAGGAACGCCGAGCAGTCCGGGTAGCCGAGCCGCTGCTCCGCATAGGCCATCAGATTGGCGTCGTTCTCCACCAGGACGGGGATCTCCGGCCCGCCGCCGCTCACATGAGCCGCGAACGCCCGGCGCATCCGGTCCGGCATCGGGTAGCGGTCCCAGCCCGGCATGATCGGCGGCTGGACGACCTGCCCGGACACCACGTCCACCGGACCCGGCACCGAGAGACCTATGCCACACACCGCGTCGCCCGTAAGGCCCACCTTCTCCAGCAGCAGGGCGAACCACTGCGCCAGCCGGTCCAGCACCTCGTCCGGCCCCTGGTTGATCATCAGTGACCCCGAGTGCTCGGCGAGCATCGCGCCGCCGAGGTCGAGCACGGCGGCGCGCGCGTGCCGGGTCTCCAGGTCGGCGACCAGGACGACCGCGTGCGAGGCGTCGAACTCCAGCCGCAGGGAAGGGCGTCCACCGGTCGGGGCGTCCACCGGGTCGCCCGCCGTCTCCCGGATCCAGCCGGCGCGGAAGAGCTGGTCGAGGCGGTGCGCGACGGTGGACCGGGACAGCCCGGTGACCCGCTGAAGCTCACCGCGCGTAGTCGCCGTGCCGTTGCGGATCAGCTGCAGGAGGTGCCCCGCGCTCGCCTGATTCATGACTGCCTTCCCGGCCGCCGGTACGGTTTTTCTCCCCCTTCAGCTTGTGAAGTAGATATTACAGCGGTACTTTTGCGTGTTAAGTAGACGTAACTCTACGGTACCTTCGACAAAACAACCGGTGCAGCCGCATGACGGCGGCGAAGCCAACGTCCTCGGAGCCCACGTGGAACGCGCTGACCAGCCCTCCAGTCTGTCCTCGATCGCATACAACGGCGCACGCCGCGTACTCGGCGGCAACTGGACCGGAGGCTCCACGGTCCCGTCCCGCACGCTCTACCCGCACCAGTGGAGCTGGGACTCCGGCTTCATCGCGATCGGCCTGCGCCATCTGTCGCCCGAGCGGGCCCAGCGCGAGCTGGAGACGCTGCTGGGCGCCCAGTGGGCCGACGGACGCGTTCCGCACATCGTCTTCAACCCGGCCGTGCCGCTCACCGCGTACTTCCCGAGCCCCGACTTCTGGCGCTCCTCGGCCGCGGGCCACCGCGCCGGGGCGCCGGAGGCCGTCGAGACCTCCGGGATCGTGCAGCCGCCCATCCACGCGGTGGCCGCCTGGCTGGTGCACCGGGCCGACCCCGCCGCCTCCGCCCACCGGGGCTTCCTCCGCCGCGTCTACCCGCGCCTCGTCGCCTGGCAGCGGTACCTGACCGAGCGCCGGGACTTCGGCGGCCGGGGCCTCGCGTCAATCGTGCACCCCTGGGAGTCCGGCATGGACAACAGTCCGTGCTGGGACCCGCCGCTGTCCCGGATCGAGCCGGCCGCCACCGCCTCGTTCCACCGCGCCGACCTCGACCACGGCTGCCCGTCCGACCGGCCCACCGACCTGGACTACGGGCGTTATGTCCGGCTTGCCGAGCACTACCGGGACCAGGGCTACGCCGACGAGGTCGACGGGCACCGGTTCGCCGTGGAGGACCCGGGGTTCAACGCGCTGCTCATCGCCTCCGAGCACGCCCTCGCCGACATCGCCGCCGCGCTCGGCGCCGACCCCTCCGACCACCAGGTTCGCGCCGAGGAGCTGACCACCACGCTGCTGAAGCGGCTGTGGAGCCAGGACGACGGGCTGTTCCTCGCCCAGGACGTGATCGGCGGCGAGCCCGTGCCCGAGCGCAGCGCGGCCGGGCTGCTGCCGCTGATACTGCCGGGCCTGCCGGAGGACGTGACGAGCACGCTGCTGCGCACCGCCGGCGGCGAGCACTTCGGCCTGGGCGGCGCCACCCGCCTGGTTCCCAGCTACGACCTGACGGGCCACGCCTTCGATCCGGCGCGATACTGGCGCGGTCCCGCCTGGTTCAACGTCAACTGGCTGCTGGAACGTGGCCTGCGGCGACACGGCGCGACCGGCCGGGCCGACGCGCTGCGCACCACCCTGCTCCAGGCCGCGGTCGCGTCCGGCTTCGCCGAGTACGTCGACCCGTTCACCGGCGAAGCGCGCGGCACCCGCGACTTCAGTTGGACCGCGGCACTGACCATCGACCTGCTCGCGGAGGTAGCGCGTTGATCACGCCCAGCCACTGTCTGCTCGTCCGTGACGGCACGTTCGCCACGGTCGGCCCGTCCGGCGACATCACGGCGGAACGCGGCACCCAGCCGCACGGGCTGTTCGCGCGCGACGCCCGGCACGTCAGCCGCTGGCAGCTCACCGTGGACGGCTCGACCCCGACCGTTCTCCAGCCGGCCACCGCCGACGGCCCCTCGGCCACCGTGGTGCTGACCCCGCCGGCCAGCCGGGCCGAGGCGCCGGCGCTCACCGTCTTCCGCGAGCAGCGCGTGGCCGACGGCGCCCTGGTGGAGCGCATCCGGCTCAGCAGCAACCGCGGAGCGGCCTGCGCCGTGCTCGTCGCGCTGCTCGTGGACGCGGACTTCGCCGATCAGTTCGAGCTGCGGTCCGACCACCGCTGGTACGAGAAGCCGCACGCGGTGCGCACCCGCACGGCGCTGCCGGACGGCGTCGAGTTCGGCTACCGGCGCCGCGAGTGGCACTCGCGGACCGTGATCACCGCGCAGCCCGCGCCGGACGCGGTGGAGGAGACCGGCAGCGGCGCCCGCCGGCTGTGCTGGCAGCTCGAACTGCCCCCGCACGGCTCGGCCGAGCTGTCGCTGCGCGCCGAGGCGCACCCGCACGGCGTGCCGGAGCCGGCCGCCGAGGCGGCGGATGTCTTCCCGGCCGCCCCGGCGGTCCTGCCGGCCGCCCCCGAGGACTGGCCGGAGCTGGACCGGGCCTGCGCGCAGGGGCTGGCCGACCTGTCGGGGCTGCGGGTGGCCGCCACCGGGCCGGACGGCGAGGCACTCCGGGTGCCGGCCGCGGGTGTGCCGTGGTTCCTGACGCTGCTGGGCCGGCACGCGGCGATCACCTCGCTGTTCGTGCTGCCCGGCCGGCCGGAGCCGGCCGCCGCCACCCTGCTGGCGCTGGCCGCCGCGCAGGCGACGGCCCAGGACGCCGACCGCCTCGCGCAGCCCGGCAAGATCGTGCACGAGCTGCGCCACGGGGAGCTGGCGTACTTCGGACAGGTGCCCTACGGCCGGTACTTCGGCTCGGTGGACAGCACCCCGCTGTTCCTGATGCTGCTCGGCGCGCACGCCGAGGCGACCGGGGACGACAAGCTGGCGCACCGCCTGGAGCGGCACGCGCGGGCCGCGGTGGACTGGATGTTCCACGACGGCGGCCTGGCCGACCACGGCTATCTGCTGTACCGGCCGGACGACGGCGGCCTGGCCAACCAGAGCTGGAAGGACTCCGCCGGCGCGATCTGCTTCGCCGACGGCACCCCGGCCCGGGGCGTGATCCGCGCCGCGGCGGCCCAGGGGTACGCGTACGACGCGCTGCGCCGCACGGCCCGGCTGGCCCGGAGCGCCTGGGGCGACGCGCGGTACGGCGAGCGGCTGGAGACGGCGGCCGGTGAGCTGCGGGACCGTTTCCTGGCCGACTTCTGGCTGCCCGGACAGGACTTCCCCGCGCTGGCCCTGGACGGCGCGGGCCGCCGGGCGGACGCGCTGGCCTCGGACGCCGGGCACCTGCTGTGGACCGGGATCCTGGACCAGGAGCACGGCGAACGCGTGGCCGACCGGCTGCTGTCGCCCGAGTTCTTCACCGGCTGGGGCATCCGGACGCTGGCGGCCGGGCAGGACGCGTACCACCCGCTGTCGTACCACCGGGGCAGCGTCTGGCCGCACGACAGCGCCATCGCGGCGCTGGGCCTGGCGCGTTACGGACTGCACGACCAGGCCCGCACGCTGGCCCGCGGGCTGCTGGACATGGCGGCCCGGCACGGCTTCCGCATGCCGGAGGTGATCGCGGGCTACGCGCGCGCCGAGCACCCCGAGCCGGTGCCCTACCCGCACGCCTGCTCGCCCCAGGCGTGGTCGGCCGCCGCGCCGTTCGCGCTGCTGACGGCGGTCACCGCCGGGACCTGAGCCGCCCGGCTCAGTCAGCCGCCCGAGGTGTCGGCCTCCGCCTCCTCGGGCGGCGTCACGTCCTCGTACGGGTCGCGCAGCCAGCCGTCGGGCAGGACGACGCGGCTCTTGCCGGAGGTCCGCCCGCGCGGGCCGTCGGCGCCCGCCGGCCAGGGCTGGTCCAGGTCCAGCTCGGCCAGCAGCCCCTCCAGCTCGGCCAGGGAGGTGGCCACGGCCAGCCGCTGGCGCGCCTGGGAGCCGACCGAGAAGCCCTTGGTGTACCAGGCGACGTGCTTGCGGAAGTCGATGACGCCGCGCGCCTCGTCGCCCAGCCACTCGCCGAGCAGCCGGGCGTGCCGCAGCATCACGGCGGCCACCTCGCGCAGCGACGGCCGCGCGTAGCCCTCGGGCCCGGTGCCGTCGAACGCGGCGACCAGGTCGCCGAACAGCCAGGGCCGCCCGAGGCACCCGCGGCCCACGACCACGCCGTCGCAGCCGGTCTCCCGCATCATGCGGACCGCGTCGCCGGCGGACCAGATGTCGCCGTTGCCCAGAACGGGGATCTCGGGCACGTGCTCCCGCAGCCGGGCGATGGCCGACCAGTCGGCCTGTCCCCCGTAGTGCTGGGCGGCTGTGCGGCCGTGCAGCGCGATGGCCGTCACGCCCTCCTCGACGGCGATGCGACCGGCGTCCAGATACGTCAGATGGTCGTCGTCGATGCCCTTGCGCATCTTCATGGTCACCGGCAGCCCGCCCGCGTTGCCGACGGCGGCGCGCAGGATGGCGCGCAGCAGCGGGCGCTTGAACGGCAGCGCGGAGCCGCCGCCGCGCCGGGTGACCTTGGGGACGGGACAGCCGAAGTTGAGGTCGACGTGGTCGGCCATGTCCTCGTCGGCGATCATGCGGACGGCCCGGCCGACCGTGTCCGGGTCGACGCCGTAGAGCTGGATGGACCGGGGCTTCTCCGCCGCGTCGAAGTGGATGAGCCGCATGGTCTTGTCGTTGCGCTCGACCAGCGCCCGCGTGGTGATCATCTCGCTCACGAACAGGCCCGCGCCGCCGGTGAATTCGCGGCACAGGGTGCGGAACGGCGCGTTGGTGATGCCCGCCATGGGCGCGAGCACCACGGGCGGGGACACCGTGTGCGGTCCGATCTGGAGCGGGGACGGCGGCTGGGTCATGACGTCCATTCTCCCCGCTCGTCGGCGAGCGCCAGCGCGTGCAGCCTCGCCAGCCGTTCGCGGGACTCCTCGTCGGCGGGCACGTAGGCGACCAGCCGGGAGCCGGCCTGCGGGGCGAGCCACAGCCGGGTGCCGTCCAGGTGCAGCAGGCCGACGTCCGCGTTGCGGAAGCGCTTGACCTTGCCGCTGTGGCTGCGGACCACCTCGTGGCGATCCCACAGCTCGCAGAACTCGGCCGACTCGCGCTGGAGCCGCTTGAGCATGTGCTTCCAGGCGGGCTCGGCGATGTGCTCGGCCATGTACGCGCGGAAGTTGGCCGTCATCAGGCGGATGGTCTCCTCGCGGTCCACCAGGGCCGCCTGCCAGTGGGGGTCGGTGAAGGCGAGCAGCATGCAGTTGCGGTTCTCGGCGGGGACGTCGTCGAGCGGGCAGAGCAGCCGGCCGTAGGTGCGGTTGTAGGCGAGGATGTCGTAGCGGCCGTTCTGGACGCAGGCGGGGAGGGGCTCGAGCTGGCGCAGCATCTCGCGCAGCGCCGCGGGGACCTGGGCGGAATCGGCGTCGGGCGTGGGGTCGGCGACGCCGGCCAGGGTGAACAGGTGCGAGCGTTCGCCCGCGTCGAGGAGCAGCGTGCGGGCGATGGCGTCCAGCACCCCCGCGGAGACCTGGATGTCACGGGCCTGCTCCAGCCACGTGTACCAGGTGACGCCCACGCTGGACAGGTGCGCGACCTCCTCGCGGCGCAGCCCGGGGGTGCGGCGGCGCCGGCCGCGGGAGAGGCCGACCCGTTCGGGGGGAATGCGCTCGCGGCGGCTGCGCAGGAACGCCGCCAGCTCGCGGCGGCGGATGTCCGCGCCGGTTTCCTCCACGGTTGCCATGCCACCAGCATGCCATCGCGTCAGCCGGTTGCCAGGTAGTGGGTGTACCAGGATAAAGACACTCTGGTACCAGGCTTATGGGCGGCGCACCGTCGGACGTGTGACTGATTCCACGACACGAACCCTGCCCGGGAGCCCGTCGGTTCCGGCCGCGCCCCGGCCGGCCGCCGCGCTGAGCCCGCTGGGGCTGTTCACGGTGCTGTTCGGCGCCGCGCTGCCGACGATCGACTTCTTCATCGTCAACGTCGCCCTGCCCACCATCGCCCGCGACCTGGACGCGGGTCCGGCGCTGCTGGAGCTGGTGGTGGCCGGCTATGGCGTCGCCTACGCCGTGCTGCTGGTGCTGGGCGGCCGGCTCGGCGACATGTTCGGCCGCCGCCGGCTGTTCCAGACCGGCCTGGTGGCGTTCGGTGTGACCTCGCTGGCCTGCGGCCTGGCGCCGGACGCCTGGTCGCTGGTCGCCGCCCGGGTGGCGCAGGGCGCCGCCTCGGCGCTGATGCTGCCGCAGGTGCTGGCGACGATCCAGGCCACCACCTCGGGGCCGCGCCGGGCGCGGGCGCTCGGGCTGTACGGCGCGACGGCGGGTCTGGCGATGGTGGCCGGGCAGATCCTGGGCGGCGTGCTGGTCGCCGCGGACGTCGCGGGCACCGGCTGGCGCTCGGTCTTCCTGGTGAACGTGCCGGCCGTGGTGGTCGGCCTGGTGCTGGTGGCCCGTTCGCTCCCGGAGACCAGGTCGGAGCGCCCGGCGCCCATCGATGTGCCGGGCACCGCGCTGCTGGCCGTGGCGCTGGTGACGCTGCTGGTGCCGCTGACCGAGGGGCGGGCGGCCGGGTGGCCGGCCTGGACCTGGGTGCTGCTCGGCCTGTTCCCGGTGGCGGCCTGGGCGTTCTTCGCGGTGGAGCGCCGCGCCGAGCGGTCCGGCCGGGCGCTGCCGCTGGTGCCGCCGGCGCTGCTCGCGCTGGGCGGGATGCGGCGGGCGCTGCCGCTGCTGATGCTGAGCGTGGCGGGGTTCGGCGGGTTCATGTTCGTGCTGGCGGTGGCCTTCCAGGACGGGCTGGGCTTCGGGCCGGTGCGGGCGGGGACGGCGCTGGTGCCGTACGCGGCGGCGTTCTTCGCGGCGTCGCTGGCCGGGCCCCGGCTCACCGCCCGTCACGGCACCCGGGTGGTGACCGCGGGAGCGGCCCTCCAGGCGCTGGGCCTGGCCGTGCTGGTGGCGACGGTGCTGCGGTCCTGGCCGGAGCTGGACTTCCCGGCGCTGACGCCGGGACTGACCGTGGCCGGGTTCGGCCAGGGGCTCTACCTGCCGGTGCTGCTCCGGTACGTGCTGGCCGACGTGCCCCCGCCGCAGGCCGGCGTGGGCGGCGGCGTGATGGCCACCGCGCAGCAGTCGTCGATCGCGCTGGGGGTGGCGCTCCAGGGCGCCCTGTTCCTCACGCTCACCTCCACGGAGGGGATGCGGGACGCGCTGGCCGCCTCGCTGAGCACGCAACTGGCGGCGGTGCTGGTGACGGGGGCCCTGAGCCTGCGACTGCCGGGCGGACAGAACAGCGACTGACAGATATTGAAATCTGTCAGTCCATATGGCACGCTGGGCGGCATGACGACTTCGACATCGCATTCCGCCGCCCTCCCCACCCGCACCCTGGGCACCCCCGGCCTCGCCGTCTCCGCGCTCGGCCTGGGCACCATGGGCATGTCCGCGTTCTACGGAGACTCCGACCGGGCGGAGTCCATCGCGACCATCCATGCCGCGCTGGACGCCGGGGTCACACTCCTGGACACCGGCGACTTCTACGGCATGGGGCACAACGAGATGCTGATCAACGAGGCGCTGCGCACCGCCTCCCCGGCCGCTCGTGAGCGGGCCCTGATCAGCGTGAAGTTCGGTTCGCTGCGCACGGTGGAGGGCGGCTTCACCGGATTCGACGGCCGCCCCCTCGCCGTGAAGAACTTCGTGGCGTACTCGCTCCAGCGGCTCGGCGTGGACCACATCGACATCTACCGGATGGCCCGGGTCGATCCCGATGTCCCGGTGGAGGAGACCGTCGGCGCCATCGCCGAGCTGGTGGAGGCCGGGCACGTGCGGCACATCGGACTGTCGGAGGCCGGCGCGGACACCATCCGCCGGGCCGCCGCCACGGCGCCCATCGCGGATCTCCAGATCGAGTACGCGCTGATCTCCCGGGGCATCGAGCGGGAGATCCTGCCCACGCTGCGCGAGCTGGGGATCGGCGTCACCGCCTACGGGGTCCTCTCCCGGGGCCTGATCAGCGGCCACTGGAGCGCCGACCGCACCCTCGCGGCGAACGACTTCCGCGGCATGAGCCCTCGCTTCTCCGGCGAGAACCTGCGGCACAATCTGGGCCTGGTGGAGACGCTGCGGGAGCTGGCGGAGTCCAAGGACGCCACCGTCGCGCAGCTCGCCATCGCCTGGGTGCTCGCCCAGGGCGAGGACATCGTCCCGCTCATCGGGGCGCGGACCAGGGGGCGGCTGACCGAGTCGCTGGGCGCGCTGCGCGTTAGTCTCGACGCCGACGATCTGGCCGCCATCGAGAAGGCCGTCCCGGCCGACTCGGCCGCGGGCGAGCGGTACCCGGCGGCGCAGATGGCCTACCTGGACAGCGAGAAATAGCAGAAACAGAGGCGATATGACCGAGGCGCTGACTCCCGAGCGCATCCTCGAAGCCACCGAGGAGGTGCTGCGGCGCTACGGCCCGGCGAAGGCCACCGTGGTGGACGTGGCCCGGGCGCTCGGGGTCAGCCACGGCACGGTGTACCGGCACTTCCGCACCAAGTCGGCGCTGCGCGAGGCGGTCACCAAGCGCTGGCTGGACCGCACCAGCGAGCAGTTGGCGGCGTGCGCCGAGGACCCGGGCCCGGCGGGCGAGCGGCTGGAGCGCTGGCTGACGGACCTGTTCAGCGCCAAGCGGCACAAGGCGGGCGACGATCCCGAGCTGTTCGCCACCTACACGGTGCTCACCCGCGAGCACAGCGGCGTCGTCGACGAGCACATCAGCGAGCTGGAGGGCCAGCTCGCCCGGATCATCGAGGACGGCCGGTCCCAGGGGATATTCACCGGGGCCGGCACCGACGCCGCCGCGACGGCCCGCGCCGTCTTCCAGGCCACGGCCCGATTCCACGACCCGGCGTACGCCCCCCAGTGGTCCCGCCCCGAGGTGGACGCCGACTTCACGGCGGTCACCGAGCTGCTGCTCCGGGGACTGACCGCCTGACCGGGAAGCTTCACTGTCAGTGACCGTTCATACACTGGGCGCGTGACTGGATCAGCCGCCCGAGGAGGCGCATCATGACAGTGATGATGGAACGACCGAGCACGATAAGCACCCCCGAGCAGACAGAGTTCGAGAAGCTCTGCCGAACGCTGGAGCAGTTGGACGTGCCGGTGGGGTACCGGGCGGAAATCATCGGGGGAAGTATCGTCATGACGCCGTGGTCCCAAGGGTTCTACCTGGATGTCATGGAGTCTCTGGCCGATCAGCTCAGGCCGCACGCGCCGAAGGGCCACCGGGTCAGCGTCGCACCCTGCCTGTACGTCTTCCCCCAGTGGGAGCGCGGATTCGGGCCGGACCTGCACGTCGCGGACGCCGGGGCGACGCGCGTTCGCAGCATCCGCCTTCCCGGTGAAGCCCTTTCCCTCGTGGCCGAGTTGACCTCGGAGTCGACGGCCGAGCGGGACCGTTCGGACAAGGTCGAGCGGTATGGGAAGGCCGGCGTCCCGGTGTATGTCCTGGTGGACATGCTCACGTTCCGGGTCGTCGTCTTCTCCCGGCCGGGCGAGGACGGCTACCGGACCCACAACGAGTTCAAGTTCGGCGAGACGGTGCGCATCCCGGAGCCGTTCGACTGCAAGTTGGACACCTCGGGCTGGGAAAGCTGAACGCCTCGGCCCGGCCGCTCCATCCGGGGCGGCCGGGCCGGGGTCGTTACGGGGTGGTCAGCAGCCGATGAGGCGGGTGGCCAGGTAGGACTCGATCTGGTCCAGGGAGACGCGCTCCTGCTTCATGGAGTCGCGCTCGCGCACGGTCACCGCGTTGTCCTCGAGGGTGTCGAAGTCGATCGTCACGCAGAACGGCGTGCCGATCTCGTCCTGGCGGCGGTAGCGGCGGCCGATCGCGCCCGCGTCGTCGAACTCGATGTTCCAGTTCCGCCGCAGGGCCGCAGCCAGGTCCCGGGCCTTCGGCGAGAGCTGCGGGTTGCGCGAGAGCGGGAGCACGGCGACCTTGACCGGCGCCAGCCGCGGGTCCAGGCCCAGCACGACGCGCTTCTCCATCTTGCCCTTGGCGTTGGGCGCCTCGTCCTCACGGTAGGCGTCCAGCATGAACGCCAGCATCGTGCGGCCCACGCCCGCGGCCGGCTCGATGACGAACGGCGTCCAGCGCTCGCCCGCCTCCTGGTCGAAGTAGCTGAGGTCCTGGCCGGACGCCTTGGAGTGGGCGTTCAGGTCGTAGTCGGTGCGGTTGGCGACGCCCTCCAGCTCGCCCCACTCCGAGCCGGCGAAGTTGAACCGGTACTCGATGTCCGCCGTGCGCTTCGAGTAGTGGGACAGCTTCTCCTTCGGGTGCTCGTACCACCGCATGTTGGCCTCGGACATGCCCAGATCGCGGTACCAGTTCCAGCGCTGGTCCATCCAGTAGCCGTGCCACTCCTCGTCCTCGCCCGGCTTGACGAAGAACTCCATCTCCATCTGCTCGAACTCGCGCGTGCGGAAGATGAAGTTGCCCGGGGTGATCTCGTTCCGGAAGGACTTGCCCATCTGCGCGATGCCGAACGGCGGCTTACGGCGCGAGGTCTGCTGCACGGCGGCGAAGTTGGTGAAGATGCCCTGCGCGGTCTCGGGGCGCAGATACGCCACCGAGCCCGAGTCCTGGGTGGGGCCCAGGTGCGTGGCCAGCAGCCCGGAGAACTGCTTGGGCTCGGTAAAGGTGCCCTTGTTGCCGCAGTTCGGGCAGTTGAGATCGGCGAGGCCGCCCGTCGGCAGATGACCGTGCTTGGCCTCGTACGCCTCCTCCAGGTGGTCGGCGCGGAAGCGCTTGTGGCAGGAGGTGCATTCGGTCAGCGGGTCGGTGAACGTGGCGACGTGCCCCGACGCCTCCCAGACCTCGGTGGCCAGGATCACCGAGGAGTCGATCCCGACGACATCGTCGCGCGAGGTGACCATGGCGCGCCACCACTGCCGCTTGATGTTCTCCTTCAGCTCCACGCCCAGCGGTCCGTAGTCCCAGGCGGCACGCTGCCCGCCGTAGATCTCGCTGCAGGGGTAGACGAAGCCACGGCGCTTGCTGAGGCTGACGATAGTGTCGATCTTGTCGGCGGCCACGGTGCTCTCTTCAGGACGAAGGACGACATGGAATTGCCTCAGGTTACCGGCGTACAAGGGGGCCGCAGCAAATCGGTGAGGGGGATTCCCGGCGCCCCCGCCGTGTCCCCCTGGAGGAGGCGCCGATCACATCACTGTTGACACATTTGACAATGATTTCCAAATGACTTGAAAATGGCTGTCATGACCGCAAGACGCCGCTCACGCTCCCGAATATCCGCCACCGCCCTGGCCGCCGGCGCCACGGCGCTGAGCCTCCTCACCGTCGCCGGCTGCGGCTCGGACGACGACGGTGGCGGCGGCGGGAGCGCGGACGGGAAGCTCGACGTGATCGCGTCGTTCTACCCCATGGAGTTCCTGGCCGAGCGGATCGGCGGCGAGCACGTCTCCGTCAGCACCCTGGCCGAGCCGGGCGCCGAGCCGCACGACCTGGACATCAGCCCGCGCCAGACCGCCGAGCTGACCGAGGCCGACCTCGTGGTCTACCTCGCGGGCCTCCAGCCCGCCGTCGACGAGGCCATCGAGCAGTCCGGGGTGGAGCACGTCGCCGAGGCCACCTCGTTCACCACGCTGCGCGACCAGACGGAGCACGAGGAGCACGAGGAAGAGGGCCACGAGGAAGAGAGTCATGAGGAGGAGGGCCACGAACACGACCACAGTGGCCAGGACCCGCACCTCTGGCTCGACCCGGCCAAGTACGCCGAGGTCGCCGAGGGCGTCGGCGCCGCGCTGGCCGAGGCCGACCCGGACCACGCCGCCGACTACGAGCGGAACACCGACGAGCTGACCGCCGAACTCACGGCCCTGGACGAGGAGTTCACCGAGGGCCTGGCGACGGCCACGACCGGCACGTTCATCACGACCCACGCCGCGTTCGGCTACCTCGCCGACCGCTACGGCCTGCACGAGGAGTCCATCGCCGGCCTCGACCCGGAGTCCGAGCCGAGCGCGGAGCGCATGCGGGAGCTCCAGGACATCGCCGAGGCCGACGACGTGAGCACCGTGTTCTTCGAGACACTGGTCAGCGACGAGACGGCGCGCACGCTCGCCGGCGACCTCGGCCTGGAGACGGCCGTGCTGGACCCCGTCGAGGGAATCACGGAGGACTCCCCCGGCGCTGACTACTTCGAGGTGATGCGCGCCAACCTCCAGGCCCTGCGCCAGGCGCTGGGCGCGTCCTGAACGAACCACGGAAGCGGTGACCCATGGAGCCCGTCATATCCCTGACCGGCGTGACCGCCGAGCTCGGCGGCCGGCCGGTGCTGCGCGGCATCGACTTCGACGTGCGCCCGGGCGAGGTGGTGGCCCTGCTCGGCGCCAACGGGTCGGGCAAGTCGACGGCGGTCCGGGCCACGGTCGGGCAGGTGCCGGTCACCGGCGGTGAGCTGAGGCTGTTCGGCACCCCGGTGCGCCGCTTCCGCGACTGGGCCCGGCTCGGCTACGTTCCGCAGCGCTCCACCGCCGCCGGCGGGGTCCCCGCGACCGTTCGCGAGATCGTCTCCGCCGGCCGGCTGGCCCGGCGCGGGCTGCGCCCGCTGGGGCGCGCCGACCGGGCCGCGGTGGACCGCGCGCTGGACCTGATCGGCCTTGCCGACCGGGCCGGGGACTCGGTGAACGCCCTCTCCGGCGGCCAGCACCAGCGGGTGCTGATCGCCCGCGCGCTCACCGGCGAGCCGGACGTGCTGATCATGGACGAGCCGCTGGCGGGCGTGGACCTGGCCAGCCAGCGCGTGCTGGCCGAAACGCTCCGGGCGCAGATCGCGGGCGGCACCGCGGTGCTGCTGGTGCTGCACGAGCTGGGCCCGCTGGAGCCGTTGATCGACCGGGCCGTGGTGCTGGCCCATGGCCGGGTGGAGCGCACCGTCGAGCACCCCGCCCAGCTCCCCGAGGCCCACGCCTGCCATCCGGAGGACGAGCTCGAACCGTCCGCCGTGGCCAAGCTCCAGACCGGGATCCTGTGATGTTCTTCTTCGAGGTGCTCGACTACCCCTTCATGCAGCGGGCGCTGCTGGCCGCGGTGCTGATCGGCGTGGCCGCCCCGGCCGTCGGCATCTACCTCGTGCAGCGCCGGCAGGCGCTGATGGGCGACGGCATCGGCCATGTCGCGCTGACCGGCGTGGCGCTCGGCTTCCTGCTGAACACCAACCCGGTGTGGATGGCGGTGGCGGTCTCCGCGCTGGGCGCGGTGATCATGGAGCTGCTGCGCTCCTGGGGCCGGGCGCGCGGCGACATCGCGCTGGCCATGCTGTTCTACGGGGGCATGGCGGGCGGCGTCATGATCATCAACCTCGCGCCGGGCGGCTCGACCGCGAACCTCACCTCCTACCTGTGGGGCTCGGTCACCACCGTCTCGCCCGGGGACATCACCGCGATCCTGTGGCTGTCGGGGTTCGTCCTGCTGATCTGCCTGGGCCTGCGCCGCCAGCTCTTCGCCGTGTGCCAGGACGAGGAGTTCGCCCGGGTCACCGGCCTGCCGGTCCGCACGCTGAACCTCCTGCTCGCCGTCACCGCCGCGGCCACCGTGACCGTCGCCATGCGGGTCGTCGGCCTGCTGCTGGTCAGCGCGCTGATGGTGATCCCGGTGGTGGCCGCCCAGCAGGTCACGCGGAGCTTCGCGATGACGCTGGGCGCCGCCGCCTTCATCGGCGTCCTCGTCTCGGTCTCCGGAACGGTCACCTCGTACTACCAGGACGTCCCGCCGGGGGCCACGATCGTGCTGATCGCGCTGGGCCTGTTCGTCACGGTCTCCCTGCTCGCCCTGCCCCTGGCCCGCCGCCGCGCCCGGCGCGCGGCGGAGCGCGAAACCGTCGCCGCCCCGGCGCCCGTTCCGGCGGCCCGCCCGTGAGTGCCGGGAAAGCCGCTACCCTGGCCGGGGCAGGGACGGCAAACGCAGGGAGGCGACTCGTGGGGACGGCAGAGCCACCGGTGCGCGGCAGGTCCACACGCCAGCGCGCGGCGGTCGCCGCGGCGCTCGCGGAGGTGGACGAGTTCCGCAGCGCCCAGGAGCTGCACGACATGCTCAAGCACCGGGGCGACTCGGTGGGACTGACGACCGTCTACCGCACGCTCCAGTCCCTCGCCGACGCCGGCGAGGTCGACGTCCTGCGCACGACGGACGGCGAGGCGGTCTACCGCCGGTGCAGCACGGACGGCCACCACCACCATCTGGTCTGCCGCTCCTGCGGCAAGGCGGTGGAGGTGGCCGGCCCGGCCGTGGAGAAGTGGGCGGACGCGATCGCCCGCGAGCACGGCTTCGTGGACGTCGATCACACGGTGGAGATCTTCGGCACCTGCGGCGACTGCGCGAAGTAACGGCCCGCGGCTCAGGGTTCGGCCAGGACGTCCGAGGCCAGGTGGGCGTAGAGCACCCGGCCGCAGGGTGTGTTGCCCGTGCAGGACGGGTCGGTGATGTTGGCGCGGTGTTCGGAGACCGACCACAGGCGCGGGGCGCGGCCGGTGCCCGTGCCGTGCTCGTAACCGAGGTCCTCGGGGCCCACCGCCGTGCGGATCTCCCCGCCGTTCAGGGCGAGTTGGCCGCTGGTGACGCGGGCGCGCCAGAGGCTGCCGTTGCTGTAGCGGTGGCTCTGGTTGATGAACCAGTCGCCGTTGTAGCGGGCCACGCCCTGGACCTGGTGGGTGGGCAGGAAGTACGTCGAGCCCGAGGCCGCGGCGACCGTGCCCGTGGTGGCGGCCAGCGCGGCCACCGGGTAGGCGCCGACGCGGCCGGTGGACGGCTGGGCGGCCGACGGCTGGCAGTACTCGCCGAGCAGCAGCTGGTCGGTACCGCTGCGGTCCAGGGAGAGGTAGGAGGCGCGGGGGGCGCCGGTGTCCGCGCAGGAGGACGAGGAGCCGGAGTTGTACTGGGTGGAGCTGAACGTCCACGAGGCGACCTGCGGCATCACATAGCGGTAGCCGTAGCTGTACCAGACGCCGCTCTGCCGGCCGACCTTCCGGTTGTCGCGGACGTTGCTGGTGAGACCGTCCGGGGTCGGGTCGTCGCGGGCGGCGTCCTGGTCGGGGTTGAGGTCCATGATGTAGCGCATGTCGAAGACCCGGATGCCGTTGAACGTGTCGGCGACGTACAGGTAGTTGCCGTACCAGACCATGCCGCCGGCGTGGATGCCGTTCTGCCGCGGGTTCTCGCTGGCGTGGACGGCGTCGAAGGAGATGTTGCCGTAGCTGTTGTAGTACGGCCACACCAGCAGGACGTGCCGGTAGGTGCGGGTCGCCGGGTCCACGAACGAGACGCGGACGCCCTTCTCGTTGCAGGCGTCGGACTCGGCGGCGGTGCAGCCGTCGTCGCGGCCGGGGTTGGTGCTGTCGTACCAGCCCGTGAGCACGGGGCGCGCGGACTCTCCCCAGGTCTCGTCGGCCTGGGCGTCCCAGACGCCGGTGACGGCCTGCGGTATCCACTCCTGGCTGAGCGAGTCGTCGCTCTCGAAGCAGTAGAGCTCGACGGGGGCGAGCGGCGGCTTCAGGGTGGGGTCGGTGCCGGAGACGGGGTCGCCCGCGCCGAACGGGTCGGCGCAGGCCGAGCCGGTGCCGAGGGTCCGGTTGGCCTGGGCGAGCAGGTTCTGCACGCCCTGCTTGGGCAGGGCGGCGTCGAGGTCGGCGATGCGGCCGCTCAGATCGCTGCCGGCCCGCAGGGCGAACTCGCCCACCGGGGCGGGCCGTCCGGGGCCAGGGAAGGCGAGCGGGGCGGCGTCCCGGGTGCCGCGTTCGGCCAGGGGCTCCTGGGAGCCGGAGCCGGGTGGGGGGCCGGGGCTGGGCGCGCCGTGCGCGGGTGAGACGGACATACCGGCCAGCAGGGCGAGCGTCGCGGTCAGGGCCAGACCGGCGGCTCGCAGAGATCGTCGGTTCAACGTGCGCCTCTCGTGGGGGAGTTGTCGCCGACGAGAGGGTGGCATGTTCGCGACAGAGACGGAAGGGCGCCTCGGGGCGCGCGCGTCAGCAGGGTGTGCGCGTCAGAAAACGAAGGCGTGCCGCGTCAGGAAGACGGCGGCGGCGGCAGCTCGTTGGGCAGCGCCCCGCCGAAGCGCCGGTCGCGGGAGGCGTACTCGACGCAGGCGTCCCACAGGTTCCGCCGGTCGAAGTCCGGCCACAGGACGTCCTGGTAGACCATCTCCGCGTAGGCGCTCTGCCAGATCAGGTAGTTGGACGTGCGCTGCTCCCCCGACGGCCGCAGAAACAGGTCCACATCCGGCATATCCGGGAAGTACAGGTACTGGGACAGCATCTTCTCGTTGACCTTCTCCGGCGCTATCCGGCCCGCGCGGACATCCGCCGCCAGCCGGGCCGCCGCGTCCGCGATCTCCGCCCGGCCGCCGTAGTTGACGCACATGTACAGCGTCATCGCGTCGTTGTCCCGGGTGCGCTCCTCGGCGGTCTGGAGCTTGCGGATCACCGACTTCCACAGCTTCGGCTCGCGCCCCGCCCAGCGGATCCGCACGCCCAGCGCGTCCAGCTCGTCGGTGCGGCGGTCGATGACGTCGCGGTTGAAGCCCATGAGGAAACGCACCTCGTCCGGGGAGCGCTTCCAGTTCTCCGTGGAGAACGCGTACAGCGACAAGTTCCGCACGCCGAGCTCCAGGCAGCCCTTGACCACGTCGAGCACGACCTGCTCGCCGATCTTGTGCCCCTCGGTGCGCGGCAGTCCGCGCTGCTTGGCCCAGCGGCCGTTGCCGTCCATCACGATCGCCACATGCCGCGGGATCAGCTCGCCCGGCAGCTTGGGCGGGCGGGCGCCCGAGGGGTGCGGGTCGGGGACGCGGTACTCGCGACGCTGCCGGGTCGACAGCATTCCGCGGCGGGCCATAGGAGAACTCCGTACGTCGTTGCGATCGAGTCCGAGGGTATCCCGGTCAGCCCTTCTCGACGAACCGCAGAGACCGCAGCCCTCGTTCCAGATGCCAGTGGAGATAGGCGGAGACCAGCCCGCTGCCCTCCCGCACGTGCCGGGCCTGCGCGGCGTCGGCCGTCACCCAGTCCCCCGCGAGCAGGGCGCCGAGCAGCCGCAGCGCCTCGGGGGACGGCACGACGCTGCCCGGCACCCGGCAGTCCACGCACACCGAACCGCCGGCCGCCACCGAGAAGAACCGATTCGGCCCGGGCAGCCCGCACTTGGCGCAGTCGCCGAAGCTCGGCGCGTACCCGCCGACGGCCAGCGAGCGCAGCAGGAACGCGTCCAGCACCAGGCCCGGCGCGTGCGCGGCGGCGGCGAGCGTCCGCAGGCCGCCCACCAGCAGCAGATACTGCTGGACGTTCGGCTCACCCTCGTGGTCGGTGAACCGCTCCGCCGTCTCCAGCATCGCCGTCCCGGCGGTGTACCGGCCGTAGTCGTCGACGATGTGCCGGCCGTAGGGCGCGATCGTCTCGGTCTGGGTGCACAGCGGCAGCCCGCGCCCGACGAGCGCGCTGCCCCGCGCGAAGAACTGCACGTCCACGTGCGAGAACGGCTCCAGCCGCGCGCCGAACTTCGACTTGGTGCGCCGCACCCCGCGCGCCACCGCGCGCACCCGGCCCTGGGTCCGGGTGAGCAGCGTGATGATCCGGTCCGCCTCGCCCAGCTTCTGGGTGCGCAGCACGATGCCGTCGTCGCGGAACAGGCTCATGCGAGTCATTCTCACCCATCCGCCGTTCGGCCCACCCCCGCCGGGCACGGCCGGTCCGGCTCCCGGATGGTGGACGCGTGGACCCCACGAGGACGCCCCGCCGCCCGGGGTGGCGCCGCCGGCTCCTGATCCGGCAGGAACCGGGCCTGCGCATCGGCCGCTGGAACGTCTCCTGGCTGCTGCCCGCGGCGGTGCTGGCCGCCATCGCGATCGGGGACTGGAACTCCTCGGGGGACTTCCGCATCGCCACCTGGATCGTGCTGGTGCCGGGGCTGGCGGCGGCCCTGTGCGGGGTGCTGACCACCGCGCTCTTCGGCGTCGCGGCGGCCGTCGTCTACTGGCTGCTGGACAGCGCCTGGGGATACCAGTACCAGAAGGGCGCGGCGGACTTCGTGCTGGTGATCGGGGGCGGGGTGCTGGCCGTGCTGTCCTCCTGGCTGCGCGGCTGGGCGCGCGGCTACCTCAGGCGGGTGGAGAGCGCGGCCGACGCGATCCGGCTGGCGGTGCTGCGCCCGATCCCGCCGGGCGACGGGGGGCTGGACTCGGCGAGCAGCTATCTCACGGCGGACGTCGAGACCCGGGTCGGCGGCGACTTCTTCGAGATCCAGCCCTCGCCGCACGGCGCCCGGGTGCTGCTGGGCGATGTGCAGGGCAAGGGCACCTCCGCGGTGGACGCGGCGGCGGCGGTGCTCGGCGCGTTCCGGGAGGCCGCGTACTACGAGCGGGACCTGGCGGTGGTGGCCGAGCGGCTGGAGAACCGGATGCGGCGGCACAACGAGTACGCCGCCACGCTGGGGCAGACCGACGAGCGCTTCGCGACGGCCGTGCTCGTCGGGTTTCCGGAAACGGACACCGGCTGGGTGAAGCTGGTCAACTTCGGTCACAGCGGGCCGCTGGTCATCGGCCCGGCCGGGGTGCGCGCGCTGCCGGAGGGAACCGGTCCCCCGCTGGGGCTGACCGGGCTGACCGGCGAACGGCCGCCGGTGGTGCGGGTGCCGTTCGCGGCCGAGGAGACGCTGCTGATGGTGACCGACGGGGTGACCGAGGCCCGGGACCGCACGGGCGCGTTCCTGCCGCTGGAGGACCACCTGGCGCGGGGGTGCGACGATCCCGCGCCGCGCCAGGTGGTGAACTTCGTGGTGAACGCGGTGCTCGACCACACGCGCGGCCGGCTGGCGGACGACACGGCGCTGCTGGCCGTGCGGCGCATGCCGGCCACCCCGGCGGACCTGGCGAAAGACGAGGCCGACTAGGGCCTGTATCGAGTTCCCGCCCGGGCCCGCGACGCCAGTCACGGCACCTCGCCGCTCCCCCAGACTCCGTCTGGGAGGTGCCCCCAGCCGAATCGCGCGAATACGGCCGGGTATGAGCTGCGATCCGGTGCCTTGCGATGCACCGCGTCTGACGCCGCGGGCTGATCCGACCGGGAACTCGATACAGGCCCTAGGGCGTCCCGCCCGGGGTGACCAGGCCCGACTCATAGGCGGCGATGACCAGTTGGGCCCGGTCGCGGACGGCCAGCTTGCCCATGATGCGGCTCACGTGCGTCTTCGCGGTGAGCGGGGAGAGCCCCAGGACCTCGGCTATCTCCGCGTTGTTCAGGCCGCGCGCCACCAAGGCCAGGACCTGCCGCTCGCGGTCGGAGAGGCAGTCCAGCCCGGGTGGCACGGCCAGCGGCTCGGGCACGTTCAGGGCGCGGGCGATCAGGCGGGCGGTGGGGCCGGGCGAGAGCAGCGCGTCGCCGGCGGCCACGACGCGGATCGCGTCGAGCAGGTCGGCGGGGCGGGTGTCCTTCACCAGGAAGCCCGAGGCCCCGGCGCGCAGCGCCTCCACCACGTGCTCGTCGGTGTCGTAGGTGGTGAGCACGAGCACCTTCACGCCCGCCAGATCCTCGTCGGCGGCGATGAGGCGGGTGGCCTCGATGCCGTCCAGGTCGGGCATCCGGATGTCCATCACGACCAGGTCGGCGCGGGTGGCGCGGGCCAGCTCCACGGCCTGGCGGCCGGTGCCGGCCTGGCCGACCACCGCCATGTCGGGCGCCGACTCGATCAGCATCGCGAACGCCGAGCGGACCAGCGTCTGGTCGTCGGCAAGCAGGACCCTGATCGACTCGCGGTCTGTCATCGGACGGCCTCCTCGGCGGGCAGTTCGGCGGTGACGACGAAGCCCGGCGCGTCGCTCCGCGGCCGGGCGGCGAGCGAGCCGCCGATGCTGGTGGCGCGCTCGCGCATCCCGGCGATGCCGTAGCCGGGCGGCCCGGCCGGGTCGGCGGGCGCGCCGGCCCGGGGCCCGCCGTCGTCGGCGACGCGGATGCTCAGTGTGGGGCCGTCCCGCCGGACGGCCACCCGTATCCCCACCTGGGGGCCGGCGTGCCGGACGGCGTTGGTCAGCGCCTCCTGCACGATCCGGTACGCGGCGGCGCTGACCACCGGCGGCAGCGTGTCGTCGGCGTCGACGGACAGCTCGACGCGGGCGCCGGCCGTCTCGGCCGCCCGGGCCAGGTCCAGCAGGCCGGCCAGGCCCGGCAGCGGCCCGCTGCCCGGCTGGTCGTCGCCGCGCAGCACCTGGAGCGTGGTGCGCAGGTCGGCGCGCGCGTCGCGGCAGGTCGCGGAGATGCTCTCCAGCGCCTCGGCCACCGCGTCCCGGTCCAGCCGGCCGGGGTCGGTGACCAGCAGGTGCGCGGCGACGGAGGCCCGCACGCCGATCAGCGTGATGCTGTGGGCGAGCAGGTCGTGCAGGTCGCGGGCGATGCGCACCCGCTCCTCGGCCACCCGCCGGGCGGCCTCCTGCTCCCGGGTGCGCTCGGCGCGTTCGGCCCGCTCCCGCATGGCCGCCAGGTACTGGTGGTGCAGCCGCACGGCCTCGCCGAACGCGATGACCGCCAGGATCCAGCCGGAGGACTGGAGCATGTCCCGGCCGGCGACCGGGGTGGCCTGCGTCCACACGACGGCGATGACGGCCATCACCACGCCGGCCATGGCGAGGGTGCGCCGGCGCGGCCCGACCGCCGCGACCGTGTAGACGGCCAGAGCCGAGGCGAGGAACGGCGCCACGTGGTTGTAGTCCATGCGGTGGTAGGTCGCGGCGAACGCGAGTCCCACGATCAGCACCGGCATCGGCCGCAGCCGCCGCCAGGCGAGCGGGACCACCGTGCCGGCCAGCAGCAGCCAGCCGAGCGGGTCCAGCGCGTTCCCGTCGTGCTCGACCGCCGCCCCGAGGAACGCGCACAACGCGCCGACGCCCAGGGCGATATACGTGTCCCGGCGGAGAATCCGGTGTTCCGGTTCCTCCGACCGCAGCAACTCCCTCACAGTGAGCACGCGCTCATCATGCGGCATGCCCCTCGCGGCGAACCGGGGCCCCCGGTGTCCGCGCTGATGGCCCCCATCGCCCGCCTCCTCGGTCCGCCCGCACATCGGCCGACCTCCAGCCTTCCGGCGGGCGGGGGCCGTTTCGTCGCCCGCGTGACCGAGGTCGGGGGTACTGCGGGCGGCGGCCCGGCGGGCCCGTTACTCCCGGGGGAGTACATGTGGCATACGTCTCGGATGCTGATACGGCGGGGGCCGGTGACGCCCGGGAGGTTAGGCTTGGCCCGCGATGCGATTCGGGATTCTTCTCCTTAGCCGCCGCGGCGAGGGTCTGTAGTTCATACGGCCGACCCCCTCCCCGCGGAGTTCGGCCCTGCCGTCGGCCCTCACCAGCCATCGCCCAGGGAGATCCACGCATCATGAGCAAGCCGACTCCGCTGACCGCCGCGACCGTGCGGCAGCAACCCTCCGGGATGCCGATCCACAAGTACCGCCCCTACGAGGCGGTGGACATCCCCGACCGCATCTGGCCGAACAACCGGATCACCGCCGCCCCCCGCTGGCTGTCCACCGATCTGCGCGACGGCAACCAGGCCCTGATCGACCCGATGTCCCCGGCCCGCAAGCGCGCGATGTTCGACCTGCTGGTGCGCATGGGCTACAAGGAGATCGAGGTCGGCTTCCCGTCCTCCGGCCAGACCGACTTCGACTTCGTGCGCTCCATCATCGAGGAGGACGCGATCCCGGAGGACGTGACCATCTCCGTGCTGACGCAGGCCCGCGAGGAGCTGATCCAGCGCACGGTCGAGTCCCTGGTCGGCGCCCGCAACGCGACCGTCCACCTGTACAACGCCACCGCCCCCACGTTCCGCCGCGTGGTCTTCCGCGGCGGCCGGGACGAGGTCCGGCAGATCGCCGTGGACGGCACCCGGCTGGTGATGGAGTACGCCGAGAAGCTGCTGGACGACCGGACCGTGTTCGGGTACCAGTACAGCCCGGAGATCTTCACCGACACGGAGCTGGACTTCGCGCTGGAGGTCTGCGAGTCGGTGATGGACGTCTGGCAGCCCGCCGAGGGCCGCGAGATCATCCTCAACCTGCCGGCCACCGTGGAGCGTTCGACGCCCTCCACGCACGCCGACCGCTTCGAGTGGATGTCGCGGCACCTGTCCCGCCGCGAGTTCGTCTGTCTGTCCGTGCACCCGCACAACGACCGGGGCACCGCCGTGGCCGCCGCCGAGCTGGCGCTGATGGCCGGCGCCGACCGGGTGGAGGGCTGCCTGTTCGGGCAGGGCGAGCGCACCGGCAACGTCGACCTGGTCACCCTCGGGATGAACCTGTTCTCCCAGGGCGTCGACCCCCGCATCGACTTCTCCCGGATCGACGAGATCCGCCGCACCTGGGAGTACTGCAACCAGATGGAGGTCCACCCGCGCCACCCGTACGTCGGGGACCTCGTCTACACCGCCTTCTCCGGCTCCCACCAGGACGCCATCAAGAAGGGCTTCGAGGCGATGGCCGAGGCGACCGACGACGTGTGGGACGTGCCGTACCTGCCGATCGACCCCAAGGACGTCGGCCGCAGCTACGAGGCGGTCATCCGGGTCAACTCGCAGTCCGGCAAGGGCGGCGTGGCCTATGTGCTGAAGAACGACCACCACCTGGACCTGCCGCGCCGCATGCAGGTCGAGTTCTCCCGGATCATCCAGGAGAAGACCGACGCGGAGGGCGGCGAGGTCACCCCGGCGGGGATCTGGGACGTCTTCACCGACGAGTACCTGCCGGCGCCGGGCTCCAACTGGGGCCGGATCGCGCTGCGCGAGGCGCAGACCTCGACGACCAGCGAGGGCGAGGACGCGCTGACCGTGGAGGCGGTCGTGGACGGCGAGGACACCGTGCTGACCGGCACGGGCAACGGGCCGCTCGCCGCGTTCTTCGACGCCCTGGCCACGGCCGGGGTGGTCGGCGAGGAGGTCCGGCTGCTGGACTACGTCGAGCACACGATGAGCGAGGGCGCCGGGTCGCAGGCCGCCGCCTACATCGAGTGCGCGATCGGCGACCGTGTGCTGTGGGGCGTCGGCATCGACGCCAACATCGTGCGCGCCTCGCTCAAGGCGGTCGTCTCCGCCGTGAACCGCGCCGCGCGGTAGGGCGGTCGGCGAGGTCGCCGTCGTCCGTTTGTGCGTACGCCCTACTGACGTGGAGGGCGGAGTGTGGTTAACATCACGCCCACGGCAGAGTTGCCAGCGGGTAACGGAGGTACGGCGTGGTGCACTCCCGGTTGGCGGGCGTCCGCACGGTCTGGCGTGTGGAGGACGACGGCGACTTCTTCTGCGCCGCCTGCGGCGGCGACCGCTGCTATCAGCGGCTCGGCGGGCGGCGCCGGCTGACCGTGCTCGGCCTGCCCGTGCTGCCCCGGGGCGCCGCGGAGCCCGTCGTCCAGTGCGTGTCGTGCCGCGGCCGGTTCCCGCTCGGCGCGCTGGACCGGCCGACCACCACGCGGCTGACGGCGCTGCTGCGGGACGGGGTGCATACGATCGCGCTGGCGCTGCTGGCCGCGGGCGGCGGCGACTCGCCGGTCGCCCGCCGGACCGCGGTGGAGGTCGTGCGGTCGGCCGGCTTCACCGACTGCACCGAGGAGCGGCTGCTGACGCTCCAGGCCGCGCTGGGCGCGGGGAGCCTGCCCGCGCTGGACCGCGAGGTGCGCGACACGCTGGCCGCGCTGACCCCGCACCTGGCCGCGCCGGGCCGGGAGAGCCTGCTGCTGCGCGGGGCGCGCATCGCCTTAGCGGACGGCCCGTACCACGCCGGTGAGCGCGCGATGCTCACCGCCGTCGGCGAGGCGCTGCACCTGCCGCCCGCCGACACCGAACGGCTGCTGGCCGAGGCGCTGTCCGCGTAACGGCATCAGGCGGTACCGCGTCACGCGGTGCGGCGGCGCAGGGTGACCGCGCCCAGGGCCAGCACGCCCAGCGCGACGCACAGCACGACGACGACATCGCGCCAGAAGTCGCCGGTGACCTCCGGGTTGCCCAGCACCTCGGTCATCGCGTCCACCGAGTAGGACATGGGCAGCACGTTGGAGGCGTACTCCAGCACGGGCTGCATGCTGTCGCGCGGCGCGAACAGCCCGCACAGCAGGATCTGCGGAAAGACCAGCGCGGGCATGAACTGCACCGCCTGGAACTCCGAGGCGGCGAACGCCGACACGAACAGGCCCAGCGCGATCCCCAGCAGCGCGGTGAGCAGCGCCGCGACCAGCAGCAGCCAGGGCGAGCCGGCGATGTCCAGATCCAGGAACCACAGCGCGACGGCGGTCGCCAGCCCCGCCTGGAGCACGGCGAACGCCCCGAAGGCCAGCGCGTAGCCCAGGATCAGGTCGCCCTTGCCGATCGGCATGGTCAGCAGCCGCTCCAGCGTTCCGGAGGTCCGCTCCCGCAGCGTGGCGATCGAGGTGACCAGGAACATCGTGATGAGCGGGAAGACGCCGAGCAACGAGGAGCCCACCCGGTCGAACAGCCCGGGGTCCGCCTCGAAGACGTAGTGCAGCAGCACCAGCAGGAACAGCGGGATCCCCAGCAGCAGCGCGATGGTGCGCGGGTCGTGGCCCAACTGGCGCAGCACGCGCCGGGCGGTGGCGAGGGTACGGGCCGCGCTCATGCCGTTCACGCCTCCTCCTCGCGCCGCTGGTCGTCGGCCACCAGGCGCAGGAACGCGTCCTCGATCGTGTCGGTGCCGGTGCGTTCACGCAGTTCGGCCGGGGAGCCCTCGGCGAGGACGCGGCCGGTCCGCATCAGCATGAGCCGCTGGCAGCGGTCGGCCTCGTCCATCACATGCGAGGAGATCAGCAGCGTCGCGCCGCGCTCGGCGGCCAGCCGGTGGAAGAGATCCCACAGGCTGCGGCGCAGCACCGGGTCCAGCCCGACCGTTGGCTCGTCCAGCACCAGCAGCTCCGGGGTGCCCAGCAGCGCCACGGCCAGCGAGGCGCGGGCCCGTTGCCCGCCGGAGAGCGTGCCGCCCAGCGCGTCGGCGTGCGAGCCGAGGTCGACGTCGTCCAGCACCGCGCCCACCGCCGCGCGCCGGTCGGCGCGCCCGATGCCGAGCACGGCCGCGTAGTAGGCCAGGTTCTGCCGGACGGTCAGGTCCAGATAGACCGAGGGGGACTGGGTGAGATAGCCCAGCCGGTGCCGCAGCTCCGCGCCGCCCGCCGGGCGGCCGAGCACCTCCAGCGTGCCGGTGACCCGGGCCTGGGCGCCGACAATGGCGCGCATCAGCGTCGTCTTCCCGCACCCCGACGGGCCCAGCAGCCCGGTGACGCTGCCGCGCGGCACCGCGAAGTCCAGCCCCTTCAGCACCTCTGCGCCGCCGCGCACCACGCGCAGCCCGTGCGCGAGGACGGCGGCCTTCGCGTCGTTCATCCCTCCATTGGACCCGCCGCGGCGCGATCCCGCGCGCCGAGGGGACTTGTGGGGGTCAGAAGCCCAGCCGGCGAAGCTGCTTGGGGTCGCGCTGCCAGTCCTTGGCGACCTTCACATGCAGGTCCAGGAAGACCGGCGTGCCCAGCAGGGCCTCGATGTGCTGCCTGGCCTTGGTGCCGACCTCCTTGAGCCGCTGGCCCTTGGGCCCGATGACGATGCCCTTCTGGCTGGGCCGCTCGATGAAGAGGTTGGCGTGGATGTCCAGCAGCGGCCGGTCGGCCGGCCGGTCCTCGCGCGGCAGCATCTCCTCGACCACCACGGCGATGGAGTGCGGCAGTTCGTCCCGCACGCCCTCCAGCGCTGCCTCCCGGATCAGCTCGGCGATCATGACCTGCTCGGGCTCGTCCGTGAGGTCGCCCTCCGGATACAGCGGCGGCCCCTCGGGCAGCAGCGGCACCAGCAGGTCGGCCAGCAGGTCCACCTGCTTCCCGGCCACGGCCGACACGGGAACGATCTCCGCCCACTCGAAGCCGGACTCCTTGCCCAGTCGGTCCACGGCGATGAGCTGCTCGGCCAGCCCGTCGCCCGCCACCAGGTCGGTCTTGGTGACGATCGCGACCTTGGGCGTCCGGGTGATCTGGGCCAGCTCCTTGGCGATGAAACGGTCGCCGGGGCCGATCTTCTCGTTGGCGGGCAGACAGAAGCCGATCACGTCGACCTCGGCCCACGTGGTGCGCACCACGTCGTTGAGCCGCTGGCCGAGCAGGGTGCGCGGCTTGTGCAGCCCGGGGGTGTCCACCAGCACGAGCTGGGCGTCGGGCCGGTGCACGATGCCGCGCACGGTGTGCCGCGTCGTCTGCGGGCGGGTGGAGGTGATGGCGACCTTCGTGCCCACCAGGGCGTTGGTCAGCGTGGACTTGCCCGCGTTGGGACGGCCGACGAAACAGGCGAATCCGGAGCGGTGGGCGGAAGATGCGGTGCTCATGACGCGGCGATCGTCGCACGGAGCCGGCCGTCGGGGCCAGCCAGCAGGACCGGAACGCCGGCCCCGCCGAGGTCGCGCACCGCGGCCAGGTCCTCCGGCGGCAGCGAGTCGGCCTCGGTCACCACGGCGGCGGCTTCCAGGGAGGCGGCGCCGCTGGCCACGGCCATCGCCACGGCGGTCCGCAGGGCGCTCAGCCGCAGCGAGTCGAGGGTGACCGTGGCGGCCGCGTAGGTGCGGCCGGTCTCGTCCCGCACCGAGGCCCCCTCCGGGACCCCGATGCGGGCGCGGGCGCTGCGCGCCAGCGTGATGATCTTGCGGTCCTCGGGGTCAACGGCGTCAGTCATGCCCTTGAGCTTATGCGCTGTTCGGGGGTCACAGTTCCGTGGTGCCCGGCTGGTCGGGGCGGGGGGCGGGGGTGCCGCCCGCGGCGACCTGGCGCAGCTTCTCCACGGCGCGTTCGGCGATGCCGCTCACGCTGCCGGTGGACTCGTCGTCGCGCCCGGCCTGGGCGATCCGGACGGTCTGCGCGCCGACCCGGGCGATCACCAGATCCGTGACGACGGGGGTGGCGGTCGTCTCGCCCTCCACCCGGCGGTGGAAGCGGATCGCCACGCTCTCGTCGCCGAGCTGGTCGGCCGTCTCCAGGAGCTCGGCGTCATAGGCGACCATGACGCCGCCGCCCTCCGGCCCCTCCAGGGTGCGGACCGTGGCGCAGTCGTCCTCGACCGCCTCCCGGACCGCCGCCAGGTCCCCGTGGGCGGCGGCGTCGTCCCGGTGGGCGGCGGCGACGGTGGTGACGAACGGGCCGCTGCGGGTGCGGGCGAACCCGGCCCGGACGGCGCCGTCCCGTTCGCTGTCGAACAGCCCGTCGCAGGCGGGCTCGGTGGGCCGGGGCACGCCGAAGCCGCGTTCGGCCGCGGACCGTTCGCTGTCGCTGGCCCAGCCCTCGGGGAAGTCCACGGCGTCCAGCAGCGCCTCGCGCAGTTGCTGCTCGCTGAGCGCGTCGGCGACGGCCGGCCGGCCCGGTGCCAGGGCCAGGCTCAGCGCGGCGATGCTCGCTATGGCGGCTGTGCGTAGGTGCGCGTACATGCCTTCCATGGCGCCAGCCGAACGCTCGTACGGCCACCGACGCACCCCCATTGGAGTGAGCCCCACCGAGGGAGCCCGCGTCAGTCCCGCTCCTCCTCCTCCGCGCGCAGCGGCTGGACGAGCACGCGGTCGATACGGTTGCGCCGGCCGGCCGGCGATTCCGCGGTCAGCCGCAGTCCGGCCAGCGGGGGCACGGTGCGGTCCCGGCCCTGCTCGGGCGTGATCTCCACGACCGCGCTCGCGCCGGCCAGCGGCACCCGGCCCAGCGCCTTGGCGAGCATGCCGCCCACCGTCTCGACGTCCTCGTCCTCCAGCCGGAGCCCGTACAGCTCGCCCAGCGCGCCGAGGTCGAGCCGGGCGGTGACGCGGTAGGAGTCGTCGCCCAGCTCCTCCACCGGCGGCAGCTCGGTGTCGTACTCATCGGTGATCTCGCCGACGATCTCCTCCAGGATGTCCTCGATCGTCACCAGCCCGGCCGTGCCGCCGTACTCGTCGATGACGACGGCGAGATGGATGTGGTCCCGCTGCATCTCGCGCAGCAGGTCCCCGGCGTTCTTCGTGTCGGGCACGAACGTCGCCGGCCGCATCACCGCCTCCACCGGCTCGGCCTCCGCCTCGCGGCTGACGTGCACCTTCCGCGCCAGGTCCTTGAGGTAGGCGATGCCGACGATGTCGTCGTCGCTCTCGCCGGTGACCGGGATCCGCGAGAAGCCCGAGCGCAGCGCGAGCGTGAGCGAGCCGCGGACCGTCTCGTGCCGGCCGATGGAGACCAGGTCGGTGCGCGGCACCATCACCTCGCGGACCAGGGTGTCGCCGAGCTCGAAGACGGAGTGCACCATGCGGCGTTCCTCGTCCTCGATCAGCGACTCCCGCTCGGCCAGGTCCACCATCGCGCGCAGCTCGGCCTCCGAGGCGAACGGGCCCTTGCGGAAGCCCCGGCCGGGGGTCAGCGCGTTGCCCAGGATGATCAGGCCCTGGGTGAGCGGGCCCAGCACCCGGGCCAGCGGCACCAGCACATAGGCCGCCGCGGTCGTGGTGGCCAGCGGGTGCTGGCGGCCGATGGTGCGCGGCGAGACGCCGGCGGCGACGAACGACAGCAGCACCATCACGCCGAACGCGACGGTCAGCGCCTGCCAGACCTCGTCGAACTCCTTGAGGCAGGCGTACACCACCAGCACCCCCGCGCCCATCTCGCCGGCGACGCGCAGCAGCAGCGCCAGGTTGAGATAGCGGGTGGGGTCGGCGGCCACCACCGACAGCCGCGCCGCGCCGCGCCGCCCGGCGCGGACGGCCTCCTCGGCGCGGTAGCCCGTGATGACCGCGAGCCCGGCCTCCGCGCAGGACGAGAGCCAGGCCAGGCAGAGCAGCCCCAGCACCGCGACCAGCAGCGAACCGGTCATGTCGTGGTGGGGGCCGGGGACGGACCGGACAGGCCGCGCTCGGCGCGCCAGCCGTCGACGATGGCCTTCTGGAGGCCGAACATCTCGGCCTTCTCGACGGGCTCCTCGTGGTCGTACCCGAGGAGGTGCAGCACGCCGTGCACCGTCAGCAACTGGAGCTCGGCGTCCATGGAGTGCTTCGTCGGCGCCTGCTCACCCTGGCGGCGGGCCACCTCGGGGCACAGCACCACGTCCCCGAGGAGGCCCTGGACGGGCTCCTCCTCGTCGCGGGAGGGCGGCCGCAGCTCGTCCATGGGGAACGACATGACGTCCGTCGGCCCGGGCAGCTCCATCCACTGGAGATGGAGCTGCTCCATGGCCGCCTCGTCCACCGCGATCACCGAGAGCTCGGAGAGCGCGTGGATCCGCATCCGCGTCAGGGCGTAGCGCGCGATGTCCAGGATGGCCCGTTCGTCGATCTCCACGCCGGATTCGTTGTTGACCTCGATCGCCATGGGCGGGGCGGCTACTTTCGGGTCCGGTCGTCGAAGCGGTCGTAGGCGTCCACGATGCGGCCGACCAGCTTGTGCCGGACCACGTCCTGGCTGGTGAGCCGAGAGAAGTGAACGTCCTCGACGCCGTCCAGGATCTCCTGCACCTGGCGCAGGCCGCTCTTCGTGCCGCCGGGCAGGTCGACCTGGGTGACGTCGCCCGTGATCACGATCTTGGACTCGAACCCGAGCCGGGTGAGGAACATCTTCATCTGTTCCGGGTTCGTGTTCTGCGCCTCGTCCAGGATGATGAAGGCGTCGTTCAGGGTGCGGCCCCGCATGTACGCCAGCGGCGCGACCTCGATCGTGCCCGCGCTGAGCAGCCGCGGGATGGAGTCGGGGTCGAGCATGTCGTGCAGCGCGTCGTAGAGGGGACGCAGGTAGGGGTCGATCTTCTCGTAGAGGGTGCCCGGCAGGAAGCCCAGCCGCTCCCCCGCCTCGACCGCCGGCCGGGTCAGGATGATGCGGGTGACCTGCTTGGACTGGAGGGCCTGCACGGCCTTGGCCATCGCCAGATACGTCTTGCCCGTGCCCGCGGGGCCGATGCCGAAGACGATGGTGTGCCGGTCGATGGCGTCGACGTAGTGCTTCTGGTTCAGCGTCTTGGGCCGGATCGTCTTGCCGCGGTTGGACAGGATGTTCTGCGTGAGGACCTGCGCCGGGCTGGCCCCGCCGTTCCCCTCGGTGCCCCGCAGCATCGAGATCGACCGCTCGACGGCGTCCTCCGTCAGCGGCTGGCCGGTGCGCAGGACGAGCATCATCTCGTCGAAGAGACGCTGCACGAGCTGCACTTCGGCCTGCTCGCCGGTGGCGCTGATCTCGTTGCCCCGGACGTGGATGTCGGTACCGGGGAAGGCCCGCTCGATGACGCGCAGCAGCGCGTCGCCGGAACCCAGCACCGTCACCATCGGATGCTTGGCCGGCACGGTGAACCGGGCGGTCGCCTCAGCAGTCGGGGCTGCTGGCTGGTGTGTGGGTGTTTGTGTCATGGGCGGCCCGCTGCGGACCTGCTCATCCCTCTCTGCGCTGAAGTACCGGGAATCCCAGGGTACGACGCGGAACCGACAGACCCGTAGGAAATTACCCAGTGCGATCGGCCCTGTTCGCCGTGGTCTTGACACGGGTGGCCGCCGCGCCGGTGACCGCCGTCGCGAGCATGACGGCGCCGCCCGCCAGCAGCGCCCAGCCCGCGTTCAGCCTGATCAGCGCGGCCCCGGCGGCGGCGCCGGCGGCCAGCAGGCCGATCGCGCCGGCCCGCCGGGGCCAGGGTCCGCCGGTGCCGTCGGCGGCCAGGCCGGTGAGGGTGGACGTCACCACGACGGTGGTCACGTCCTTGACGGCCAATTGCCGGGCGGCCGCCGCCTGGAGGCCCATGCCCAGGGCCAGCACCCCGGCGACCAGCGGCTCGGCGGGCCGGCCCAGCGGCTCCTCGCCGGCGAACAGGACCGGGGCGGCGCCGGCCGTCAGCAGCGCGACACCGCCGATGAGCGCGGTGTGCCGGGCGCCCCAGGCCGGTGGCGCGGCGGCGAGCAGCCGGCCGGCCAGCGCGGCACCGGCCGCGTAGGCGGCGAGGGTGACGGCCGGGCCGAGGGTGGGCAGGTGGCCGGCGCCGGTGAGGGCGGCGCCGAGGATGATGACGTTGCCGGTCATGTTCCCGGCGAAGACGCCGCCGAGGGACAGATAGCTGACGGCGTCGACGACACCGGTGGCGAACGTGAGGGCGAGCAGCAGACCCAGGGGCAGCCGGGCACTTCGGCGGTCGGTCGGGCGCATCACCCAGCACTACCACGCCGGGGGCCCGCGGGCCCGGTCACAGGACGGCCGTCAGGGCAGCGCGCGAAAGCCGAGCGTGGGCACCGCCCGGCGGCGCGGCCAGGGGTGGGCGGGCTCGGGCAGCAGCCCGGAGAGGAAGCCGTAACGGTCCAGGCTCGCGGCCAGCCGCCCGTCCGCCGGTGTCAGGTCCCGCACCCGCCGCCACCAGGCCGCCACCTCGTCCCAGCCGGGCGCGGACAGCGAACCCCCGAACTCCTGCACCGACAGCGCGGCGGTCAGCCCGGCCAGCGCCAGCCGGTCGCCCAGCGGCCAGCCGGCCAGCGTGCCGGTGACGAAGCCCGCCACGAACACGTCCCCGGCGCCCGTGGTGTCCAGCGCCTCCACCAGGATCGCGGGCACCTCGGCGGTCTCCCCGGTGCGGCCGTCCGCCGCGTACGCGCCCTCCGCGCCCATGGTCACCACGGCCAGCGGCACGATCTCGGTGAGCGCGCGGGCGGCGGCCCGCGGGTTGTCGGTGCGGGTGTAGCGCATCGCCTCGGCCGCGTTCGGCAGGAACGCCTCGCAGTGCGCGAGATCCGGCAGCGCGGCCAGGTCCCAGGCGCCGGTGTCGTCCCAGCCGGTGTCCGCGAAGACGCGGCTCCCGGCGCGGGCCGCCGCCGCGATCCACTCCTGGGGCGCGCCCGCGCGCAGCGAGGCGACGCAGGACCTGGCCGGCGGCGGGCCGGGCAGTGCCTCGGACACGGGGGCCTCGTGGCCGTGGGAGACCATGGTCCGCTCGCCCTCGTACGCCATGGAGACGGTGACCGGCGAGTGCCAGCCCGGCACGGTGCGGGACAGCGACAGGTCGATGCCCTCGCCGCGCTCCAGCGTCTCCCAGCAGTACTCGCCGTACTTGTCGTCGCCGAAGGCGGCGGCCAGGCTGGTGCGCAGGCCGAGCCGGGCCAGCGCGGTGGCCATGTTGGCCACGCCGCCCGGGCTGGAGCCCATCCCCCGCGCCCAGGACTCGGTGCCGCGCACCGGCGCGGAATCCAGCCCGGTGAAGATGATGTCCAGGAAGACGGTCCCCGTCAGATACACATCGCAGGCCGGGTCGCCGGGCGCGCGCACCCCGGCCAGTGGGTCAACGTTCTCGGTGGTCACAGGGCTCCCGGTCATGGTGACGTTCACTTCTACGGTACGTTCCGGGCCATGAGGCTCACGATCATCGGCGGCGGTGGGTTCCGTGTCCCCCTGGTATACCGGGCACTGCTGTCGGACGCCGCCCGCGAGGCACCCGATCGGTGTACGGAGGTAACACTGTTCGACACGGATCCGGCCCGGGTCCGGGTGATCGCCTCGGTGCTGGCCGGGCAGGCGTCGGGGGTGGCGGGGGCGCCCGCGGTGCGCGTCGCCGAGTCGCTGGACGAGGCCGTGCGCGGCACCGACTTCGTGTTCTGCGCGGTGCGCGTGGGCGGCACCGCCGGCCGGGTGCGGGACGAGAGAGTCCCGCTGGACGAGGGCGTGCTCGGCCAGGAGACGGTCGGCGCGGGCGGCGTGCTGTACGGGTTGCGCACGATCCCGGTGGCGCTGGAGATCGCGGCCCGGGTCCGGACGCTGGCGCCGGACGCCTGGCTGATCAACTTCACCAACCCGGCCGGCATGGTGACCGAGGCGATGTCCACCGAGCTGGGCCACCGGGTGATCGGCATCTGCGACTCGCCGGTCGCGCTGGTGCGGCGGGCGGCGCGCGCGGCGGGGGTCGATCCGGCGGCCGTCGGCTACGGCTATCTGGGGCTCAACCACCTGGGCTGGCTGCGGTCGTTGACCCATCGCGGCCGGGACCTGCTGCCCGGCCTGCTGGCGGACGACGCCGCGCTGGCGACGTTCGAGGAGGGCCGGCTCTTCGGCGGCGACTGGCTGCGGGCGCTGGGCGCGCTGCCCAACGAGTATCTGCACTACTACTACTTCGGCCGCGAGACGCTGGCCGCGTCCCGCGCCACGGCCCGCACCCGCGGCGAGTATCTGAACCGCCAGCAGAGCGCGTTCTTCGCGGCGGCGGAGCGCGACCCCGGCCGAGCGCCGGCGCTGTGGGAACGCGCGCGCCAGGAGCGGGAGTCCACCTACGGCGCCGAAGGGCGCGCGGCGGCCGGCGGCTGGCAGCGCGACGGCCAGGACATGGCGGGCGGCGGCTATGAGCGGGTGGCGCTGGACCTGATGCGGGCGATCGCCGAGGACCGGCGCACCCGGCTGATCCTCAACGTCCGCAACGGCGGGGCCGTGCCGGCGATGCCCCACGACGCGATCATCGAGACGGTGTGCGAGGCGGACGCCCAGGGCGCCCACCCGGTGCCCTGTCTGTCCCCCGGGCTGGCCGAACTGGGCCTGATGCTCCAGGTCAAGGCGGTCGAACGCGCCACCATCGAGGCCGCCGCCACCGGCTCCCGCCGCGCGGCGCTGCGCGCCCTGGCCCTGCACCCGCTGGTGGACTCCCCCGCGGTGGCCGCGCGGATCCTGGCCGCGCACGACTGACGGTCAGCGCCGCCGGGGCACGGGGATCCGCATCAGGTCCTCGGCCACCGTCAACTCGCCCCCGAAACCGGCCTCCCGCGCCTGGTGGGCGAACGGTTCCGGCTCCGGGTAGCGCTGCGAGAAGTGCGTCAGCACCAGATGGCGCACCCCGGACTCGGCGGCGACGCGCCCGGCCTGGCCGGCGGTGAGGTGGCCGAACTCGGTGGCCAGCGCGGCGTCCCGGTCCAGGAAGGTGGACTCGATGACCAGCATGTCGCACCCCTGCGCCAGCGCCCACACGCCGTCGCACAGCCGGGTGTCCATGACGAACGCGAAGCGCTGCCCGGGCCGTTCGACGCTGACGTCCGCCAGCGACACGTTCCCCAGCCGCCCCTCGCGGGCCAGTTGGCCCACGTCCGGGCCGGCGATCCCGTGGGCGGCCAGCCGGTCGGGCAGCATCCGGCGGCCGTCCGGCTCCGCCAGCCGGTAGCCGAACGCCTCGACCGGGTGGGACAGCCGGCACGCGCTGAGCGTGAACTCCGGGGTCTCCACGAGCACGCCCTCGCCGGTGACCGGGCGCTCCAGCACCTCGGTGGTCGCCCGGTAGGGGGTGGCCTGCCGCAGCCGGTCGTAGAACTCCTGCCCGCCGGCCGGGTAGTGGGCCGTGATCGGATGCGGCACCCGGTCCAGGCTGATGCGCTGGAACACCCCGGCGAGGCCCAGCGCGTGGTCGCCGTGGAAGTGCGTGACGCAGATCCGGGTGAGGTCGTGCGCGCTCACCCCGGCCAGCAGCATCTGCCGCTGGGTGCCCTCGCCGGGGTCGAAGAGCAGGCCCTCGGTGTCCCAGCGCAGCACATAGCCGTTGTGGTTGCGGTGCCGGGTCGGCACCTGGCTGGCCGTGCCGAGCACGACCAGCTCGCGTGCGGACACGCCGTCAGCCGGGGGGCCACTGGAGGCCGCGGCCGCCCAGCACATGGGCGTGCGCGTGGAAGACGGTCTGCCCCGCGCCCGTCCCGGTGTTGAAGACGACGCGGTAGCCGGTGTCCGCCACCTTGCACTGCGCCGCGACCTCACCCGCCTCGCGCAGCACGTCCGCCGCCAGGGCCGGCTCGGCGGTGGCCAGCGCCGCGGCGTCGTGGTAGTGCGCCCGCGGAATCACCAGCACATGGCAGGGCGCCTGCGGGTTGATGTCCTGGAACGCGACGGTCGTCTCCGTCTCCCGGACAATCGTCGCCGGCACGTCACCCGCCACGATCTTGCAGAACAGGCAGTCGGCCTGCGCTTCTCCCGCCATCGCCTGGGGCCCTCCTCGGGCGTCGTCGCCTCGTCCGGTACGCGTACGCACGGGATGCTACCGGGCGGCCTCCGGCCGAAGGGGGTTCGGCGGGCGGGGGAACGGGTAGCCGGGCGGCCGTTACCGGCGCCGCCGGGTCGAGAACGGCTGAACCGACTGGTAACGTGCGCCGGGCTCGTATACAAAAGGATCGCAAACAAGGACGCTCGACCATGGCTCAAGAGCCGCAACGGGAACAATGGGGAACCCGCGCGGGATTCCTGATGGCCGCCATCGGCTCGGCCATCGGACTCGGCAACATCTGGCGCTTCCCAGCCGTCACTTATGAAAACGGCGGCGGCGCGTTCATGGTGCCGTATCTGCTGGCGCTGCTCACGGCCGGCATTCCGCTGCTCATCCTCGAATACACCCTCGGCCGCAAGTACCGGTCCTCACCACCCGGCGCCACCCGGCTGCTGGCGCGCCCCGCCGAGGCCATCGGCTGGTGGCAGGTGGCCATCTGCTTCGTCATCGCCACCTACTACGCCGCCATCCTCGCGTGGGCCGTGCGCTATGTGGGCTTCTCCTTTGACCAGTCCTGGGGCGACGACCCCGAGGGCTTCCTGTTCGGGGAGTTCCTGAAGGTCTCCGACGACCCGGGGTCGATCTCCACGTTCGTGCCCGGGGTGGCCTGGCCGCTGATCGCCGTGTGGGTGGCCGTGCTGGTGATCCTGGTGCTGGGCGTGCGGCGCGGCATCGAACGCGCCAACACGATCTTCATCCCGCTGCTGGTCGCGTTCTTCCTGGTGCTGGTGGTCCGGGCGCTCACGCTGGACGGCGCCGAACTCGGCCTGGACGCCCTGTTCGCGCCGGACTGGGGAGCGCTGGACAACGGCAGCGTGTGGGTCGCCGCCTACGGGCAGATCTTCTTCTCCCTGTCCGTGGGCTTCGGCATCATGATCACCTACGCGTCGTACCTGCACCGCAAGTCCGACCTCACCGGGTCGGCGCTGGTCGCGGGCTTCGCCAACAGCTCCTTCGAAGTCCTCGCCGGCATCGCGGTGTTCGCGACGCTCGGCTTCATGGCGCAGGACGCCGGGGTCGGGGTCGACGAGGTCACCAGCAGCGGCGTCGGCCTGGCGTTCGTGGCGTTCCCGCAGATCATCTCCCAGATGCCGATGGGCGCCCTCTTCGGCGTCCTCTTCTTCAGCTCGCTGGTGATCGCCGGGCTCACCTCGCTGATCAGCATCGTCCAGGTGATCGTCGCCGCGGTCGAGGACCGGACCGGCATGCGCCGCGTCCCGGCCGTGCTGACCGTCGGCGGCGCGGTGGCCGTTGTCTCCGTCCTGCTCTTCTCCTCCGACAGCGGGCTGCACTTCCTCGACGTCTCCGACCACTTCATCAACCAGTACGGCATCGTGCTCGCCGGCCTGGCCCTGGTGGTCACCGTGAGCTGGGTGCTCCGCAAGCTGCCCGCCCTCCAGGAGAACGCCGACGCCACCTCGGCGATCCGTCTGGGCATCTGGTGGCGCGTCTGCCTGGGCATCGTCACGCCGCTGGTCCTCACCTGGATGATGATCGACAGCCTGACCGACGAGTTCGACCAGAACTACGGCGACTACGAGACGTCGTTCCTGCTCTGGTCCGGCTGGGGCGTCGCCGGCGCGGCGCTGGCGGTGGGCGTCGTCCTGTCGCTGGTGCGGTGGCGGCGGAACCCGGTGCTCCCCGAGGAAGTCGCCGACACGACCGACACGACGGAAGACAGGAGCCGCTGATGTCCGCCGGAGCCATCGTCATGATGATCGTCGCCATGGTCGTCGTCTGGGGCGGCCTGATCGCCGCGATCCTCAAGCTGCGCGGTCACCCCGACGAACTGACGCCGAACTGACGCGGTAACGGCCCGGGGACCGGTCCCCCTCCGACAGCGATATCCTCCAACCACCTGCGGATCACCGTGTCCTTGGCCACACTGGGACCGGACCGCGGCGGGGTGGCCGGGGAGACGGCTTGTCGGAGGGGGAACGGCACATGCAGGGCGGGCACGTCATCCGCGGCTACCGCTTCACCCTGAACCCGGACCCCGACACCGAACTGCCCACGGCCACGCGGCTCGCCGGCCCGGAACCCGCGCCCGACGCACCGCTGGAGCCGCTGATCGCGGCGGCGGCGCCGGCCCCCGGGGACTCCCTCGCCTTCGCCCGGCTGCCGGAGAACGGCGGCGCGGTGGTGTGCCACACGCCGCGCGCCGGCCTGGTGCACGCGCTGCACCTGCCGGGCGGCGCGGCCGGGCTGCCGCGGATGTGGCCCATCGACCTGTGGCGCTCCCCCACCTGGGGCGCCGACTGGGCCGACGGCGGGACCGCCGTCGGCCCCGAGCCCGGGACCGAGTTCACCGAGGAGGGGCTCGCCGACTTCGCGCGGGCGCGCGCCGACCGGCTGGTGCCGTTCCTGACGGATGTGCGCCGCCTGTTCGGCGACCCGGCCGGGCGCCAGATCGTGGTCGCCGAGGCCGAACAGGCCACCGTGGCCTGGTGGATCGCGCTGGCCTGCCGGTTCCTCGACGGCTGCGGGGACACCGCGCACGCCCGCGCGCTGACGTTCACCACGGGCACCCACCACCCGCGCCGGGCACCCCAGCAGATCCTGGGCATCGGCCCGGACGCCGACTTCGACCGCGGTGACCCGGACCTGCTGCGGCACCGCTACCGGGTGCACGACGGCGTCGGCGGCGAGGGCAGCCCGCCGGAGCACGCCCCGGAGGCGGTCCGCGCGGTGCGCGACTGGCTCGGCCGGTTCACCGGCGAGCGCCCGCCGCCGTTACCCCCGGCCCCGCCCGCCCCGCCGCTCGACCTGCGCGCCCGGCTGACCCGCGCCGCGGCGGAGCTGCGCCAGCCGCCGCGCGAACGGCGCGACGCCGCGCTCTACCGCAGCCTGCTGGGCCTGCTGCCGGACGGGCAGCCCTTCGACGCCGACCTGCTCACGCTCCTCTACGAGCTGGTCTGGCACAAGGCCGATCCCGGCCCGCCGGGCGCCCTGGAGCTGGCCCGCACCTTCCCGCCCGCGGTGCTGGTGGCCACCCGCGTCCATCTGCGGCTCACCAACCTGCTCACCAGCTCCGGCGTCATCAACCGCGACCGGTGCGCCCTCGCCCGTGAACTCCTGGCCCACCACGAGACGTTCGGCCTCGACTCCGTCAAACGGACGGCGGCCGAGCTGCTGGTCCGCGGCCAGGACGTCACCGCCGGCGGCCCGGCCGGCGCCGCCGCCGCACACTTCCTGCGCACCGAACTCAACCGGCAGGACTCGCTGCTCCGCCCCGAGCTGCTGGCCTGGGCGCGGCACCAACTGCGCAGCTACGAACTCAGCGCGGGCCTGCCGCCGCCGCCCGAGCGGCCACCGCACTACTTCCCGCCGTCCAACCGTTTCTGACTCGTCCCCCCTCCGGAGAGGTTTCCCCGTGAGCGACATTCCCGGTGGCCCCATGGCCAATCGCCCCCTCCACTTCATCTGGCTGCTCGACTGTTCGGGCTCCATGGGGGTCAACGGAAAGATCACCCAGCTCAACTACGCGATCCGGGAGGCCATTCCGGAGATGCGCAAGGCCGCCGAGGACAACCCCGGCGCCGAACTCCTCGTGCGCGCCATCACGTTCAGCGCCGGCGCCACCTGGCACCTGGCCGCGCCGACCCCGGTCCGCGACTTCGACTGGGACGACGTGTACGCCACCAGCACCACGGACCTGGGCGCCGCCCTGCGGCTGGTCTCCGAGGCGCTGAAGACGCCCCCGATGCCGGGCCGCGCGCTGCGCCCGGTGCTGGCGCTGGTCTCCGACGGCCTGCCGACGGACGACTGGCGGTCCGGGCTGCGGGCCGTGGACGCCACCCCGTGGGGCAAGCGCGCGGTGCGGGTGGCGATCGGCATCGGCGAGGACGCCGACAAGGCGATGCTCAAGGAGTTCCTGGCCAACCCCGAACAGGAGCCGCTGCGGGTGAAGAACCCGAAGCAGCTCGTCGCCGCCATCCGCTGGGCCTCGACCGTGGCGGTGGCCACGGCGTCCACCCCGGTGGTGGGCGGGGAGCGGCACCTCACCACGCCCCTGGACCGTTCGCCCACGCTGACCGTCCAGGACGACGGCGACGACGTCTGGTGAGCGACGGACGCGCGGCCGCCGGGCCGCAGACGACGATGAGACCTTGCCGTCGCCGCGCGGCCGGAGAAGCTCACGAGGAGGCCCAGTGAGCGGGGCGGTGAACGGGGGCTGGTATCTGCTGCACCAGGCCGTCACCGGCTGCGGCAAGGCGTTCTGCCAGGACCACCACGTGGCGTTCACGGCGGCCGGCGGCCGGGCGGCCGTGCTCGCGGTGGCCGACGGGCACGGGTCCGCCCCCCACTTCCGCAGCGACCTCGGCGCGCGCTGGGCGGCCGAGGAATTCGCCGCGTGCGCCCGGTGCTTCGTGCGGCGCGCCGAGGGCGGCCCGGGCGCGAACGACAAGCCCGCGTCGTTGCCCACGCTGCGCGCGCTGGCCCGCGAGCTGCCGCGCCAGCTCGTGCGCGGCTGGCGGCAGCGCGTCGCGCTGCACGAGGCCAACGCGCCCGCGCACGGCCGCCGCCCGGAGACGCCCGCGTTCGACGTGTACGGCACCACGCTGCTCGGCGCGGTGATCACCGGTGAGCTGCTGGTGTGCTGGCAGCTCGGCGACGGCGACATCGTCCTGGTGGACACGGCGGGCCGGACGGACACCCCGCTGGACGCCGGGCCCGACCTCGGCGACGAGACCGAGTCGCTGTGCCTGCCCGAGGCGTGGCTGCGGGCCCGCCTGCACTGGCAGCCGCTCACCGGCGGTCCGCCGCCCGCCGTGCTGCTGTCCACCGACGGCCTGTCCAAGAGCTTCACGGACCGCGGCGGCTTCCTCGCGTTCGCCCGGGGCGTGCGCGAACGCGCCGGGCAGGAGGGCCCGGACCAGGTGCAGGGCAAGCTCGCCGACTGGCTGGGCCACGCGGCGACACACTCGGGAGACGACACCACCCTCGTGGGGGCCATCCCCGTCTCCCCGGCAGGCTCCGACGAAGGACAACAGCAGTGACAAGGGGGACGAACGCCATGAACGGCGCGTACGGCATGCTCACCGAGGGGGCGCGGCTGACGACCGAGCGGGGGGACGCCATCACGGTGCGCCACCTGCTCGGCTCCGGCGGGCAAGGCGAGGTCTACGAGGTGGACACCCCGGCCGGCACCCAGGCGCTGAAGTGGTACTTCCCGCAGCTCGCCGACGCCCAGCGGTGGCGGATCCTGGAGACGCTGGTGGACCGGGCCTGGGGCGACGACCGTTTCCTGTGGCCGCGGACCATCGTCGCGGAGCCCTCGCTGACCAGCTTCGGCTATGTGATGGGCCTGCGCCCGGACCACTTCCACGACCTGCCCGCACTGCTGCGCCGCGACCCCGCGGTGTCCGCCGCCACCCCGCGCTCGCTCATCACCACCGCGCTCAACACGGTCGAGGCGTATCTCTCCCTGCACTCGCAGGGCATCGCCTACCGCGACATCAGTTGGGGCAACGTCTTCTTCAACCCGGTCAACGGCGACGTCCTCGTGTGCGACAACGACAACGCGGTCGTGGAGGGCGAGTCCGCGGGCATCGCCGGCACGATGAACTTCATGGCGCCCGAACTGGTCCGCGGCGACCCGGGCGCGGCGCCCGGCATCCAGACCGACCTGCACTCGCTCGCGGTGCTGCTCTTCTACCTCCTGATGAACCACCATCCGCTGGACGGCGCCCAGGAGCTGAAGATCCACTGCATGGACGACAAGGCGCAGCGCAAGCTGTACGGCGTCGATCCGGTGTTCATCTACGACCCGGCCGAGACCCGCAACCGGCCCGTTCCCGGCGAGCAGGACACGGTCATAGCGACCTGGGGCGCGCTGCCGCCGGTGCTGCGGGAGCTGTTCACGCGGACGTTCACCGAGGGGCTGGCCAGCCCCTCGCGCCGGGTGCGCGAGACGGAGTGGCGCGACGCGCTGAGCGCCGTGCGCGACGCCATCGTGCCATGCCACGGCTGCGGCAAGCAGAACCTGGCCGAGCCGAACGGGCCCGCGCCGCGCTGCTGGAAGTGCGGGCGCACGGTGGACCTGCCGCTGCGCCTGGAACTGACCTGTGGCAAGAGCAGCCGCCGCACGCGCCGCGACATCCGGCTGAACGAGGGCGCCGAGGTGTACGCGCACCATCTCGTCGAGGACCCGGAGCGGCACGACTTCGCCGCCGCGGTGGGCGAGGTGACCGCGCACCCGAGGACGCCGGGGCGGCTCGGGCTGACCAACCGCTCGCCCGTCTCCTGGCGGGTGCGGCGCGCGGACGGCGGCGAGGTGGAGGTCCCCCCGGGACGCACGGCCGCGCTGCGCCCGGGCGTCCTGCTGGAACTGGGCGACGGCGCGGAGGCGGTGGTCCGGGAGCGCTGACCCCGGGGCCCTAGGGCCTGTATCGAGTTCCCGGTCGGATCAGCCCGCGGCGTCAGACGCGGTGCCCCCCCAGGCCCTTGGGGGCCTGGGAGGTACCCCCAGCAAGGCACCGGATCGCAGCTCATACCCGGCCGTATTCGCGCGATTCGGCTGGGGGCACCTCCCAGACGGAGTCTGGGGGAGCGGCGAGGTGCCGTGACTGGCGTCGCGGGCCCGGGCGGGAACTCGATACAGGCCCTAGGGTCTTGCGATCGGGCGGCGGGCGCGGGACGCCGCCCGGCGGGCCAGTTCCACGGCCCGGCGGGCGTGGTGCAGCGCCAGGCGCGGCAGCGGCAGGGCGGGCAGCCGGGTCGCGACCGCCGTGCCGAAGGCCAGCGTCGCGTCGGGGCGCGCCACCGGGGCCGCGCTGATCACCTGCTCGCCCCGGCCGACCGGGATCTCGACGGGGCCCGCGCGGTGCTGGCTGCGGGAGACGCGGCGCTCCCGCCGGCCGCCGGCGCCCTCCCAGGCCACCAGGACCAGCACGGCGGGCTCCGGCCAGCGGAAGGCGACCTCGGCCCGGCCTGGCGCCAGCCGGCGCGCGGTCAACCCCTCGATCTCGCCGGGGCGTTCGAGCAGGACGCTGGGTCCGGCCACGGCACGTTCACCCAGCACGCTGACGGCGGTCAGCCGCAGCGCGCCGTGCGGCGGCGGCAGCACGGTGGCGGTGCGCCCGCCGGGGCCGTCGCCGCTGACCGCGGAGAGCCGGCCGAGCGCGGCGGAGAGGTCGTCGCCCGGCGCGGGCGGGCGGCCGCGCCACACCACGAGGCGGGCCTCGCCGCGTTCCGGCGCGGGCCAGCTCAGGGTGACCCGGCCGTCCGGCCCGGCGGGGTGGACGGCGACCTCGGGCACCTGGTCGGGCCAGTCCTCGGCGGTGCCGGTGATCCGCTCGCCGTCCGACCACGCCCACTCGCCCTCGGCCCGGCCGGGGTAGCCGCAGCTCACGCGGTAGACGTGCGCGCCCGGCGGCAGCGGCCGGTCGGTGAGCCCGGTGGCGCCGCAGGGCACCTCGGTGTCGCCGTCCGCGGTCACCCGCCACGCCCGGAACGCGGTCGCCGACGGGTGCGCCCGCCAGGTCAGCGCCAGCCCGCCGGGCACCGCGCGCGCACCGGCGCCGGTCACCTCCGGGGTGACCAGGACGCGCGCGCTGGCCCGGGCGGTGCCGGCGACGCGGTCGCCGTCCCGGGGCAGCACGGCGTAACGCACCGGACGGCCGGTGGGCGGGTCGGCGTCCAGCGCGGCCGTGCCCCCGGCGGCCAGGGGCACCTCGGTGGCCCCGTTCGGCTCGTCCTCGAAGAACCGGACCACCTGGACCGGCACCGGGCGCCGCGGCGCGGGCCAGGTCAGCCGGACCGTGCCGTCGGTGACGGCGGCGGTGATCAGCGGCTGTTCGCCGAGGTCCCCGGCGCGCACGGCGGCGGTCAGCAGTCCCTCCAGGGCCGCGGGGTCGTCGGCGGCCCGGCGCAGGGCCCGCAGACAGCCGGTGGCGGCGGCCCGGTGCGAACCGGCCGCCGCGAGCGCGGCGGCCTCCTCCACCTCCCGGTCGACGGCGGCCAGTTCGGTGCGCAGGGTGGTGAGCAGCCGGGCCAGGCCAGGGTCGGCCGGCCCCGGCGGCAGCGCCCGGGCCAGGTCGGCGGCGGCCCGCAGCCGCCGCTCCTCCCAGGCGTCGGTGATCAGCTCCGCCGCCTCCCGGGCCGCGCCGGCGGCCGGGAACCCGGCCGCGACGGCGGCGGCGAGCACCGGCGCCTCGCCGTCGGCCACGCCGAGCGCGACGGCCGCCGCCGCGGTGGGGCCGCCCTCGGCGTCGGCAAGCAGACAGGACAACTGGTAGAGGACCAGGCGGCGCACGGCCATCGGGTCGGCGTCCGCCAGCGCGCCCAGCCGGTCCAGCACCGCGCCGGCCGCGTCCGCGCGCTGATCCCCGGCCTTCCGCCAGCGCGCCGCGGCCTCCCGGCACAGGACCGCGTCTGCGTGCCGCATGCCGCTGCCGCGCTCCGGGGGCAACCACAGCCCGTCCAGGATCAGGAAGCCACCGGCCGCCGGGCCGCCGGGGCCCAACACGGCGGCGCGGTAGGCGGATTCGGCGGTGGCCGGCGCCAGCAGCGCCTCGGCGGCGTGCCGGAAGCCGCCCGCGGCCAGTGCCTCGCACAGCGCCGCGTAGTCGCGAACGGCCGGGTAGAGCGGCAGGGCGGGCGGCGGCGGGCCGGCGCCGTCGCCGGGCGGCAGACCGGGATGCCACGTGCCCGTGGCGGTGACGGTCACGGCGGTCACCTCGGCGCGGTGTAGAAGTACACCCACAGGCGGGCGGTGTTGGCGGGCTCGCCCAGGTCGTGGAAGTCCTCGCGGGTGATGTCCTCGGCGAACATGTCCGGACGCGCCTGGTGCAGCAGCGCGTTGACGCGGCCGGCGTACTGCGTGCCGCCCGAACTGCCGCCGAAGGTCAGCACGAATGCGGCCTCCCGCCCGGCCCAGCGCTCGGTCTCCGCCGCTATCTGCTCGGCGAGCCAGGCCGTGTCGGTGCCGCGCACGCCGAACTCCACGGGCTCGCGCTCCACGCCGCGCGGGCCCTCGGGTTCGGGTTCGGGCGGCTCGGGCGTGGGGGTGGGGGTGGGGGTGGCGGACTGCCCGGGCTCCGGGGCGGCGAGCGGGTCGGGCTGACCGCTCATCGAGACGAGGGCGAGGACCAGCAGCAGGTCGGCGAACAGCCAGCCCGCCAGCGCCATCAGCCCCACGCGCCGCCGCCGGGCGGGCGGGCGCGCGGCGGTCACCGGACCGGCCCCTGCGGGCCCGGCACCCCGACGAACCCGGGCGCGTAGCCCGTGAGGTTCCGCGTCTTCTCCTCGACCTGGTGCGCGGCGTTCTCCCAGTGAGCCGCCGCGGCGTCCCACCGGTCCGTGGCGTCCCGCATGCCGCGCACGGCCTCGTCGGTGGCCTCCGCGCTCTGCACGACGGCCTCGGCGGCGCGGTCGGTGGCCGCCACCACATCGCGGGAGGTGGTGAGCAACTCGCGCTGCACCGTGGTGAGTTCGTTGAGGGCCGTCTCGATCTGCCGGCCCATCCCGGTGATACGGTCGCCGACGCCGCGCACCTCGGCGGCGTTCGCGGAGGCCAGCCGCGCGTTCTCCGCCTGCCCGGCCTGCACCGCCGCCTCCAGCCGGGCGGTGGCCGCGCCCAGCGGGGCGACCGCGGCGGACAGCCGGTCGGCCGCCGTGCCCAGTCCGTCGGTGGCCCGCTGCGTGGCGTCGGCGGCCCGGCTCAGCGCGCGCTGGCCGTCGGTGGCCTTCCGCAGCAGCGTCTCCAGCTTGCCCGCCGCCTTCGCCAGCTCGCCGGTGAACCGCATGGGCGCGGCCAACCGCTGGTCGGCCAGGGCCAGTTGGGTGCGGGTGAGCACGGAGGTCAGCCGGCCCAGCAGATGCTCGCGCTCCGTCTCCCGCTCCGCCCGCTCCCGGTCGGCCCGGCCACGGACCCGGGCGTGCCAGACGGCGGTCAGCACGATGAGGGCGATGAGGAGAACGGCCATCAGCGCCACGTTGTCGAACCGCCCCAGCGCGGACACCCGCCCGCCGAACCCCGACTGCCACAACTGGAGGAACGGGCGCGTGGCCTGCTCCGGGTCCTCCTCGCTCAGCTCGTGATAGGCGCGGCTGGCCTCGCGCAGCCCGAACCAGGTCACCAGCAGCGGCACGAACACCAGCACGCCGAGCGCGGCCTCCAGCAGCTCGTCGCGCACCCGGACCCGCCGGGCGCCGGCCACCGCGGCGTTCAGCACCTCGCGCGGCGTCCGGCCGCGCCAGGCCCGGCCGCGCACGACGCGAACCAGCCTCCGTAACAACCCCTCCCGGGACGTCACCGGCGCCGGCGCCGCCAGGCTCTCCGGCCGGGCGAACGCGGCCACCAGATCGAGCTCGGCCCACTCGGCGAGCCGGTTGCCGGCGCGCAGATCGGCCGCGAGGCCCTGGAGCTCGGCGCTTCTGAGCGCCAGCTCCTCCCGGCCGGCCAGCTCGTCCAGCTCCTTGGCCAGCTCGGCCGTGTCCGTCAGGGTCGGTTGCTGCACCGTCAGTTCCCCCCTGTGCCCGAAAGTAGCCAGGACCCTACCCCACCACGCGGGGGACCGGTCCCCGCATGCCACGACGCGGCAACGCGGAGCGGCGGTTGCGGCAGGACTGGGCCTGTTAGCTCCAGCGGCCGGACCGGCCCAGCAGCAGGGCCGCGGCGGCGGTGCCGGCGGTGGAGGTGCGCAGCACCGTGGGGCCCAGCCGGTAGGCGCGTGCCCCGGCGTCCTCGAACGCGGCCAGTTCCTCGGGGGCCACCCCGCCCTCGGGGCCGACGATCAGCACGATCTCGCCCTCGGCGGGCAGCGGTGCGGCGGCCAGCGGCTCGGCGGCCGACTCGTGCAGCACGGCGGCGAAGGCGGCCCCGGCGGCGAGGTTCCCGGCCAGTTCCCGGGTGGTGACCGGCTCCGCGATCGCCGGGAACCGCACGCGGCGCGCCTGCTTGCCCGCCTCCCGCGCGGTGGCGCGCCACTTGGCGAGGGACTTGGCGCCGCGCTCGCCGCGCCACTGGGTGACGCAACGGGCCGCCGTCCAGGGGACGATGGCGTCCACGCCGGTCTCGGTCATGGTCTCCACGGCCAGCTCGCCGCGGTCCCCCTTGGGCAACGCCTGCACCACGGTCAGCCGGGGCCGCGGCCACGGCTCCTCCCAGACCTCGGCGACGGTGACGTCCAGCGTGTCCCTGCCCTCGACGGCCGCCACGGTGCCGGCCGCGCCGACGCCCTCGCCATCGGTGAGGACCAGCGCCTCGCCCACCCGCAGCCGGCGCACCGAGACGGCGTGCCGCCCCTCGGGGCCGGTCAGCCGCAGGGTGGTGCCGGGCCGCGCGCCCGTCAGCGACTCGCACACGAAGACAGGCGCGGTGGCCATGGTGATGTCGTTCCGCTCGTTCCGCTCGCTGCGCTCGTTCTAACGGCCGTTGAAGGCGTCCTTCAGGCGGGAGAACAGCCCCTGCTGCCCCGGCTGGAACTGGCCCATCGGCCGCTCCTCGCCGCGCAGCTCCGACAGGCGGCGCAGCAGCTCCTCCTGCTCCGGGTCCAGCTTCTGCGGGGTCTGCACCTCGACGTGCACGACGAGGTCGCCCCGGCCGTTGCTGCGCAGGTGCGAGACGCCGCGGCCATGCAGGGGGATCGACTGGCCGGACTGGGTGCCGGGCCGGATGTCGACCTCCTCCATGCCGTCCAGCGTCTCCAGCGGCACCTTGGTGCCGAGCGCGGCGGCCGTCATGGGGATGGTGACCGTGCAGTGCAGGTCGTCCCCGCGGCGCTGGAACACCGGGTGCGGCTGCTCGCGGATCTCCACGTAGAGGTCGCCGGCCGGGCCGCCGCCGGGGCCGACCTCGCCCTCGCCGGCGAGCTGGATCCGGGTGCCGTTGTCCACGCCGGCGGGGATCTTCACCGTCAGCGTGCGCCGGGTGCGGACCCGGCCGTCGCCCGCGCACTCCGGGCACGGGGTCGGCACCACGGTGCCGAAGCCCTGGCACTGCGGGCAGGGCCGGGAGGTCATGACCTGACCCAGGAACGAGCGCGTGACCTGGGAGACCTCGCCGCGGCCGCGGCACATGTCACAGGTCTGCGCGGAGGTGCCGGGGGCCGCGCCCTCGCCGTTGCACGTGGTGCAGACGGTGGCGGTGTCGACCTGGATCTCCTTGGTGGTGCCGAACGCGGCCTCGTTGAGGTCGATCTCCAGGCGGATCATGGCGTCCTGGCCGCGCCGCGTGCGCGACTTCGGGCCGCGCTGCGAGGCGGTCCCGAAGAAGGCGTCCATGATGTCCGAGAAGTTCCCGAAGCCGGCGCCGAAGCCGGCGCCCGGGCCCGCCGAGGCGCCGCCCATCGGGTCGCCGCCCAAGTCGTACATCTGCTTCTTCTGCGGGTCGGAGAGCACCTCGTAGGCGGTGTTGATCTCCTTGAACCGCTCCTGGGTCTTCGGGTCCGGGTTCACGTCCGGGTGCAGCTCGCGCGCCAGCCTGCGAAAGGCCTTCTTGATCTCCTCCTGCGAGGCATCGCGCTGCACGCCAAGGATCGCGTAGTAGTCCGCCGCCACTTAGTTCTCCGCGAGGATCTGTCCGACGTACCGTGCCACTGCGCGCACCGCTCCCATCGTTCCGGGGTAGTCCATGCGGGTCGGTCCGACCACGCCGAGCTTCGCGACCGCCTCGTCTCCTGAACCGTAGCCGACGGAGACGACCGATGTGGATGTCAGGCCCTCGTGAGCGTTCTCATGACCGATGCGCACGGTCATGCCCGAGTCCTTGGCCTCCCCCAGCAGCTTGAGCAGCACCACCTGCTCCTCCAGCGCCTCCAGCACCGGGCGGATGGTGAGGGGGAAGTCCTGTCCGAAACGCGTGAGATTCGCGGTGCCGCCGATCATCAGCCGCTCCTCGGTCTCCTCGACCAGGGTCTCCAGGAGCGTGGACAGCACCGTCGAGACGGTGCCCCGCTCCTCCAGGTCGAACGACTCCGGGAGGTCCGCCACCAGGCCGGGCACCTCGGAGAAGCGCTGGCCGACGATGCGGCTGTTGAGCCGGGCGCGCAGGTCGGCGAGCGAGGTCTCGCCGAACGGCGCCGGGCAGTCGACGACGCGCTGCTCGACACGCCCAGTGTCCGTGATCAGCACGAGCATCAGCCGGGCCGGGGCCAGCGACAGCAGCTCGACGTGCCGGACGGTGGAGCGGCTGAGCGAGGGGTACTGCACAACGGCGACCTGCCGCGTGAGCTGGGCGAGCAGGCGGACCGTGCGGCCCACGACGTCGTCGAGGTCGACGGCGCCGTCCAGGAAGTTCTGAATGGCACGGCGCTCGGGGGCCGACAGCGGCTTGACATCGGCGAGCTTGTCGACGAAGAGCCGGTAGCCCTTGTCGGTCGGCACCCGCCCGGCGCTGGTGTGCGGCTGGGCGATGTACCCCTCCTCCTCCAGCGCGGCCATGTCGTTGCGCACGGTGGCCGGCGACACCTGGAGGTTGTGCCGCTCGGTCAGCGCCTTGGAGCCGACCGGCTCCTCGGTGCCGACATAGTCCTGGACGATGGCTCGCAACACTTCCAGCCTGCGCTCACTGAGCATGTCGCACACCTCCCGTCCGGCTGTCCTACCTGGCTGCCGCCCTGGCACTCCTTCCTGGCGAGTGCCAAGCCCTGCTCCAGTGTACGGCCGGGTAGTACGACCAGGGAACGAGCGGCCGGAGAGAACCTACCCACCGCCGCTAAGGTCACGGCATGGCAAGTGCTTGGGAGGAGCTGGGCCCCGGAACGGTCCGCCGGCGGCTGCCCGGCTGGGACGAGACGCTGGGGGCGGTCGCCGGGCCCGACGGGGTGCTGCTGGTGGACGCCGGGCCGTCCCGGTCGGCCGGTGGGGAGGCCGCGCGGGAGCTGGCCGGGCTCCTCGGCCGGCCGGTGACCCGGGTGGTGATCACGCACCCGCACTTCGACCATGTGCTGGGCCTGGCCGCCTTGCCGGACGCGGAGGCGTACGGCGGCGAGGGGCTGGCCGGGTTCCTGGCGGCCGGGGGCCGCGCGGAGGTGGGCCGGGACGCCGAGCGGTACGGGCTGGAGAGCGGGTCGGCGGACGCCGCCGCCCTGCCGGAGTCCTGGCACGAGGTGCCGGCCGGGGGAACGCTGGACGTGGACCTGGGCGGCGGGCGGCGGGCCGTTCTCATCGGCCTGGGCGCGGCGCACTCGGGGCACGATGTCGCCGTGCTGGTCCCGGGTCCGGTCCCGGTGATGTTCTGCGGGGACCTGGTCGAGGAGTCCGGGCAGCCGCAGGCAGGGCCGGACGCCGAGCCGGAACGCTGGCCGGCCGCCCTGGACCGGCTGCTGGAGCTGGGCGGCCCCGGCGCGCGGTACGTGCCGGGCCATGGCGCGGTGGTGGACGCGGCGTTCGTGCGGGCCCAACGCGCGGCGCTGGCCCGTCGCTTCGGCGTCGCGCCGTGATCGAATGAGGGGCATGCGCAGCAGACAGTACGGTCCCGATCTGACGCCGCCGTGGAAGCGGCGCAAGCTCGTTCCCGAGGTGCCGGCCGATCCGGAGCTGGTCGTCGAGGAGGTCACCACCGGCTTCTGCGGCGCGGTGATCCGCTGCGACAAGACGACCGTGACGCTGGAGGACCGTTTCGGCGCCCACCGGGTCTTCCCGCTCGCGCCGCGCGGCTTCCTGCTGGAGGGCGAGGTCGTCACCCTGGTCCGGCCGCGGCCGGCGGCGGCCGGAGGGCCGGCCAGGACCGCGTCCGGCTCGATCGCGGTGCCGGGCGCTCGCGCCCGGGTGGCGCGCGCCGGGCGCATCTATGTGGAGGGGCGCCACGACGCGGAGCTGGTCGAGAAGGTGTGGGGCGACGATCTGCGCATCGAGGGCGTGGTCGTGGAGTACCTGGCCGGGATCGACGACCTCCCGGAGATCGTCCGCGCCTTCGGCCCGGGCCCGGACGCCCGGCTCGGCGTGCTGGTGGACCACCTGGTGCCCGGTTCCAAGGAGTCCCGCATCGCGGCGGAGATCGACGACCCGCACGTGCTCGTCGTCGGGCACCCGTTCATCGACATCTGGGCCGCGGTCAAGCCGTCGGCCGTCGGGATCGCCGCGTGGCCGCGGGTGCCGCGCGGCGAGGACTGGAAGACGGGCGTGTGCCGGGCGCTCGGCTGGCCGGAGCACACGGGCGCGGCCTGGCGCCGTGTGCTGGGCGCGGTGCGCGACTTCCGGGACCTGGAGCCCGGGCTGCTGGGACCGGTCGAGCACCTGATCGATCATGTGACGGTGGGCACCTCCGGGTGACGGACAATGGGGACATGCCCTCCGCACTCCCCGACGGCGAGCCCGTCCCGGCGGACGGCGCGCTGCCCGCCGCCGCCCTGGCCGGGGCCGCCGACCGGCCGCTGGCGTTCTACCTGCACGTCCCGTACTGCGCGACGCGTTGCGGGTACTGCGACTTCAACACCTACACCGCCGACGAGCTGCGCGGCTCGGGCGGCGCCGCGGCCTCCCGGGAGAACTACGCGGGGCTCGTGGAGCAGGAGATCCGCCTGGCCCGCAAGGTGCTGGGCGACGACCCGCGCCCGGCGAGCACGGTCTTCGTCGGCGGGGGCACACCGACCCTGCTGCCGCCCGGGGACCTGGGCCGGATGCTGGACGCGGTGCGCGCCGAGTTCGGCCTCGCCGAGGACGCGGAGATCACCACCGAGGCGAACCCGGACTCGGTGGACCCCGCCTCGCTGGCCGCGCTGCGCGAGGCCGGGTTCAACCGGATCTCGTTCGGCATGCAGAGCGCGCGCCGGCATGTGCTGGCCGTGCTGGAGCGCACCCATACGCCGGGCCGCCCGGAGGCCTGTGTGGCGGAGGCGCGCGCGGCGGGGTTCGCGCACGTCAACCTGGATCTGATCTACGGCACCCCCGGCGAGAGCGACGCGGACTGGCGCGCCTCCCTGGAGGCGGCGATCGGCGCGGGCCCGGACCATGTCTCGGCGTACTCGCTGATCGTGGAGGAGGGCACGCGGCTGGCCGCGCGGGTGCGCCGCGGCGAGGTGCCGATGACGGACGACGACGTGCACGCCGACCGTTATCTGATCGCGGAGGAGGCGCTGTCGGCGGCCGACTTCGCCTGGTACGAGGTGTCGAACTGGGCCACCTCGCCGACCGCCCGCTGCCGGCACAACGAGCTGTACTGGACCGGCGCCGACTGGTGGGGCGCGGGCCCGGGGGCGCACAGCCACGTGGGCGGCGTGCGCTGGTGGAACGCGAAGCACCCCGGCGCGTACGCCCAGGCCCTCACCGAGGGCCGTTCCCCCGGCGCGGGCCGGGAGGTGCTGGCGGCGGAGGACCGCCGGGTGGAGCGCGTTCTGCTGGAGCTGCGCCGCTCGGCCGGCTGCGAGCTGTCCCTGCTGCGCCCCGCCGGCCTCGCGGCGGCACGGCGCGCGGCGACCGACGGCCTGCTCTCCCCGGCGGCCCTGACCGACGGCCGCGCGGTTCTCACCCTCCGGGGCCGCCTCCTGGCCGACGCCCTGACCCGCGACCTGGTCGACTGAGGCCCCCACCCCTCGACCCACCCACCGCGAAAGGGGCGGGCGGGTAGGCGAAACCCCGGCGCGAAGCGCCGAGGCGCGCCCCGCGCAAGCTACTCGTACATCCCCTCGATCAGCTCCCCGAACTCCCGCTCCACGACCGGCCGCTTCAGCTTCAGGCTCGGCGTCAGATCACCGTGCTCCACATCCAGCTCACGCGGCAGCAGCTCGAACTTCTTGATCGTCTGCCACCGCTGCAACCCGTCGTTCAGCGTCCGCACATACCCGTCGATCAGCTCCCGCGTCCGCTCCGAGGCCACCACCTCGGCGTAGCCGCCGGGCACGCCCGCCTCCTTGGCCCAGCCGAGCAGCGCCGCCTCGTCCAGCGCGATCAGCGCCGAGCAGAACTTCCGGCCCGCCCCGATGACGACCATCGTCGAGGCGTACGGGCACACCGCCTTGAACCGGCCCTCGATCTCCGTGGGCGCCACGTACTTGCCGCCCGACGTCTTGAACAGGTCCTTCTTCCGGTCGGTGATCCGCAGATACCCGTCGTCCGACAGCTCGCCGATGTCGCCGGTGTGGAACCAGCCGTCCGGTTCCAGGACCTCCTCGGTCTGCTCCGGCAGCCCGTGGTAGCCCTGCATGATGCCGGGGCCGCGCAGCAGGATCTCGCCGTCCTCGGCGATCCGCACCTCGTTGCCGGGCAGCGCCTTGCCGACCGTGCCCGTGCGGTACGCGGCGCGCGGGTTGACGAAGCTGGCCGCCGCCGACTCGGTCAGGCCGTAGCCCTCCAGGATCGGGATGCCGGCGCCGCAGAAGAAGTACCCGATGTCCGGGGTCAGCGCGGCCGAGCCCGAGACGCAGGCCCGCATCCGCCCGCCGAACGCCGTGCGCAGCTTCTTGTAGACCAGCCGGTCGGCCACCGCGTGCTTGGCGGCGAGCCCGGCGGGCACGGCCGGCTTGCCGGTGCGGCGGAAGTTCTCCTGGGAGGTGCGGGCGTACTCGCGCGCCACGTCGGCGGCCCAGGTGAAGATGCGGTGGCGCAGCGCGCCGCCCGCGCGGGCCTTCGCCGCGGCCCCGTTGTAGACGCGCTCGAAGATGCGCGGCACCCCGCACATGACGGTGGGGGTCACCACCGGCAGGTTCTCCACGATCTTGTCGATGCGGCCGTCGACGGTCATCACGTGCCCGACCCGAATGTGCCCGGCCAGCAGCACCTTGCCGAAGACGTGCGCCAGCGGCAGCCACAGGTACTGGTTGTCGTCGCGGCGGACCAGGTCGATGGCCTCGATGGCCAGCCCCATGTAGGACCAGGTGTCCTGGCTGAGCCGCACGCCCTTGGGGCGGCCGGTGGTGCCCGAGGTGTAGATGAGGGTGGCCAACTGGTCGCCGCGCAGGGCGGCGATGCTGTCCCGCACGCAGTCCGGGTTCTTCTCCAGATGCGCGGCGCCGCGCTCGGCGAGGTCGGCCAGGGAGAGCACCCAGCCCTCCGGGTCGTCGTCCGCGGGCACCGCGTCGGCCGCGTCGATGACCACGACATGGGCCAACTCCGGGAGCTCGGCGCGGCGTTCGCGGACCTTGGCGAGCTGGCCGGCGTCCTCGGCGATCAGCACGCGGCAGCCGGAGTCGGCGAGGATGAACGCGGTCTCCTCCGCGTTCGTCTGCGGGTAGACGGTCGTGGTCGCCGCGCCCGCGCAGATGATGCCGATGTCGGCGAGGATCCAGTCGACGCGGGTGGTCGAGGCTATCGCCACCCGCTCCTCCGGCCGTACGCCGAGGTCCATCAGCCCCGCGGCTATCGCGTACACCCGCTGGGCCGCCTGGGCCCACGTGTAGTGGCCCCAGTCGTCCGGGCCGTCCCCCGCCGAGGCGACCGGGTACCGGTACGCCTCCTGGTCGGGGGTGGCGTCGACGCGGTCCAGGAACAGGTGCGCCACGGACGGCGGCCGGTCGCTGAGCGAGTGGGTCGGATGCTGCTTATCCGTCACGACTTCCTCCGGGTGCCGCGCTGCAACGGGGGTAACTCACGGGTAACCGTGGAGTGGCGATCAGACTAAAGCCCCGGGCCCGTGCGCGTAAGGGCCTATTTCTTGCTCTTGCCCTCGCCGCCTTCGGAATCGGAGGAGAGCGCGGCAATGAACGCTTCCTGGGGGACCTCCACGCGTCCCACCATCTTCATGCGCTTCTTGCCTTCCTTCTGCTTCTCCAGCAGCTTCCGCTTTCGCGAGATGTCACCGCCGTAGCACTTGGAGAGCACGTCCTTGCGCATGGCCCGCACGGTCTCCCGGGCGATGACGCGGGCGCCGATCGCGGCCTGGATCGGCACCTCGAACTGCTGCCGCGGAATGAGCTCGCGCAGCTTTCCCGCCATCTTCACGCCGTAGGCGTACGCCTTGTCCTTGTGCACGATCGCGGAGAACGCGTCCACCTTGTCGCCGTGCAGCAGGATGTCCACCTTGACCAGCGCGCCGGCCTGCTCGCCGGTCGGCTCGTAATCCAGGGAGGCGTAACCGCGCGTCTTGGACTTCAGCGCGTCGAAGAAGTCGAAGACGATCTCGGCCAGCGGCAGTGTGTACCGCAGCTCGACCCGTTCCTCCGAGAGGTAGTCCATGCCCTGCATGGTGCCGCGCCGCGTCTGGCACAGCTCCATGATCGCGCCGATGAACTCGCTGGGGGCGATGAGCGTCGCGCGCACCACCGGCTCGCGGACCTCGGCGATCTTCCCGGTCGGGAACTCGCTCGGGTTGGTCACGGTGTGCTCGGTACCGTCCTCCATGGTCACCTGGTAGACCACGTTGGGCGCGGTGGCGATCAGGTCCAGGCCGAACTCCCGCTCCAGCCGCTCCCGGACGACCTCCAGGTGCAGCAGCCCGAGGAAGCCGACGCGGAAGCCGAAGCCCAGCGCGGCGGAGGTCTCCGGCTCGTAGACCAGGGCGGCGTCGTTGAGCTGGAGCTTCTCCAGGGCGTCGCGCAGCGCGGGGTAGTCCGAGCCGTCGATCGGGTACAGCCCGGAGAACACCATGGGCTTGGGGTCCTTGTAGCCGCCCAGCGGGACGGTCGCGCCGTGGCGCTGGAGCGTGACGGTGTCGCCGACCTTGGACTGCCGGACGTCCTTCACACCCGTGATCAGATAGCCGACCTCGCCGACCGCGAGCCCGTCGGAGGGGGTCATCTCCGGGGAGTTGACGCCGATCTCCAGCAGCTCGTGGGTGGCGCCGGTGGACATCATCTGGATGCGCTCGCGCCGGCCGAGCTTGCCGTCGACGACCTTCACATAGGTGACCACGCCGCGGTACGCGTCGTAGACCGAGTCGAAGATCATCGCGCGGGCGGGCGCGTCCGCGTCCCCGACCGGCGCGGGCACCTGGCGGACCACCTCGTCCAGCAGCTCGGCGACGCCCTCGCCGGTCTTGGCGGAGACGCGCAGCACGTCGCCCGGGTCGCAGCCGATGAGGTGGGCCAGCTCGCCGGCGAACTTGTCGGGCTGCGCGGCCGGCAGGTCGATCTTGTTGAGCACGGGGATGATCGTGAGGTCGTTCTCCATCGCCAGGTACAGGTTGGCGAGGGTCTGGGCCTCGATGCCCTGGGCCGCGTCGACGAGCAGGATGCAGCCCTCACAGGCGGCGAGGGAACGGGACACCTCATAGGTGAAGTCGACGTGCCCGGGGGTGTCGATCATGTTGAGCACGTGCGGGGTGTCCCCGGCCGCCCACGGCATCCGCACCGCCTGGGACTTGATCGTGATCCCCCGCTCACGCTCGATGTCCATGCGGTCGAGATACTGGGCGCGCATCTGCCGCTGCTCGACCACGCCGGTGAGCTGGAGCATCCGGTCGGCGAGGGTCGACTTGCCGTGGTCGATGTGCGCGATGATGCAGAAGTTGCGGAGGAGAGCCGGGTCGGTGCGGCTCGGCTCCGGCGCGTTCGAAGAGATCGCGGGCACGCGGGGTCCTGTCGGGTATGGCGGTGGGTCGCTTGGTCGTCCCCATCGTCCCATGCTGGCGGGGCCACCACGGATTGGGAGCCGGGCGGGGGCCGCTGGTACGCTGGCCCACTGTGTCCCATTCGGGCACACCACATCTCAACCGAACCTGTGAAGGCTCATTTCGTGGCGAACATCAAGTCCCAGATCAAGCGGATCAAGACGAACGAGAAGGCCCGCCTGCGCAACCAGGCCGTCCGGTCCGAGGTCAAGACCGCCGTCCGCAAGGCGCGCGAGGCCGTGGCCGAGGGCAACTACGAGAAGGCCGAGGCCGCGCGCCGCGTCGCCTCCCGCAAGCTGGACAAGGCCGTGAGCAAGGGCGTGCTGCACAAGAACAACGCGGCCAACAAGAAGTCCGCGCTCGCCGCCCAGGTCAACGCGCTCCAGGGCTGACCCCTCGGCCCGTCACCGGTCCGGCTCCGGCGGCCCCTCTCTCCGCCCCGGCCGGTGCGCCGTGCGAGCCCCGCGCTGATCCCAGACGTTCGCCACGCGGGTGCGGTGCTCCTCACCACGGCAACGACGTGCTCCAGGCCCCAGGCCGCCTCCCCGGCGGCCGGGGCCTTTGTCGTTCGCGTGCCCCCGGTTGGCCGTGGTCCCGGCGGCCCGAATCCGGTGACCGAGAACGAGGGAAATCGCGCTGGGGAGTTGGCCCCGGACGGGGTACGTTCCCGGTATGTCGATACCGGGGGGGGCATCGAACCCTTATCAGCAGCCGCCCGGAGCGTCCGGGCCGTATTCCTACGGCCCGTCTCCCGCCGGCTACGGATACACCCAGGGGCCGTCCGGTTACGGTCCGCTGGTCGCGGCGTCACCGCCGTCGCCGCCGGGGGGCCGGGGGGGCACCGGCCCGGCTGCTGGGGATGGGCGGGGCGCTCATCGCCTCGGCGGCCTGGGGCGGCGTGCTGTTCGCCACCGGCGTCCTCGGCGGCGAGGAGAGCGCGGACCTCGCCGGCTACCGGTTCGTGGCGGACCTGTGCGCCACGGCCGACACCACCGCCTTCGAGACGGACTACATCCAGGACGGGGACGCTCCGAGCGGGCAGTCGGCGGAGGACGAGGCGCTGGATCTCAGCACCTGCGAGTTCGGCCTGATGCCGGCCGACTCCGCGGCCGACGAATACTCCAGCATCTGGATCACGTACGAGGTGACCTGGCACAAGGCGACGGACCCGGAGGGCGAATTCGCCGCCGCCGCGCACGCGTTCGAGCAGTACAACGAGAGCGAGGACGGCTACTACGAGTACCGCACCGAGACGCTGCCGGGCCTCGGGGACGAGGCGTACATCATCTACGGCGAGGACTCGACCAGCGGGGAACTGAGCCTGGCCACCGTCACCGTGCGGGACGGCTGGGTCGAGTACTCGCTCTCCTGGAACGCCTACTTCGACGGCGGCTCCACCCCGCTGAGCGACCACGACCGGGTTCGGGAGACGCTGGTGGACGCCACCGAGAACACGCTCGCCGCGCTCAAGGAGGACGCCCCGGCGCCCAATTCGGTGTGAACGCGTGGCCGTGCGCCCCGGTCAGCGGGAGCGCGCGGCCCCCGCGATGGCGACCACCGCCTTCTCCAGCGCGTACGCCGGGTCGTCGCCGCCGCCCTTGACCGCGGCGTCCGCGTCGGCCACCGCGGTGAGGGCGAGGGCCACGCCGTTCGCCGACCAGCCGCGCATCTGCTGCCGCACCCGGTCGATCTTCCAGGGCGGCATGCCCAGCTCGCGGGCCAGGTCGGCGGGCCGCATGCCGCCGGGCGCGGAGGCGAGCTTGCCGATGGCCCGCACCCCCTGCGCCAGCGCGCTGGTGACCAGCACGGGCGCGACACCGGTGGCCAGCGCCCAGCGCAGCGCCTCCAGGGCCTCGGCGGTCCGGCCCTCCACGGCCCGGTCGGCGACGGTGAAGCTGGACGCCTCGGCCCGGCCCGTGTAGTAGCGGGCGACGACCTCCTCGTCGATGGTGCCCGGCACATCGGCGGCGAGCTGGGAGCAGGCGGAGGCCAGCTCGCGCAGATCGCTGCCGATGGCGTCCACCAGGGCCTGGCAGGCGGCGGGCGTGGCGCTGCGCCCGGCCGCGCGGAACTCGGCGCGCACGAACGCCAGCCGGTCGGCCGGCTTGGTCATCTTGGGGCAGGCGATCTCGGTGGCCTTGGCCTTGCGGGCGGCGTCGAGCAGTGCCTTGCCCTTGGCGCCGCCGGCGTGCAGGAGCACCAGGGTGATCTCCTCGGCGGGCGCGGCCAGATACCCCTTGATGTCCTTGACGACGTCGGCGGCGAGGTCCTGTGCCTGCCGGACGACCACGACCTTGCGCTCGGCGAACAGCGACGGGCTGGTGACCTCGGCCAGCGTGCCGGGCTGGAGGTCGCCGGCGGCGAGGTCGCGCACATCGGTGTCGGGGTCGGCGGCGCGCGCGGCGGCGACCACCTGCTGCACGGCGCGGTCGAGCAGCAGTTCCTCCTGCCCCACGGCGAGGGTGAGCGCCCCGGGGCCAAGGGGGCCGGTGGGGGCGGCGGTGTCGGACCTGGCGGTTCTGGCGGCCATGCGGCCCAGCATCCCACGCGCCTCGGACAGCCGGGAGAATGGCCTGGTGACCCACTTGCGACACGTTCTGGTGCTGCCCGACCGCGACGCCGCGGCGGATGTGGCGGCGAAGCTCACCGACCGGCTCGACCTGCCCGAGGAGCCCCGGCCGGTCCGAGAGGCGCTGGCCGGCGACGACGACGCGGAGGACGCCCAGTGGCTGGTGGTCCTGGACGACCCGGAGGGCTCGCTGGACACCGCGCTGCTGGCCGCGCTCGCCGAGGAGCACGAGGGCTGGGTGGAGTGGGACGAGGGCTAGGGCCCTGTCCGGCCGGTCTTGCCGGGCCCGCGCCGCCAGCTACGGCACCTCGCTGCTCCCCCAGACTTCGTCCGGGAGGTGCCCCCAGTCGCATCGCGCGAGTACGGCCAAGTACGAGCTGCGATACTCCGCCTTGCGATGCACCGCGTCGTGGGGGTACCTCCCAGGCCCCCGAGGGCCTGGGGGAGCCAAGGGCTCATCATCCGACAAGACCGACCGGACAGGACCCAACACTTGTCAGTGCCCGGCGCTTTACTGTCCCTCGTCGATGAGAGGACCAACCCGGACGGGGGTCGAGAGGCCATGGTGAGTGAGGTCACTCCGCCGCGCGAGGCGGCGCAGCGCAAGCGGGACGTGCTGCGGCGGCTGCGGGAGGACGTGGACGCCTGGGTGTCCACCGCGAGCCCGGACGGTGTGCCGTGCCTGGTGCCGCTGGCGTTCCTGTGGCACGAGGGAACGCTGGTGATGACCACGCGCGCGACCAATCCGACGGCGGTCAACGCGCGGAAGACCGGCCGGGCGACGCTCTCGCTGGGCCACACCCGCGATGTGGTGCTGATCGAGACGGAGGTCGACGTCATCGCGAACGAGGCCGTCACCGCCGCCGAGGGGGACGCCTTCGCCGCCAAGCACCAGTGGGACACCCGCGGCCGGCCGGAGTGGGCGTTCCTGCGCTTCCGGCCGGTGACGATCCGCGCCTGGCGCGAGGAGAACGAGCTGGCGGGCCGCCATCTGATGAAGGACGGAGTCTGGCTGGTGTGAGCCGGCCGGGGGCGGCGGGCCACGGCCGGCTCAGTCCGCGGCGACCACCGCCCCGGAGGGCTCGGGCATCTCCCGCAGGCGCGGGATCGGCGAGGGCAGGATCCACAGCACGCACAGCACGGCGCCCGCGGTGCCGATCCACAGGCCGGCGCCGAGGCCGAGGGTGGAGCCGAGCGCGCCGCCGGCCAGCGCGCCCAGCGGGCGGAAGCCGTGGTTGAGCATGCGGTAGGCGCCGGTGACCCGCGAGCGCAGGGCGTGCGGGATCAGGGCCGCCTGGAGCGCCCCGCCGGCGATGTCCACGAGCATCACGCCGACGCAGGAGAGGAATTCGGCCAGGCACAGCACGCCCATCACCAGCGGCGTCGGCCCGCCGGCCAGCGGGATGAGCAGGAGCGGCACGGTGAACCCCGCGTAGCCGAGCAGGACGGTGCGGCCGACGCCCAGCCGACGCACCACGGCGCCGGTGAGCGCCGCGCCGAGCAGCCCGCCGAGCGCGCCGACGCCGAGCGCGATGCCCAACAGGCCGGGGCCGAGGCCGAGTTCGGTGGTGGCGTAGAGGACGAAGAGGGTGTGGAAGATGAAGTTGAAGAACTGGAGCGTGCCGGACGCGGCGAACATGACCCGCATATAGGGATTGGCCAGCACCCAGCGCAGGCCCTCGGTGAAGTAGCCCTTGGCGGGCGCCGCGGGCGGGGGCTCGGCCGGGGCGACGCGGGTCAGGTACCCGGCGGAGAGCAGATAGGTCAGGCCGGTGGCCAGGAGGGCGAACGGCGCGGTGAGGAGCTGCACGAGGAAGCCGCCCGCGCCGGGGCCGCCGATGTTGGCGATGGCGCGGCTGCCGTTGAGCAGTGCCTGTCCCGGCACGAACTGGCCGGTGGGGACGAGCGAGACGAACAGCGTCGCGTTGCAGACGTCGAAGAGCACGGTCAGCGCGCCGATGGCGAGGGCGACGGCGTAGAGCTGGGCGAGGGTGAGCACGCCCAGGGCGTGGGCGAGGGGGATGGACGCGATCAGCAGGGCGCGGCCGATGTCGGTGGCGATCATGACGTGCCGCCTGCGGGCACGGCGGTCGGCCCAGGCGCCGGCGGGGAGGGAGAGCAGCAGCGCGGGCAGCAGCTCGGCGGTCTTCAGCAGGCCCATCTGCGCGGCGTCGGCGTCGAGGATGAGGACGGCGGCCAGCGGCAGCGCGATCAGCGATATCTGGTCGCCAGCCAGCGACACCGACTGGCCGGTCCAGTAACGGCGGAACGGCTTCTCCCGCAGCAGGACGGGAACGCGCGCGGCCAACCGGTTCACGCCGGCTCGCCCCGCTCCCCCGGCAGCGGGGCCTCGCGGGACACGAAGGCGACGCGCAGCACATGGACCGGCCGCGCGCCCTCCGGCCGCAGCGAGGCGTCGGCCGCCCGGTCCGCGTACCGGTCGACCAGCGCCCGGATCCCCTCGCGCAGTTCGATCAGCTCCTCGGGGGTGAGGTGGACCAGGTCGTCGCCGAACTCCTCCGCCTGCTGCCAGGCGGCCGGCAGCTCCGCACGGGTCTCGATGGCCCGGGTGACCCGCGCGAACCACCCCTCGGCCGCGACCGTGCTCAGCGCCGCGGCGGCCTCCGCGACCGCCGGGTCGTCGGAGTGGTCCGGCCAGGAGGTGTAACGCGCGGTGGCGCGCCACGGCTTCTCCCGCCCGGCGCCGCCCTCGGCCTGCTCGACCAGGCCGTACTTGGCGAGCATGCGCAGGTGGTAGGAGCAGCTCGCCACGGACTCGCCGACGAGCTCGGCGGCCTGGGTGGCGGTCAGCGGCCCGCCCTGGCGCAGCAGCCCGACCAGCCGCATGCGGGTGGGGTGGGCGTAGGCCCGCAGGGCCCGGGGATCCGTCAGATGCTTCTCGCGTTCGATCACGCGAGTAAAGGTATCTTTATAAAGTTTCCTTTAGCAAGACTCCTTTCTCAACGTTTCTTGTGCAAGTGCCTTGACGGTCAGGTCCCTTGGGCGGGACGTCGCCGGCCGCCCCTCAGCCACCACCTCCCCTTACGATGCCGCGCGGCCCCTCCGGCGTGGCGGCCACGGCCAGCGCGCCCTGCGCGTCCGTCCGCAGCACCGCGGCCCCCGCCGCCTCCAGGGCGGCCAGCGTGCGGGGAGCCGGATGCCCATACCGGTTGTCCGCCCCGCAACTGATGAGCGCGAGCCGGGGCCGCAGCCGGTCCAGCAGCGGCGGATGCTGCGCGGCCGAGCCGTGGTGGGCGACCTTCAGCACATCCACCGGCGGCAGCCCCGGGCGCGCCGCCAGCAGCCGCTCCTGGGCGGGCGGCTCCAGGTCGCCGGGGAGGAACACTGTCAGCGGCCCGGCCCGCACCAGCAGCGTGACGCTGGAGTCGTTGGGCCCCAGGCCGGCCGCCGCCGCGCCCGCCGGCGGCCACAGCACCTCCCAGCTCAGCTCGCCGCCGACGCGCCGCCGCTCCCCGGGCACCGCCACGCCCACCGGGACACCGGCGTCCGCCGCCACCCGGTCCACGAACTCCGCCTGCTCCGGGGTGTCCCGCACCGCCGAGGTCTGGATCGCCCCGACCGTCCGGCCGCGCAACGCGCCGGACAGACCGCCGACATGGTCGGCGTGGAAGTGGGTGAGCACCAGCAGGGGGATGTGCCGCACGTCCAGCTCCCGCAGACACCGGTCGACGGCCGCCGGCTCGGGACCGGTGTCCACGACCAACGCCTGGTGCGCCCCGGCGGCGATCACCAGCGCGTCGCCCTGCCCGACGTCGCACGCCACCAGGCTCCAGTCCGGCGGCGGCCAGCCGGTCAGGATCCGCACCAGCGGCGGCGGCCGCAGCACCGCCACCAGCAGGAGCAGCGCGCAGCAGGCGGCCAGCCAGGGGCGGCGCGGCAGCCGCCGGGCCAGCACCAGCACCGCCGGGGTGACGGCGGCCAGCAGCGCCGCGCCCCACCAGCCGCCCGGCCAGGCCAGCTCGGCGCCCGGCAGCTCCGCCCCGGTGCGGGCCACGGCGGCGATCCAGCGCGCGGGCCAGCCCGCCACCCAGACCAGGGCGGTGGCCCCGCCCGGCGCCAGGGGCGCGAGGACCATGGCGGCCCAGCCCAGGACGATGACCGGGGCGACGGCCAATCCGGCCAGCAGGTTGCACGGGATGGCCACCAGGCTGGTGCCCGCGGCGAACACCGTGATCACCGGCGCGCACACCACATGGGCGGCCCCCGCCGCGGCCAGCGCCTCGGCCGGCCGTTCCGGCACCCCGCGGCGGCGCAGCGCCAGGGCCCAGACCGGAGCCAGTGTCAGCAGCGCGCCGGTCGCCAGCACGGACAGCAGGAAGCCGAGCGAACGCGCCAGCGCGGGGTCGAGGAGGATCAGCACCAGCACGGCGGCGGCCAGCGCGGGCAGCAGCGACCGGCGACGGCCGGTGGCCAGGGCGAGCAGCGCGATCCCGGCGCAGGCGGCGGCGCGCAGCACGCTCGGCTCGGGGCGGCAGACCAGCACGAACGCCAGGACGAGCACGCCGCCGAGCACCGCGGTGGTGCGCAGCGGTATGCCCAGCCGGGCCGCCAGCCCGCGCCGCTCGGCCCGGGCGGCGGTCCCCGGGCTGCCCATGAACAGGCCCAGTACGATGGCCACTTGGCTGCCGGAGACCACGATGAGATGCGTCAGCCCGGTGTCCTGGACCGCCTCGTCCAGCTCCGGGGAGATGCCCGAGTCGTCGCCGATCACCAGCGCCGGCAGCAGGGCCCCGGCGTCGCCCGGCAGCGTCCCGGCCGCCTCCCGCAGCCCCGACCGGAGCCGGCCGGCGAAGCGCTGCCGGGCGCTGGGCCCGGCGGTGACGACCGGCGGCCCGGCCTCCGCCACCCGCAGCACGGCCGCGAGCTCCCACGCCCGCCCGGGCATCGGCCGCCCGACCCGGGCCTGGACCCGCAGCCGGGTGGAGGGCAGCAACGCCAGCCAGTCCCGGGCCCGTTCGGCCTCGACGATCACCAGCACCGAGCCGGCGAGCACGAACTCACCGCCGTCGCCGGTCACCACACGGGTCGCCTCGGCGGCCAGCAGCACGGGCCGCGGTCTCCGCCCGGCCGCGCCCGGGTCCGCCCGGGCCCGCGCCGGGTCGCCGGTGACCGTGATCTCCGCGGTCACCCGCTGCCCGGCGAGCCCCGGCAGCGGCCCGCCCCGCTCGACCGCCCCGCGCAGCCCCGCCACCGCGGCCCCGGCCGCCGCGCACAGCAGTGCCATGGCCAGCCCGACGGCTACCGCCCGGGCCGGTCCCCGCCCCGGCCGCCGCCGGGGCCACGCCAGGACCCCGGCCGCCACCAGGCAACAGGCCAGCACGCCGAGCGCCACCGCCGCGGGCGGGGCGTCCAGCGCCCAGGCAGCCGCCGCCCACGCCCCGGCGGCGGGCAGCACGAGCCGCAGATCGGCCGGGCCCTCCGGACGCGGCGAGCCCGGCTCCGGCCTGCCGCCCGGCCCCGCGCGCGCCGGGCGCCGAGCGCCGCCGGGGCGCTCAGAGGGTGACACGGTCCCTCAGATCCGCCAGCCGCCGCTCCCCGATGCCGGTGACCTCGCCGAGCTGGTCGATGGAGGTGAAGGGGCCGTGCTCCGTGCGGTAGGTGACGATGTGTCCGGCCAGAACCGGGCCGATCCCGGGCAGGGTGCCCAACTCCTCGGCGGTGGCGGCGTTCAGACTGACCGGACCGGCCGTCGCCCCCGGCGGACCGCCGGGCACCGGCGCGCGGGCCGGCTCGCCGCCGACCACGATCTGCTCGCCGTCCACCAGCACCCGGGCGCGGTTGAGCCCCCCGGTGTCCGCACCCGGCTCCCCGCCGCCCGCCGCCTCGATGGCGTCGGCCACTCGGGCACCGGACGGCAGCGTGTAGATGCCGGGCTCCACCACGTCCCCGGCCACATCGACGACGACTGTCGCCCCGCCGCCCGCCCCCGACGGGGACGCGGACGGGGACGGCTCCGCCCCGGGCACCGCGGCGGGCACCTCCGCCTCGGCCGACGCCCGCTCGGCGGCCGGCACCGCCCGGGGCCGCCCCGTCCAGTAGTGGTGCACGGCGAACCCGGCCGCGACCACCAGCACCAGGCACAGCGCGGCCAGCGTCCTTGGCTCCACCCCGCACCGCGGCCGGGCCCAGGCGGGCAGCCGCTCGGCCAGCGCCAGCCTGGCCCGCCGCAGCGGCGGCAACCGCCGCCCGCCCCCGGCACCCGGCTCGGCCGCCGGCTCACCGGGTGGCGCGCCCCCGGCCCCCGGCTCCACCAGCCGGGGCACGACCCGCCACCCCGTGACGCTCAACGCGCCGGTGGTGCAGCTCAGTTCGGCCGGGAACAGGGCCGCCGCACGCCGGCGCGCCGCCGCGCCCGACGCCGCGGCCCCGCCACGAGCGCTCCCACGACGAACGGTCCCACCACGACCGCCCCCGGCGTGGGCGTTCCCGCCGTGCACGGAACGGCCTCGGCCGGCCCGGCGGCCCGGCCCGGTACTCCCCCGGCCGACGGGTGCCCGGCCGGCCCTTGGCATGCGAACTCGCGTGATCTCCATGGCTCATGACCGTAGAAGCCGGACATGTTTCGGAACGACCCCCGCCCGAATCTGTGGATAACCGGCCTCCTGTGGACAACTCGGTCACCCACACGAGCAAGCACCGCACTCACCCGCCACAGCGGCACCACCACCCGGGTCGGCCCGGACCGCGTCAGCGCGGCGCGACCACCGCGCCCAGCAGCCCCGGCCCCGTGTGCGCCCCCAGCACCGCCCCCACCTCGCTGACGTGCAGCTCCACCAGCCCCGGCAGCCGCCCGCGCAACCGCTCACCGAGCTGCGCGGCGCGTTCCCCCGCCGCCAGGTGGTGCACGGCCACATCCACCGGCCCGCCGCCCGCGTGGTCCACGGCCAGCTCCTCCAGCCGCGCGATCGCCCGCGACGCGGTCCGCACCCGCTCCCGGGGCTCGATCCGCCCCTCGGCCAGCTCCAGCAGCGGCTTCACCGCCAGGGCCGAGCCGAGCAGCGCCTGCGCCGCCCCGATCCGCCCGCCGCGCCGCAGATGCTCCAGGGTGTCCACATAGAAATAGGCGCGGGTGGACTCCGCGCGCTTCACCGCCGCCGCCACCGCCTCGTCCGGGTCGCCGCCCGCCGCCGCGGCCTCCGCGGCGGCCAGCACGCTGAACCCCAGCGCCATCGCGATCATCCCGCTGTCCACGACCCGCACCGGCACCGGCGCCGTCCGGGCCGCCACCACGGCCGCGTCGTGCGTGCCGGAGATCTCGGAGGACAGGTGCAGCGAGACGATGCCGCCCGCCCCCGCCTCGGCCGCCGCCCGGTAGGCCGCGGCAAACATCTCCGGGCCGGGCCGCGACGTCGTCACCGGCAGCCGCTGGTTCAGCGCCTGCGTCAGCCGCCGCGCCGCCTCACCGGTGCCGTCCAGCAGCGCCTCCCCGCCGAGCACCACCGTCAGCGGCACCACGGTGATGCCGTGCCGCTCCACCGCCTCCCGCGGCAGATAGGCCGTGGAATCGGTGACGATGGCGACGGAACGGGGCATGCCACGGAGACTAGCGGAGCGCACGGAACGCGTCGGCCACGGCCGGATACCGGATGGCCGGCGGCCCGATACCGGACACCCGGCCTACTCCGTTCCCTCCGCGTCCGGCTTGCGCAGCCCCGGGATCGGGCGCGACGCCCCGGGCCCGGGCGGCTCCACGGCCTCGCCCGCCGCGCGCCCCGGCTCCCCGGCCGCGCCGTCCGCCGCGTCCACCGGCGCCCAGTGCCGCAGCGCGCTCGCCTCCATGTCGATCTGCCGCTGCAGCGCCTCGAGTTCCTCCGCGCCGTGCCGCCGGGCCCGGTCCTGCGCGGCGAGCCGCAGCGCGTCGGCCGATTGCCGGATCCGCTCCGCCCGGCCGCGCAGCTCCGGCAGCCGCGCGGCGATCCGCGAACGGTCCGGCTCCCCCGACATCAACGCGCCCAACTCGCCGTCCAACTGCCGGAAATGCCCGTCCAACTGATCGAACAGCGCCAGCGCCTCGCCCAGCGCCGGGTCCTCGGCCGAGCCCTGCCGCAGCGCGCCGCGCGTGCTGTCGACACTCGCTCGCAGCTCCTTCCGGGTGCGCGCGACCTCGCCCACCACACCCGGCTGGGCGGCCCGCGCCGTCAGCGCGGCATCGCTCAGCGAACGGCGCACCTCCCGCCCGGCACGCTCGATACGGCACTTGGCGGCCCGCACCCCGCGCACCACCAGCGCCACGAACACCGCGAACATCACCAGGGACAGCGCGAGCAGGGCGAAAGCTATCTCCATGAACCCAGAGTAGGACCCCGGGGGCTCATGTCACCGAAAACGGCCGCGCGCCACCCCGGACCTCGACGCGATCAGTCCGGGGGGCACAACGCGATCAGGCCGGAACGATATTGACCAGCTTCGGCGCCCGCACGATCACCTTGCGGATCTCCGCACCGCCCAGCGCCTCCACGATCGCCGGCTCGGCCAGGGCCCGGGCCTCCAGGTCCGCCTCCGTCACCGTCGGCGCCACCTCCAGCCGGGCCCGCACCTTGCCCCGGACCTGGACCACGCACGTCACCGTCTCGTCCACGGCGTAGGCCGGGTCGGCGACCGGGAAGTCCCGGGTCGTCACGCTGTCCTCGTGCCCCAGCCTGTGCCACAGCTCCTCGGCCAGGTGCGGCGCCAGCGGGGCGACCAGCAGGACCAGGGTCTCCGCCGCCGCCCGCGGCACCGGACTGACCTTGGTGACGTGGTTGTTCAGCTCGGTGATCTTGGCGATGGCCGTGTTGAAGCGCAGCGCCTCCAGATCCTGCGTCACCCCGTCGATGGCCTTGTGCATCGCGCGCAGCGTGGCCTCGTCCGGCTCCTCCTCGACGACCGCCAGCTCACCGGTCGCCTCGTCCAGCACGTTCCGCCACAGCCGCTGCAGCAGCCGGTACTGGCCGACGACCGCCCGCGTCTCCCACGGCCGGGAGACGTCCAGCGGGCCCATCGCCATCTCGTACAGCCGCAGCGTGTCCGCGCCGTACGCGGCGAAGATCTCGTCCGGCGAGACGACGTTCTTCAGGGACTTGCCGATCTTGCCCAGCTCGCGGCTGACCGGCTGCCCCTGGTACGTCCAGCCGCCGGACTCGGTCTCCTCGACCTCCGCCGCGGGCACCGGGAAGCCGCGCTCGTCGCGGTAGACGTACGCCTGGATCATGCCCTGGTTGAACAGCTTGTGGTACGGCTCCGCCGACGAGACGTGCCCCAGGTCGAACAGCACCTTCTGCCAGAACCGCGCGTACAGCAGGTGCAGCACCGCGTGCTCCGAGCCGCCGACGTACAGGTCCACGCCGCCGGTGGACATGCCCTCGCGCGGGCCCATCCAGTACCGCTCGACCTCGGGGTCGACCAGCTTCTCGTCGTTGTGCGGGTCCAGATAGCGCAGTTGGTACCAGCACGAACCGGCCCAGTTCGGCATGGTGTTGGTCTCGCGCCGATACCGCCGCGGCCCGTCGCCCAGGTCCAGAGTGACGTTCACCCACTCCTCGTTGCGGGACAGCGGCGTCTCCGGCTGCGTGTCCGCGTCGTCCGGGTCGAACGTGCGCGGCGCGTAGTCGTCGACCTCCGGCAGCTCCAGCGGCAGCATCGACTCGGGCAGCGGATGCGCCACGCCGTCCTCGTCGTAGACGATCGGGAACGGCTCGCCCCAGTACCGCTGGCGGCTGAACAGCCAGTCCCGCAGGCGGAAGTTGACCGTGCCCTCACCCACGCCGCGCTCCTCCAGCCAGGCGTTCATCCGCGCCTTGGCCTCCGGAACGGTCAGCCCGTCCAGGGAGATGGAGTCGCCGGTGGAGTTGACCAGGCGGGCGTCGCTCGCGTTGAACGAGTCGTCCCACTCCGCCGGGTCCGTGCCGCGCCCGTCGATCGGCTCGACGACACAGCGCATCGGCAGCTCGAAGGCGCGCGCGAACGCGAAGTCGCGGCTGTCGTGCGCCGGAACGGCCATGATCGCGCCGGTGCCATAGCCCAGCAGCACGTAGTCGGCGATGAAGACGGGGATCCGCTCTCCGTTGACCGGGTTGACGGCGAAGGCGCCGGTGAAGACGCCCGTCTTCTCCCTGGCCTCGGCCTGCCGCTCCACATCCGACTTGGCCGCGGCCTGCTTGCGGTACGCCGCGACCGCCTCGGCCGGGGTGGCGTGCCCCCCGGTCCACACCGTGTGCGTGCCCTCCGGCCAGACGGCCGGAACGATCGTGTCGATCAGCTCGTGCTCGGGCGCCAGCACCATGTAGGTCGCGCCGAACAGCGTGTCCTGGCGGGTGGTGAAGACGGTGACCGTGCCACCGTCGCCCTCATCCCCCACGCGGAAGTCCAGCCGGGCGCCCTCCGAGCGGCCGATCCAGTTCCGCTGCTGCAGCTTGATGGCCTCCGGCCAGTCGACCGTGTCCAGATCGTCCAGCAGCCGGTCGGCGTAGGCGGTGATCCGCATGTTCCACTGGCGCAGCTTGGCCTTGAACACCGGGAAGTTGCCCCGCTCGGAGCGGCCGTCCGCGGTGACCTCCTCGTTGGCCAGCACGGTGCCCAGCCCCGGGCACCAGTTGACCGGCGCGTCCGAGGCGTAGGCCAGCCGGTGGCCGCTCAGCACGTCGGCGCGCTCGGCGGCGGACAGCTCACTCCAGGGGCGCCCGTCGGGAGTCGAGCGCTCCCCGCTCTCGAACTGCGCGACCAGCTCCGCGATCGGTCGCGCCCGGCCGGCCTCGCGGTCGTACCAGGCGTTGAAGATCTGCAGGAAGATCCACTGGGTCCAGCGGTAGTAGTCCGGGTCGATGGTGGCGAACGAACGCCGCATGTCGTAGCCCAGCCCCAGCCGGCGGAGCTGCGTCCGGTAGGTACGGATGTTCGCCTCGGTGGACACCCGGGGGTGGGTGCCGGTCTGCACCGCGTACTGCTCGGCCGGCAGCCCGAACGCGTCGAAGCCCAGGGTGTGCAGGACGTTGTGCCCGGTCATCCGCTGGAAGCGGGCGTACACGTCGGTGGCGATGTAGCCCAGCGGGTGGCCCACGTGCAGCCCCGCCCCCGAGGGGTAGGGGAACATGTCCATGATGAACTTCTTGGGCCGGGCCGCCGTCTCCGGGTCGTCCGCCAGGTCCCCGCTCGGGTTCGGCGTCTGGTACGTGCCGTGCCGCTCCCAGTAGTCCTGCCAGCGTGCTTCGATCTCCGCGGCCAGGGCGGCGTCGTACTTGTGTGTCTCGCTCATCGTCTTCGAAGCTCCATCAGTCGTCATCCGCCACGCCATGAAAAAACCCCTCGCACAGGAGGGGTCGGCCGCGCTGATGTCGTGTCCGTGATCAGCGCGGCCGCGTAAGCAGAAGGCGTACGGCACGCATGGCCTCAGGGTAGCGCACCCGCCGCGGCCGTCGCGGGCGGAATCCCTTGGGCGACCGGCCCGCCGGGCACGCTAGGGTGGCGCCTCCCCGGGGCGTCCCGGCCGTGCCGCCGGTCCCCCACACCGGCCCGGGGGGAGGCTGATCCGCCCTGAACCGCGTCGCCGTCCACGTCCGCCGCCGCCTGCCGCTCGTCCTCGCGCTGTGCGCGGCCGTCGCCACCCTCGCGGCGGCGGCCCCGTTCGGTCCCCCGCCGGACCGGGGCCCCACGCCGCTGGCCCGGGACGCGGAGGCCGTGGTGGCCGCCGGTGCCGAGGGGGTCGCGGCCGTGCTCACCACCCCGGACGGCGCGGAGGCGACCGATACGCGCCTGTCCGCCGGCGCGCACTACCGCGCGGGGAGCACCACCAAGGCGTTCCTCGCCACGGTCGTGCTCCAACTCGTCGGCGAGGGACGGCTGTCGCTGGCGGACCCGGTGTGCGAGCCGCTGCCCGGCGTGGTCACCGGCAACGGCCACGACGGCTGCCGCGTCACCCTGCGCCAGCTCCTCCAGCACACCAGCGGCCTGCCCGACTACACGGCCGTCCCCGGCGCCTTCCCCGTCGCGCGCTCCCCCGAGTCCTATCGCGCGCACCGCTTCGACCACCGCGACCCGGCCGGTCTGGTCGCCGCCGCGCTCACCCGCCCGCCCGCGTTCGCGCCCGGCACCGGCTTCGCGTACTCCAACACCAACTACCTGCTGGCCGGCATGATCGTCGAACGGGTCACCGGCCGCTCCTGGCGCGCGGAGGTCACCGACCGCGTCATCCGCCCGCTGGGCCTGACCGGAACGTTCCTGCCGGGCGACGACCCCGCCCTGCCCGCCCCGTACGCCCGGGGCCGGGAGACGTTCCCCGGCGGCGACCGGCCGACCGACACGACGCTGCTCAACGGCACGGCCGCGGGCGCCGCCGGCGAGCTGGTCACCACCGCGCGCGACCTCAATCGCTTCCTCACCGCACTGCTCGGCGGGGAGCTGCTGGCCCCGGCCGAGCTGGCCGCGATGCGGGACACCCGGCCCGTTCCCGGCGCCCCGGGCCATGGCTACGGCCTCGGCCTCGCCGCCGCCCCGCTGAGCTGCGGCGGCTCCTACTGGCACCACGACGGCACCACCCTCGGCTTCACCGGCGCCAACGGGGTCACCGCCGACGGCACCCGCGCCGTCACCGTCTGGACCAACGGCCACGACAGCGCCGACCCCGCCCGGCAGGCCCGGGTGGAGGCGGCGATGAGGGCCCTCGTCGATCACGCTCTGTGCGGAGACTGACCCTGCATATACCCCATATGCCCGATATGCTCGGTTCAGCCGTTATGCCCGTCTGACCTGACCGCGTCACACGGTGATCGGGACCGGGCCAGACCGAGGCCGACTTCTCGTCATGTCGGGCCGCCAGCCTCGCGGGGATCCACCGACGAAACCGCGGAGGCCGAAGTGAAGACGGTGAGGAACGTGAGCAACGTGAGCAACTGGCGTACCACGGCGATGGGGGCGGCGCTCGGCTGCCTGGTCCTGGTGCTGACGCAGACCGTGGCACACGCGGACGAGGGGCCGGACGTCATCGCGCACCGCGGCTCCTCGGGCATGGCGCCGGAGAACACCGCCGCCGCGATCAACCTGGCCATCCGGCAGGACGCCGACTTCGTCGAGATCGACGTGCAGCGCACGCGCGACGGCCGGCTGGTCAACTTCCACGACTGCACCATGGAGCGGACGACCAACGTCGAGGAGGTCTTCCCCGGCCGCGACAGCTACCGCGTCTCCGACTTCACCTGGGCGGAGCTGCGCCAACTGGACGCCGGGTCCTGGTTCCACGAGAAGTACGCGGGCGAGCGGCTCATCACCGTCGAGGACGTGATCTCCCGGGTCGACGGCCGCACCGGCCTGCTCGCCGAGCTCAGCCCCTGCGCCCACTACGAGGGCCTGGCCGAGGACTTCGCCGAGACCCTGGAGGACAGGCCGCGCTACCTCCGCCGGGCCCTGGCCGCCGGCGAGCTCGGCGTCCAGTCCTTCCAGCTCGACGACGCCACCGACTTCCACACGCTGCTGCCCGAGGTCCCGATCGGCTTCCTCGACGCCGACCGCCCGACCGACGACGAACTGCGCACCCTGAGCACCTGGGCCGACCAGGTGAACCCGCAGTTCACCGTCACCGACCAGGCGCTGGTGGACCGCGTCCACGAGCTGGGCATGTCCATCAACGTCTGGACAGTGAACGAGCCCGGCGCCATGCGCAGGATGGCCGGCCTCGGCGTCGACGGCATCATCACCGACTTCCCGCAGTCCCTCACCCAGTCTTAAGCCCTCCAGTTCTCGGTGGCGCGCCGATCACCCGGCATCGGTCTCGGGCGCAAGCTGACCGAGTGGGGCTCGCAGCCCGTTAAGGATCTGATCGATGTGCCGCTCGGCCTCCCGCGGGTCGAGCGGCAGGTGGCCGACGAGGAGTCGGTACCAGTAGGGGCCGAAGAGCAGGTCGACCGCGTGCTCCAGGTCCAGGTCGGGGCGCAGTTCGCCGCGGTCGCGCCCCCGGCCGAGGATGGCCGCGACGACCTGGCGGCGCGTGGCGACCCAGGCGCGGAAGGGCCGCTCGAAGCCGGGGTCGAGCTGGGCCTCGGCCATCAGTCCGCGCAGCGCGCGGACCCGCAGCGGGTGGTTGACAACGTCGTAGAGCTCGGCGGTGTAGGCGACGAGGTCGTCGCGGACGCTGCCGGTGTCGGGTTCGGGCATGCGCTGGGCCACGGTGTGCGTGTACGCGTCCATGACCAGCTCGGCCTTGGAGTCCCACCAGCGGTAGATGGTCGTCTTGGCGGCGCCCGAGCGCCGGGCGATGCCCTCGATCGTCACGCCTTGATAGCCGTGTTCCTCCAGGATGTCGGCGGCGGCGGTCAGAACCGCCTGCCGCGCTTCCCGACCCCGCGGCGCCCAGCCCCGGCCCTTGGCACAAGGCCCTGACCGCCGAGATCACCGACCCCGCCGACACCGTCCTCGTCGGTCACAGCCTCGGCGGCGACGCCATCCTCGGGCTCCTCCAGCACCACGACCACGAGCGGGAAGCCCCCTTCGCGGGCGCGCTGCCGGTGACCACCCCCGCCGTCGAGGTGGGCTATGACGCACTCGCCCCGTTCTTCGACGGCGGGTTCGTCTGGGAGGGCGTTCGGCTCACCGCCCGGCAGTTCCGCGCCCTGATCGCCGTCGACGACCCGGTGCTGACCCCCGACCCGATCGATCACGCGCGTCTCTACACCTCGAAGCTGGGCGCGAAGGTCCTGCTCACCCCCGAATGCGTCCACTTCAGCCGCTTGCGGAACCGCACCGAACTGCACGAGGCCGTCACCCTGGTCAACGAGATCCTGCCGGACGCCCGATGACCACACCTCGCCGCTGGAAGCTCTGGCTGACCACCCTCGTCGCCCTTTACGTCCTCCTCCTCGCCCTGACCACCCTGACCCGCCCCCTCCTCGCCCCCCTCCCCAAACCCCTCGCCCTGGCCCTCCTCCTGCCCGTCCTCACCTCCCTCATGACGTGGATCGTCATGCCCCGCCTCACTCAGGTGCTCGCCCCCTGGCTCCACCGCTGACCATCCGCGCGGCGACGAACGCCCCGGCGCCGCTCACGGGTGAACGCGGCCGGCCAGACGGGTTGACGCGCGATGGCTCCCGCGGACGACGCCTCGACGGTGGCCCTCGACCCGCGAGCCGCCGTGCACGGCGCGGTCTCCATGCGGGTCAACCAGCCCGATCAGCACTGGCCCCCGCTGGAGGAGCAGGTCGATCGCTTCCTTCGCAAGCTCGTGGGGACATCACCGGCTCTCGACGACACAACGGGCGAGTAGTCACATGCCCGGGCCGGCGGCCACGTGGTGCGCACAGGCTTTGTGCCGGCTACGCCCATCGCGGGTTCACCCGGCAGTTGGTGTGGAGGTATCGGGCACTGCCGTTCGTGAAGTCGTAGAGCGCGACCGTCTGGGTGTCCTCCAACGAATCCGCCGGCGGCATCAGGAAATGCGTCTCGCTCACCGGAAGCAACTCATATCCGATGCGATCCGGCTTCCGGAGGAACTGAGCCTGCGTCGGGTCGAGGACCAGGGTCAGGTACAGCTTTCCGCCCTCGGCCGACACCTCGTACCGTGCGCCGGGGCGCCCGTAGGCGCCCACGTATCTGGACGGGTCGAGTTCCAGCGTCGTATCCGGTGCGGGCAGGTCCGGGATGGTGACCGTGCCGAGGTCGGTGAGGATCTCGTTGAACACCTGACGGTAGAAGCTTTCCCGCGGTCCGCCGTTCGTCAGCATCGTGATGGCGGTATTGGAGTCCGGCAGGAGCCGCAGCCGGGCGTTCTGGCCGATCGTGCTGCCGTCGGTCGCGAAGACGGTTTCGCCGTGCCAGTCGCACACGATGAGGCCGAGCGCCCACTGCGGCCCGAACATGTATGGATCCGGCACGGGCACCCGCGAACGCATCATCTCTCGAACGCTTTCGGCCGAGACAATTCGCCTTCCGCCCGGCGCCGTGCCCTCGTTGAGCAGAACGTGCGCCATCGTGAGCACATCCCGGGTCGTCGAGGTGATGTTGCCGCCGGGGCCGAAGGCACGCGGCAGGTGGTCCACCGGTGTGACGATGGGGCCCTCCTCCGGGGACCGGATCAGGTGCCCGGTCGCGGCCCGGGTTTGGTCCACCCGCTCGCGCCAACTGCTCGTGCTGGTCAGGCCCATGGGATCGAAAAGACGGTCCCGCATGACGTCGTCCCAGCGTTTGCCGTCGTACACCTCCAGGATCCGCGCGAGAATCGCGTAACCCAGCGCCGCGCTGTAGCCGTGGGTATGGCCCAGCGGGAAAACCTGGGGCGCGTCCGCGATGTTCTCGACCATGCGCTCGTAGACGTCGTCGTCTTCCCCGGGATCGCCGTAGGCCTCCTCAATACCGTTTGTGTGGTCCAGGAGCTGACGAGGGGTGACCTTGGCGCCTGCCTCGGAATCGGCCACCGTGAAACCGGGCAGGTAGGTCCGCACCGGCTCGTCCAGATCGACTTTCCCCTCGTCGACGAGCTGCATGAACGCCAGCGCGGTCCACGTCTTGGTCATGGAGCCGCACTGGTAAACGGTGTCGGGCGTGGCGGGTGCCCGCGTTTCCACGTTGGTGACACCGACCGCGAACTCCGCCAGCTCTCCGTCGTGGAGAACCCCGATCGCGGCACTCGGGATCCCGCACGTCGCCAGGAGTTCGGCGACCCGGGCCCGGAGCCGCGGTATGTCGATCCTCGTCACGGGAGACCGACCGCGTTCGCGGCATCCGCCTCGAAGTACTCCGTCGTGGCATGGGCACCGGCGTGCGCCTCGAAGAAGTCCCGAACACCGTCGATGGACTCGTGGGCGATGATGTTCACCGCCCTGGCCCCGTCCTTGCTCGCGACCGCCAGCTTCCACGTGGCGCCCCTGGGGAGCTTGGCGTGCGCCTTCTTCAGGCCGCTCCAGAACTTGCCTTCGTCCGAGACGGTCGACACGGCCATCACATGCATCGTCGCTTCCTCTCTCTTTCCGGATGAGAAAAAGCTACGTTGCGTTTCAGGCAGCGTCAACGAAATGCAGCCACAAAACACGAGCTAGACAGCAATCGTTGCAACAAGATTGTGGCTAAATGCAACTACGTCAACCGGGCCGTTGCAATGTACTGTTGATGAACGCAAGGAGAGGAGGCGCGCCGGTGCCAGGAGGCAGGCTGACCCACGAGGACCGCCGGCGGATCGCGGCGTGGCTGGCCGACGGGCTCGGGTACGCCGAGATCGGCCGACGGCTCGGCCGGCCGACGTCCACGATCAGCCGCGAGGTCGCACGCAACGGCGCACCCGGCGACTACCTGGCCGACCACGCGCAGCAGGCCGCCGACCACCGTGCCCACCGGCGCAAGCCGGCCCGGCCCGCCCGGCCGACGGCCGACGAGCAGCGCACCGAGGAGGAGCGCGACTTCGTGGACGCGTTCGCGAATCAACTCGCCGCGACCGGCCTGCCCCGGATGACCGCCCGGGTGTTCGTCTGCCTGCTCACCGCTGACGCCGGCGGCCTGACCGCCAGCGACCTGGTGCGCCGACTCCAGGTCAGCGCGGCGTCGGTATCCAAGTCCATCGCCGCCCTCGAAGCCATGGAACTGGTGCTGCGCCAGCCCGATCCCGGCGGGCGCCGCGAGCGGTACGTCATCGACGACGACGTCTGGCTCCGGGCGTGGCAGGCCGACACCGGAGCACACGGCGAGATCGCGACCGCCGCCGCGCGAGGCATCGAGATCTTCGGCGCCGAAACGACCGCCGGCACCCGGCTCGGCAAGATGGGCCAGTTCTTCGCCCAGCTCAGCGAGCAGATGAGCGGCAGCACCCTCGCCGAGACCGTCGTGTACGACGCGCTGACGGTGCTCGCCGCCCTCGTGCACGCCGGTCGACCGCTCACACTGGGCGCGCTGGCCACCGGGCTCGACTGGCCCCGGGACCGGGCCGCCGCCGCCCTGGACGCGATCCAGCGTCAACCGGCCATCGCCGATCCCCTCGCCCTGCGGGCCATCGGGCCCGAGACGTACACCGTCACCACGAGACCGGACCGCCTGAGCCCGGCGCAACGCGAGGCGCTCAGAAGTGAGTCCGTCAGGTGACCGACGCGAACGCCCTCACGTACCGCTCCGGGCCGAGGACCACACGCCGAACCACTGCTCGGCGCCGTACTCGTCGAACCGCTCCACCTCGGTGAACCCCAGCTTCGCCGCGAGGCGCATCGCACGGTCGAGCGCCACCGATATGGGTGCCCACCTCCGGCGATGCGAACAACTCGATGAACGCCGCCCGGTCCCGGGCCTCGGACTCGCGGAGCACGAGCCGCTCGGTCCTTGTCGGGGCGGGTGGCCAGGCGACGGGTCCGAGTTCAGCCATGGCCGACAACCTATCCGCACGAGGTGTCCGGGGGGCCCGGACACCTCGGCCTCTTGCGGCGCGCTGGTCCGGCAGCGAACGCTTGCACCTGAAAGCAGGGAGGAACTCCATGCGCGTCCGGCATGCCCGATGCCGGATCGGACGGCAAGACGAGAGGGCTACCGGGGGTGGCTGTGCTGGTGACCGAGTTGAGTACCGAGTTCGTACCGGCGGCGGAACGGTTCGAGCTCTACGAGGACATCGCGGCGCGGTCCCATCCGCGCAACCGGCTGCGCAGTGACCACCGCGACGACTTCCGGGCCCGGATACGCGTCCTCGACCTCAGGGATGTGCAGTTATCCGTCCTGAGCCACCCCCACCTGGAGGTGGTGCGCACCGCGAAGCTGATACGGCAGTCCCCACCGAGCACTTCACACCACCGCGGACAAGGTGTCCTCGTTCGTTCTCCACATCCCCCGGGCGCTGCTGCCCCTGCCCGACCGGACGCTCCAGCGGCTGACCGCCGTCCCCTTCCCCGCCCGCCAGGGCATGGCCGGGGTCCTGTCCCGATGGCTCAACGACCTCAACGCCCGTGCCCACGAGCTCACTCCGGCCGACGTCCCCACCCTGGCCTCCATCACCACCGACCTCCTCGCCTCCCTCCTCGGCCGCCTCCTCCACACCGAGAACCTCCTCCCGCCCGAGGCCCGCAGACGCGCCCTCCAGGCGCAGATCCGCGACTTCATCCGCGAACACCTCGCCGACCCCGCACCGCGCACACGAGCCGTCCAGGCCATCGCCACCCGGTGGGGCCTCACCGACGCCGCCCACTTCAGCAGACTGTTCCGCGCCACCTTCGGCATGCCGCCCAGGCACTACCGGCACCAGGCCATCGGGGTCAACGCCCTGCCGGGGTCAACGGGCGACACGAGGAAGCGATGACCGCGGACGGTTGATCTCGTTCCCGCGCGCGTGCGGTGGCTCAAGGCCGTTACGTGTCCTGCCCGTTGCCGGGGGTGTCGCACAGCGCGTGGTCGACGAGGTCACTGGCGGCTCGCTCCTGTCGGAGTGTGTTGTCGGGCGAGTCGCTCAGGGCGGTGGACATGGAAACGGTGACGGTGCGGCTGCCGTCGCCGGTGGCGCCGTTCAGGGTGATGTAGCCGCCCTCGCCGCCCTCGTGGCTCCAGTAGCTGCCGCCGCAGGACAGGGGCCGGCTGACCAGGCCGAGGCCGTAGCGCCCGTCCGGCCAGTACACCTGGAGCTCCTCGTTGACCGGGACGGTGTCCTGCATCTCGGCCAGTCGTGCCGGGGACAGCAGCTCGCCGCCGAGCAGAGCCTGGAAGAAGCGGTTGATGTCCGCGGTGGTGGAGACGTAGCCGCCGGGGTCGGGGATGATCTCCTCGGTGACGTCGACCCGTTCGCCGGAGGGGAAGACCTGGTAGCCGTTGGCGTGCGGGCGGCGGAGTGTGGGAGTGCTGCCCGCCAGATAGGTGCGGTCCATGCCGAGCGGTTTCAGGATCCGGTCCTCGATCTCCTGGTGCCACGGGCGACCCGTGATCTTCTCGACGATCATGTCGAGCAGGACATAGCCGGTGTTGGAGTAGCTCCACCCCGTGCCGGGCGGGAAGTCCGGGCGGTGCCTCATCGCCTGTTCGACGATCTGCTCGGGTGTGTAGGTGTCGTACCGGCGCTCGTAGTACTCCTGCGGGGTGGTGAAGCCGGGGATGTCGTCGTGGATTCCGCTGGTGTGCTGGAGGAGTTGGCGGATGGTGATCCGGCGTCCGTCGTTGCCGTTGCCGTCCACCAAGCCGGGCAGCCAGTGGTCCACCGTGTCGTCGAGCGCCAGCCTGCCCTCGTCGACCAGTTGCAGGACCACGGTGGCCACCAGCGCCTTGCCGGTGCTGGCCATCCGGAAGTAGCCGTTGCGGGGCACCGGACGGTCCGTGCCCACCTCGGCGACGCCGCTGGTGGCGACCAGGTCCCGGCCGGCGCCGGTGGTCACCCGTGCCTGGACGCCGGTGATCCCCAGCGCGTGGATGGCGTCGGTGTCCCGGCGCAGGTCGTCCTGCCCGTACCCGGGCGCGGGCGCTTCGTGCGCGCCGGCCGGCAGTTGGATGGCAGCTGCCACGCCGGCGGTGACGAGGGCGGCGGCCAGCCACCGTTTGCCGGGCAGCGGAGCGACGATCGGGTTGGTGAATGTCATGCCGCCCACGCTAGGTAAGCGCCGGGTCGCGGATCGCTGCCACGGGCTCCCGAAGGAAAGCTACAGCTACCTGTAGTGCCGCGGAATCGTCCGATACCTAGGGTGAATCGCGTGGGGCCTCCCACAACCTCCTTGTACGACAGAGGAAAGCGGGACAAGTGCTCGGCGTTGCGCGTGCGTGGTGGCTCAGGATGTGGCGCGGTGGGCGTTACCTGCTGGGCACCTTGGTGACCGCGGCGGTGACGCTCGCCGCGGCGCCCCTGCTGTGCGTTCCGTCGCTGGCACAGCCCTGGGCGGAGCGGCATCGCCGGCGCGCCGGGGCGCTGCTGGGACGGCCGGTCGAGCCGCGTCCGCGCGCCGCCCGCCGCAACCTTGTGTGGTTCCTGACGCACGTGGTCACCGGTCTGCCGGCGGGCGCCCTGGCCCTGCTCTTCCTGGGCACCCTGCTACTCACCCCCGTCATCACGGTGTTGTGGTGGGCCTTTCCCTCGGCGCCGTGGCTGCCCCTGTTCAGCGTTCGCATCACCGGCTGGGGCACCGCGTTGTCGCTCGGCCTGGTGAACGTCGTGTTCCTGGCGGCACTGGCCGCCCTCGCCCTCCCGCCGCTCGCCCGAGCGCACGCCCGGTGCTGCCTCGCGGTCCTGGCGCCATCGCCCGCGGAGCAACTGGTCGAACGAGTCACCGAACTCGCCCGGACGCGCACAGACGTCCTCCAGGCGCACAGCGCGGAACTCCGCCGGATCGAACGAGACCTGCACGACGGCACCCAGGCCCGGCTCGTGGCCATCGCGATGCGGCTCGCCGTGGCCGGCGAAAGCCTCTCCAACGACCCCGACGCGGCCGCCGTTCTGGTCCGGCAGGCCCACGCCGAGACCGAGGACGCGATGACCGAGCTGCGCTCCGTCATCCGCACCATCTATCCCCCGGTGCTGGCCGACCAGGGCCTCTCCGGCGCGCTCAGCACCCTGGCCACCAGGGCCGGGGTGCCGACCCGCATCGACATCGGCCCGCTCGGTGAGATCCCCGCGGCGGTCGAAGCGGTCGCCTACTTCGCCGTCACCGAGGCACTGGCGAACATCGCCCGGCACAGCCGGGCCACCAGGGCCTCGGTTCGCGTCACCCGCGACGGCGCGCTGCTCCGCGCGGAGATCGCCGACAACGGGACCGGCGGAGCGGACCCCGCCCGCGGATCCGGCCTGGACGGAATGCGCCGCCGCGCCGCCGCTCTGGACGGCACCATGGAGATCAGCAGCCCGCCGGGCGGGCCGACCGTCATCACCGTGGAGCTGCCGTGCGCGTAGCGATCATCGAGGACAACGTCCTGCTGTCCTCCGGGCTGGAGCTCCTGCTCAACTCCCAGGGCTTCGAGGTCGTCGCGATCGCGGCCGACGCCCCCGGCTTCCTCACCGCCGTCGAGACCCACCGACCGGACGTCACCATCGTGGACGTGCGGCTGCCCCCGACCTTCCGCGACGAGGGCATCCGGGCCGCGGTCCAAGCCCGCCGCGACCACCCCGGGCTTCCGGTCCTGGTCCTGTCGCAGTACGTGGAGCAGGAATACGCGGGCCGCCTCCTCGCCGACGCCCGGGGCGGCATCGGGTACTTGCTCAAGGACCGGGTGAGCCGCGTCGCGGAGTTCACCGACGCACTGCGCCGCGTGGCCGGCGGCGGCACCGCCATGGACCCCGAGGTCATCGCCCAACTCCTCGCACGCGGCGACCCCGTCGACGCCCTGACCGCACGCGAGCGCGAGGTCCTCGCGCTGATGGCCGAGGGCCACGACAACGCGACCATCGCCCAACGGCTCGTCGTCACCGAGAACGCGGTCCACAAGCACATCGGCAACGTCTTCCTCAAACTCGGCCTGTCGGCGGGCGACAGCGGCCACCGCCGCGTCCGCGCGGTACTGGCCTACCTTCGCCGCCACGGCGGCACCGCGCTGGACCCGACGGCACCGCACCCACTGGCCTGAACGGCGCACCATGAGGTCAGGCCGCGGCTGTCGCCGGAGCCGATGTACATGCCGGGGCGCTTGCGCACGGCCTCAAGTCCTTCGGGGACCATCAGGTGCTGCGCGGTGTCGTCGGGGCCGTCCGCGCGATCAGATGTCGAGGAAGCGCACGTCCTTGGCGTTGCGCTGGATGAAGGTGCGCCGGGCCTCGACGTCCTCGCCCATCAGGACGGAGAAGAGGGCGTCGGCAACGGCCGCGTCGTCGAGGGTGACCTGGCCCAGGACACGGTGGTCCTGGTCCATGGTCGTGGTGCGCAGTTCCTCGGCGTTCATTTCGCCCAGGCCCTTGAACCGCTGGACGGAGTCGTCCTTGACCCGGCGGCCGTCCCGCCGGCCCCGTTCCAGCAGTACGTCGCGTTCGCGGTCGGAGTAGGCGTACTCCACGTGGTCCCGGCCCCACTTGATCTTGTAGAGGGGCGGGCGGGAGAGGTAGATGTGCCCGTGCTCGATCAGCGGCCGCATGAAGCGGAACAGGAAGGTCAGCAGCAGGGTGTTGATGTGCTGGCCGTCGACATCGGCGTCCGCCATCAGAATGATCTTGTGGTACCGGAGCTTCGCGATGTCGAAGTCCTCGTGAACGCCCGTGCCGAACGCGGAGATCATCGACTGGACCTCCTGGTTGTGCAGGATCTTGTCGATACGGGCCTTCTCGACGTTGAGGATCTTGCCGCGGATGGGCAGGATCGCCTGGTACCGCGGGTCGCGGCCGGACTTGGCCGAGCCGCCGGCGGAGTCGCCCTCGACGATGAAGATCTCGCACCGCGCCGGATCGCTGGACTGGCAGTCGGACAGCTTGCCCGGCAGGGCCGCTGATTCGAGCAGGCCCTTGCGGCGGGTCAGGTCCCGTGCCTTGCGGGCCGCCAGCCGGGCGGTGGCCGCCTGCGTCGCCTTGCGGACGATGTCGGCCGCCTCGTTGGGGTTGCTGTCGAACCAGTCCGTCAGGTGCTCGTGCACCACCTTCTGCACGAACGTCCTGGCCTCGCTGTTGCCCAGCTTGGTCTTGGTCTGGCCCTCGAACTGCGGCTCACCCAGCTTGACCGAGATAATCGCGGTCAGCCCCTCGCGGATGTCCTCACCCGTGAGGTTGCCGTCCTTCTCGCGCAGCAGCTTCCTCTCGCGCGCGTACCGGTTGACGACCGTGGTCAGCGCCGTGCGGAAGCCCTCCTCGTGGGTGCCGCCCTCGTGGGTGTGGATCGCGTTGGCGTAGGAGTAGACGCTGTCGGCGAACTGGCTGTTCCACTGCAGCGCGACCTCCACCGACAACAGCCGCTCGGTGTCTTGGGCGGCGATGGAGACGACGGAGGGGTGGACCGGCTCCCCCTTGCGGGTATTGAGGTAGGCGACGAAGTCGCTGATGCCGCCGTCGTAGCGGTAGGAGACCGTCTTCGCCGCCTGCTCCCCGGCGGTGTCCGGACCCGCTTCGTCGGCCGCGGCCGTCGCGCGGGCCGACTCGCGCTCATCGGTGAGAGTCAGGGTCAGCCCCCGGTTGAGGAAGGCCATCTCCTGAAACCGCCGGGCCAGCGTCTCGAAGGAGTACTCGGTGGTCTCGAAAATGCCGCCGTCCGCCCAGAACGTCAGAGACGTGCCCGTCTTCGAGGTGGCCTCGTGGCGGGCCAGCGGCGCGGTCGGCATCCCGTCCTTATACTCCTGGGTCCACCGGTGGCCGTCGGTCCAGATCTCCGCCGACAGCCTCGCCGAGAGCGCATTGACCACCGACAGACCCACACCGTGCAGACCGCCGGACACGGCGTACCCGCCACCCCCGAACTTACCGCCCGCGTGCAGCACCGTCAGCACCACCTCGACGGCCGGCCTCTTCTCCAGCGGATGCATGCCGACCGGGATGCCGCGCCCGTTGTCGATCACGCGCACGCCGCCATCGGCCAGGATCGTCACATCGATCCGGTCGGCCACTCCGGCCAGCGCCTCGTCGACCGAGTTGTCCACGATCTCCTGCACCAGATGGTGCAGACCCCGCTCACCCGTGGAGCCGATGTACATACCGGGCCGCTTGCGTACCGCGTCCAGCCCGTCCAGGACGGTGATCGCGGCGGCGTCATACGCGGCAGACCCGGCATGGCCGTTCTGCTCGGCGCCGGAACTCTCGGGGGCGGCGTGAGTGCCGGAAGTAGTCACAAAGCTCTCTTTTCGGGCACGGCAAACCAGGCTCCCACGCACCACGGCGCGAGAGCGGTCGGATCGCTGGACGGAAAACCTGGCGCGGGCAGGCCGAAGAAGACCCTCGTAACCCGCGGATCCCGGCGCCGAGGAGGCGGCGAGACGCTCCCCAGGATACCGAAAGCCCCGCGTGGATCTGGGGCAAGATGCCCATCAGGTGCCCACCTCGCCGCCGTTGAGTCTGACGGTCAATCCCCCCTGCTCGATCGGCGGGAAAATCCCGGAGAGAGGCACACGAGGGCTTTCTGAGCGTTCCGGGCGCCGGGCTACAGGAGCTTTCTCGAGCGTTGGTGGAACGAGACCGGCGCGACGGGCCCCGTCGCGGTGGCGGACGCCGCGCCGCTGCACCCGGCCACGCACTGCGCCGTCTTGGCGTCACCCCTGGAGCGGCTCGGGTTCCGGCGGGCTCACCGACGTGTGCCCATCGGTGAGCCGAGGCAGGAGGACCCGGAAGGTGGCGCCCTGGCCGGGGGACGAGTCGACCTTCACCTCGCCCGCGTGCGCGGTGACGAGGGAGTGGACGATGGCCAGGCCGAGGCCGGCGCCGCCGGTGGCGCGGGTGCGGGAGGTGTCGGCGCGGTAGAAGCGTTCGAAGATACGGCCGCTCTGTTCCGGGGTGAGGCCGGGGCCCTGGTCGGTGACCTCCAGAACGGCGTGGTCGCCGACCGTGCCGACGCCGATGCGGATGGGCGCGCCGGGGGGTGTGTGGGTGACGGCGTTTCCGACCAGATTGGTGACGACCTGGCGCAGGCGGGCCTCGTCGGCGAGGGCCGGCGCCGAGGCGGGCGGGCCGTCGCCGGTCGGGCCGCTGAGGGTGACAGTGCGGGTCGGGTCGAGGGCTGTCACGTCGTGGAGGGCGTCGGCGGCAAGAGTGCGGAGGTCGGTGGGGGCGAGGTCGAGGCCGGACGGGAAGCCCGGCGCCGCGGCCTTCAGCGCGTGCTCGTCGAGGCGGGCCAACAGAAGCATGTCGTTGACGAGCCGGGTGAGACGTTCGGACTCGCGGGCGATGCGGGACATCGTGGCGTCGGTGTCCTCGCGTCCCGCGAGGACACCCATGCGGTGGAGGTCGGTCAGGCCCTTGATGCCGGCGAGCGGGGTGCGCAACTCGTGGCTGGCGTCGGCGACGAACCGGCTCATCCGCACCTCGGACTCGGCGCGGGCGGCGAAGGCGATTTCCAACTGCCCGAGCATGCCGTTCAGCGCCGCGGCCAGGCGGCCCATCTCCGTACTCGGGCCGGCCAGTTCGGGGACCCGGCGGGAGAGGTCGCCGCCGGCGATCTCGGCGGCGGTCTGTTCGATGCGGGCCAGGGGGCGCAGCCCGGACCGGACCGCGAACCAGCCGGCCACGGCGAGGAGCGCGAGCAGGCCGAGGCCGGCGCTCTGGTAGATCCGCCACATGCGGCCCACCGTGCCGTCCACGTCGGCCATCGACATCGACACGACCACGCTGCCGGGGGCGGATCCGGAGACCCTGGGCACGGCGATTACCCGCCAGCGCGTGTCGCCCATCGTGCTGCCGACGGTGAACGGGCGGCCGTCGCGGTCGATGACCGCGACAATCCACAAATGGGTCAGTATTGACACGCCGCCAAAGGGTCAGACTTCAACCGTCGCCGAGAGGCCCCTGGCCTGTGGAGCCAAGGAGAATTGAACTCCTGACCTCTTGCGTGCCATGCAAGCACAATCGCGGCGAAGCCTGCCCCTGCCGTGATGGTCGCTGCTGCTGCCGCCCATCTATGGAGTTGCACCGCTGCCCCCTCCTGGTTCTGCGTCCTGCTGTCGCTCTCCATCCGTTGTGACCGGGCTCCCCGGCCCCGTCGCGCAACCGGTGTGAGCGCGCCTGCGGGGCGGCCGCCCGGGTGAGCACGTCGGCCGTCCGTCCCGAGCCCGAGAGGGTGGCCGTCCGCAGGCGGATGCCAGCCGCTGCCCAGGCGTCGGGTGGCCGGCCCGGCGGTGGTCGGGGTGGCCTGGACGTCCCGTCCTCGGGTCATGTGGGCCGCCCGCCGGACTGCCCGTTGTGCACTTCGATGTCGGCACGTGCCGTGCCCGGGGCTCGAGCCCGGACCAGCGCCGCCGCGCCCAGCCGGGTGGTGCCGTTGTCGGACAGCGGCGGGCCGTAGGCGATCGGCTCACAGGGGCAGATCACGCCGTGTCGGGTGTGTCGAGGGGCTGTGCGGGGTCGGGGAACCGGATCTCGACGGTGAGTCCGCCGGCCGCCATCGGATGGGCGTTCAGGACCGCGTCATGTGTGTGCGCGATCGCGGTCACGATGGGCAGGCCGAGGCCGAGGCCGGTGTGCCCCGTGGTGCGTTCCCGGTTGAGCCGCTGGAAGGGCTGAAACAGCCGGGCGAGGTCTTCGGGCGGGATGAGGGGGCCGGAGTTACGCACGCGCAGCACCGCTTGCCCGGCTGAGGTGCCGGTCATCACCTCGACCATGCCGCACGCGGTGTTGTGACGCACCGCGTTGTCGAGGAGGTTGGCCGCCAGCCGTTCGAGGAGGCGGGCGTCGCCCAGCGCGGTGGCCGGCGCGAGGTCTGCCCGGAGCCGTATCCCTTGGTGCTCGGCCTCGTTCCGGCGCGCGGTGACGGCGTCGTCGGCCAGTGCCTGGAGGTCGATGGGGGTGCGCCGGTCGAGTCCGCGCTCGCTGCGTGCCAGCGTGAGCAGGGCCTCGATGAGCCGCTCCTGCTGCTCGCCGGTCACGAGAACGCGCCGGCATGCGTGGCGTAGCGATGTGACGGTGGGCTGTGGGTCGGCCAGGGCGACTTCGATCAGGGTGCGCTGTCGCGCCAGAGGTGTGCGCAGTTCATGTGAGGCGTTTGCCACGAACTGGCGCTGGGCGGCGAAGGACGCCTCCAGCCGGGCCAGCAGGGCGTTGAACGTGTCGCCCAGCTGCGTCAGCTCGTCTTTGGGGCCGGGCAGTGCCAGCCGCTCGTGCAGGCTGTGAGCCGAGATCCGGCGGGCCGCGGCGTTGATCGTGCGGAGGGGACGCAGCACCCTCCCGGCCACCAGCCAGCCGAGGCATAGCGCGGCGGCGGTCATGGTGATCAGCATGAGACCCGAGCCGGCCAGCAGACGGTCGAGGGTCTGGGCACGCTGGTGGTCGACCAGCGCCCGCGCGGCCTGGTCGCACCGGTGGATGGCCTCTGTGTCGGGCGCCGGGCCGTCCAGTCCGGCGCAGAGCCGGACGAGGTTCCCCTCGCCCGGCCCCTCGTTGACGTAGGCGCGGGGAAACCCGCGTGCGATCACGATGGTGACGAGTAACAGGACGGCGCCGAAGACGAAGAACAGCGCCCCGTACAGCAGGGTGAGTCGTAGCCGGACGGTCGGGTCGGGCAGCCGGATCCAGCGGCGTGTTCTCGTGGGGCGGAGCGGGGGGCGCATGGTGTTCAGCCGGGGATGCGGTAGCCGGCCTGGGCCACGGTCTCGATGACCGGTGGGTCGCCCAGCTTCCGGCGCAGGCGGCTGACGGTGACCTTCACCGCCCCGGTGAACGGGTCGGTCATCCGGTCCCAGACGCGTTCGAGCAGTTCCTCTGTGGACACCACGCGGCCGCCGGCGGCGAGCAGCAACTCCAGCACCCCGAACTCCTTGGGCCCGAGGTCGAGTGGCCGGCCACCTCGTGAAGCCGCCCGCCGTGCCGGGTCGAGCACAACTCCACCACGGCTGAGCACCGGCGGGATGGCGGGCTGCGCACGTCGGATCAGTGCCCGGATGCGGGCGACCAGCTCGGCGAAGGCGAAGGGTTTGGGCAGGTAGTCGTCAGCGCCCAGGCCGAGCCCGTCCACCCGGTCGTCGATCGTGGCGGCGGCGGTCAGCATCAGGACGCGGCCGCGGTGGCCACCGGCCGCGAGCGTGGCGCATACCTGGTCGCCGTGGAGCCCGGGCAGGTCGCGGTCGAGCACGACCACGTCGTAGTCGTGCACGCAGGCGTGCTCCAGCCCTGATGAGCCGTCGAACGCCACGTCGACGGCCATCTGTTCACGGCGGAGGCCGACAGCGATCGCCTCGGCCAGCTCGACGTCGTCCTCGACCACCAGTATCCGCATCATGTCCTTCCCGACCGGCCGGCGTGAGCCTGCCGCATCCCGGGTTTCACGGTGGTTACACCTCAGCCCGTCGGGTCCACGTCCCCGTTCCCGGCCGCCGGGTGGAGAGGCGTAACCGCCGCGCAACCGGCCAGCGGATACATCTTGCGTCGTCCCTCCCACCACGTCGCGCTCCGAAAGGGGAAACGCGGTGCTCCACCATTCGTCGTCCACCAGCCGGCCCACCCGGCGGTCGGCGCTCCGTCTGCTGACGGCAGCGCCCCTGGCCGCAGGCTTTTCGGCCGCCTCGATGACCAGTCAAGCTCAGGCGGTGGCCCCGGCCGGCCTGGAGGCCAGCATCCACGAGATCACGGGACGGCCCGAGTTCTCAAACGCCCGCTGGGGCATGCGGTTCCACGCGGTGGACACCGGCGAGTCCCTCTACGAGCGGAATCCGGACCAGCCCTTCATCGCGGCGTCCGCGGCCAAGGTGTTCACCCAGGGCACGGTGTTCGACTCCCTAGGTCCCGACCACCGTTTCCGGACCCGGGTCTACCGCACCGGCCCGGTGGCCGGTGCGGTCCTGGCCGGCGATCTCGTGATCGTGGCGAGCGGTGATCTCGTGCTGGGAGGCCGGATCCAGGCCGACGGCACCGTTGCCGCGCCCATCCCGGATCACTCCTACGGCTCGGGGCCGCCCGCGCCCGGCGATCCCCTGGAGGTGATCAGGCAGTTGAGCCGTCAGGTGGCGGAGCACGGCATCCGCCGCGTCACGGGGCGGGTCCGGGTCGACGCCTCACTCTTCCGGGAGGGGCGGGAGGACATCGGCGTGGGCGGCCGGCGGATCCCGGTGTCGGCGATGATGATCAACGACAACATCATCGACGTCACGGTGTCGCCGGGCGCGACGGCTGGTGCGCCGGCGGTGGTCCGAACCTCCCCGGACACCGGCTACCTGACCCTCGTCAACGAGGTCCGCACGGTCGCCGCCCGGGCCCAGGCCGCCACCCCGCTCGCCTTCACGGAAGACGTGGAGAACGCGGACGGCACACGCACAGTGCGCCTGTCCGGTGAGGTGCCGCTCGCGGACGGGCCGCCCCGATCTGCCTTCCTGTCCTACTACGTGCCGGAGCCGGTGCGGTTCGCGCAGATCGTGTTCGCCGAGGCGCTGCGCGAAGCGGGCGTTTCGGTGGAACCGGGAGAGCGGGATGCCGCGTCCGACGCCCCGCCCACCCGACCGCGGGACCTGGTGGCCGAACATGTGTCGCCGCCGGTGTCGGAGCAGGCGAAAGTCATGCTCCAGGCCGGCTCCAACATCCACACGGTCACGTTTCCCTACCTGGTGGGAAGCATCGCCGGCGGAGAGCGGGAACACCCCCGGCAGGTCTACGAGGAGTTCCGGAGCCGGTTGTTCGCGCAGGCCGGCGTGGACCCGGACGTCGGCGACGACCCCGGATACACCCCGGACTTCTTCACCACGTTCCTCGCGCACATGGCGGCCCGGGAGTTCTTCCCCGCCTACCGCGCGGCACTGCCCGTGCTGGGCGAAGAAGGGGCCCTGGAAGACATCGAGGCGGACTCGCCCGCCGCCGGCCACGTCCACGCCAAGACCGGCGGAAGCACGGCCCGGGACGACCGAACACCGGTCAGTAAGGCGCTCGCCGGTTTCATCGAGCTTCCCGACCGGCGTCTGATCGCCTTCGCCGAGTTCGTCGAGCTGACCGGAGCCTCCGCGGAGGTGCTGGAGCAGGCCCGGCACGCGCTGGGAGAGATCGTGACGGCCGTCTACGTCTCGTGCGGGCAGGAGGCTGGTTCGCGATGAGGCGGAAGGTGACCACGTTCCGCCGGTCGTGGCGGCGACGCTGGCCGCGCCCGGTCGTGACCGCCGTCCTGGTGATTGCGATCTCGGGATCGGCCCTGACCCCGGTGCGGGCCGGGTCCTGGCCGGCCGAGCAGGACAGCGACAGGCCGGCGCCGTGCGTGCCGGCGTCCCAGAATCCGCCGCCGCTCACCCCCACCACCGTCGGGACGGTGCGGCAGGCCTACTACTGCATCCTCGACGAGTACGCGGACGGTACGACGCTGGACCACCGCGAGCTGCTGGCCGCGGCGTTCAGCGGGTTCGCCGGGGAACTGCACCGGCAGGGGCAGGACCTCGCCGCCGCCACGCTGCCGGCGTTCACCGGAGACCGGGACGAAGACCTCGCCGCGTTCAGCGAGGTCTACCAGCGGGTGACCGATCACCTGCCGGACGATCCCGCGCTGCGCCAGGCACTGGGCGAAGCCACGATCCACGGCATGGTGACCAGCCTGCACGACAACCACGCCGCCTTCAGCCGGTCCGTTCGGCTGCCGAACGCCGCCGAGGGCGAGGTCTTCGGGCTGGGCTTCGCGACTTCCCCCACACAGCACCTGGCCGCCACGGCCCCGGATGAGACGACGCCGCCCGTGTTCGTCACGGAGGTGTTTGGCGGCCCGGCCGCAGCAGCCGGCCTGCGGCCGGGGGACGTGATTCTTTCGGTCAACGGCTCCGCGCCGTTCGCCGGCGACACGCTCTCCCCAGGAGTCATGGACCTGCTGTATCCGTCCTACCCGAGCCAGGACGCGGTGGAGCTCACCGTGCGGCGGCCGGCGACCGGAACGACCTGGGCCGTCACTCTGCGGCCGGATCGGTACCGCCCCGACCCGGCCACGACCCAGCCGGTCACCTCCCGCCTGCTGCCGGGCGGCGTCGCCTACCTGGAGGTGCGGGACTTCCGGGTCCCCGGCACTGCGGACCGAGCCATCGAAGCGATCACCGACCTGGGTGCCGGGGCAGAGCTCCACGGGGTCGTCATCGACGTGCGCGGAGCCGGCGGCGGACGGCCCGACGAGGTGGCCCGGCTGCTCAGCGCCTTCGTTCATGACGAGACCCTCGGCTACACCTGTGATCAGGACTACGGAGACTGCGAGCCGCTGCGGACCGACGACGACGTCGCACTGCTCGGTCTGCCACTGGCCGTGCTGACCGATCGCAACTGCCCGTCGGCCTGCGACATGTTCAGCGCCGCCGTGCAGGATCTGGACATCGGCACTCTGGTCGGCACCCGCACCTCCGGCCTGGTCTCCGGGGGCGGCCGGGTCTACCAACTCGACGACGGCAGCCAGCTCATGCTGCCGAAACAGCGGGTGCTGGGCCCTCTCGGAGAGATGATCAACGAGATCGGGGTGGCCCCCGACCACCACGTCCCGCTCGTCCCCGAGGACTTGTCCACCGGGCGGGACCCCGCGCTGGACAGGGCGGTGGAGTCGCTGCTGGCCGAGGCTGGGTAACACCTGACAGGCCGCATCGCCGACTGGTCATCCCGGCCGGTTCACGGCGTGACGCGCGCCACCAGCACGCAGGCGTCGTCCTCCCGCCCCGTCTCGCCGCAGGAGGCCACGATGAGCTCCAGGCACTCCTCGGCGCTGTCGGCGGCGCCCAGCCCCTCGCCCAGGGCGGTCAGCCGTTCCTCCCCGCCGACCGCCGACGACGGGCCGTCGGCGGTCGGCGGGATGGCCGGAAACAGCCCATGGGTGTAGAGCGCCAGCACGTCGCCCGGCTCCAGCGGCTCGGCCCGCTGGCGTACTCCGGGTCACGTCATCGCGCCCAGACAAGATCGCGCCCCTCGTCGGCCACACCAGCACATCCACCACGGAGAGGATTTATCGAAAGCAGATCCGGCCTGTCGTCCAGACCGGCGCCACCGCCATGGACCGCATCTTCCCAGCGGAACCGCACCGGTAGTCACTCACGTACGACAAAGGGGCCGCTTCCCTTTCGGGAAGCGGCCCCTGACCTGTGGAGCTAAGGAGAATTGAACTCCTGACCTCTTGCATGCCATGCAAATCCGCCCCGCCTCCCCGGCTCACACACAGCCACCGACCTGCATGAACGGTCCCCGAGGGTCCACTGACGTCCACAGCCGCACACGGCGGTTGTCACTCAGTTAGTCACTCAGCACACTCTCGGCCGCCCCGGCTCACCAGCAGTGCGGACCCGCAGACGATCACCAAGCGCGCCGGCCAGCACACGAAACCCCACGAGGCAAAATGGAAGTAGGGCGCATTCACCTGTCAGGCCTTCGACTCAACGAAAACGACCCGACCTGCGTGTTCCCGTCACTGCAGGGGTGCACCGCTCCTCCGGGGGACAGAAGCGACAACGCCGAGCGATCCGAACCGGTCATGAGACCTCCAGTCCCGACGTCCCCTATGCCCAGTACCGACTCATCCCCCACGTGAAATCTCCACCAGCATTTCCCGCCCAAGGCCCGATGGCCCAGGGTTGGGACAACCACTCGGGTAACCATGTGCCCGCCAGCACGCATGAGTTGGCCGCCTCCGGAGGCTGGCCGGCCATCTTTCCACCTGTCGCACCCGACCTCAACCTCGTCGAAGACGCTTAGCGCCGCTGCCACACTGACTGCCCAAGGCTGGTTCAGCACCCCGAGCCCATCCGGCTGATCCGACACGGTCCACGCGCCGCCCAGTACGGCGGCGACCCCATCGACGGCCGCCTCACCGAGACGCCGACCAGTCGGTCTGGTCAAGTTCCACACGTGACGAGCTCAAATCTCAACGGCAGAACTGATGCTCTATGAGGGTCCGCAGCACACGCCCATATGCAGCATAATGGCCGCATGAACATTTTCGCACCGGTGGACAGAGAGAGCCTCCCCAGATTCCTGAGCGAATGGTATGGCGACGCCGCGTCGCCCGAAATTGAGTTGAGCGAGGAGCATGGGGCACCAAAGGAACTCCTCCGGTGGCACAAATTCTACGCCCAATGGAACGGGGTTCTCGCTTCGCACAATTACCCAATCCCACTGCAGGACCTAAGAGAAGAGGATGGAAAGATCCCATTTTGGGTCGAAAATCAGGGGACCTGGGTATGGGGTTTCGACACATCCCATCAAGAGAATCCAGTTTATGAACGAGAGCCCTCCGATGAACGGCGCCCCTGGATGCCCGTCGGCGAGACTCTGGCAGATTTCTTGGTTCACGCAACCCTCTTGGAAGCCATTTTGGGAGCCCCAAACAAGATGGTGACCAACCAAGGCGATGTGCAGACGATAATGAGCAGAGACGACTGCCACCTCCAAGAATTTCCGACATGGAGATGGCCAGCTCCTGGATCCCAAATCCTGGTGGGCCAGAGTTGGCTCGCCCTCGCCCACCCTATCGGAAAGTCCGAATTTAGCCACATCACGATCGCAGCGACATCACCAGACCACCTGGCCTGGGTCGAGAGTAACCAGAACGCATCCTGGCAACATCAACGTGCCGACCTTAACTGTGACACCAACGAGCCACCGCCGTGCCCACGCTAATCAGGCATTCCGGCAAAACGTTCGGTGCGCCGCAGAGAGATCACCCATAACTGAGCTCCCTCCGGAAGCGCCGCAGGCATGGTGCTCCTACACATGGAACAAATGCTGGTCGGACGATCAGCCTCACCCTTCACGAGACCATGTCGGCTTCCAGAGCAGCGGTAAGCGCATGAAGGCGTTCATCCGCAGCTCGTAAACACCAGGTTCATCAGCAAGATCGTTCGATTGTGAGCCGGTGTTCATTTGAACTCGCTTGCGGTACTGGTGAGTCGATTCGCCCTCCACCGCGATCAGGAAAAATTACCCGGAATTTCCCATCCGGCACATTCAGCGAGCGTTATTCAGGCGGCGTAATCGGGTCAACGTAAGACAACGACCCCGACCGAGTAAGATCGTTTTCCTTCCACAGAACACGACTTACAGGCGGAGCCGTTGCGTTACGAGTCTACTACTACTCCAGCCGTAGATCGTGATCTTGCTGGTCGGGGCCGGTGCGGAGACGGTTGCGGCCACCGTTGATCATCGTGAGTTGTGTCGACAAACGAAGATCAGGCGGTGGCCGCGGGTCACAGCGTAGTGCCTGCCCGGTGGCGGGCGATGTTCGATCAGTTGATGGGCCGCGTCGCCGGCCGGTTCGCGCGGGTTGAACCCCGCCGCCGCGCAACGGCGTTGGTGCTGGGCCTGCTCGCGGACCTGCCAAGAAAGAACTGCTGGACCCTGGCCGAACACGCGGGCGACGCCAGCCCGGACGGCATGCAGCACCTGCTCCACCGCGCGAAGTGGGACGCCGACGCGGTCCGCGACGACGTGCGCGCCTACGTGGTCGAGCACCTCGCCGACGACGCGGCGGTACTCGTGGTTGATGAGACCGGCGACCTGAAGAAGGGCACCGCGACGGTCGGCGTCCAACGCCAGTACACCGGCACCGCCGGGCGGATCGAGAACTCCCAGGTCGCCGTCTACCTCGTCTACTCCGCCGCACGTGGCCATGCCGCGATCGACCGGGCCCTGTACGTGCCGCGCTCGTGGACCGACGACCCCGACCGGTGCCAGGCCGCAGGCATCCCCGACGACCTCACCTTCGCGACCAAGCCCCAACTGGCCACCCGAATGATCCTCCGGGCGCTGGACGCGGGCACGCCCGCCCGCTGGATCGCAGGCGACGAGGTCTACGGCGACAACCCGCACCTGCGGGCCGCGCTGGAAACCCGCCCCATCGGCTACGTGCTGGCCATCTCCAGCACCCACCACATCATCACGCGCCGGAAAGTTCCAGGCGAAGGCACTGACCGCGCGCATCCCGAAGCGGGCCTGGCAGCGGCTGTCGGCCGGAGCGGGCGCCAAGGGCGAGCGGTACTACCACTGGGCCCAGGTCGACATCATCGGCCCAGCCGGACGGCCCGGGCACCGGTGGCTGCTGGTCCGCCGCAACCGGCGAACCGGCGAACTCGCCTTCTACCGCTGCTTCTCACCGCACCCGGTCCCGCTGTCCGAGCTGGTACGCGTCGCCGGACGACGCTGGACGGTCGAGGAGACCTTCCAGGCCGGCAAGGGCCTGACGGGCCTCGACGAGCACCAGGTCCGCCGCTGGACCTCCTGGCACCGCTGGGTCACCCTCGCCATGCTCGCCCACGCCTTCCTCGCCGTCACCGCAGCCACCGAACGCCACGACCATCCCACACCCGACGACCTGATCCCCTTGACCGCCAACGAGATCCAGCACCTGTTCACCGCGCTGATCAGCCCGGTTCACGCCCTCCGGCACCGACTCCGCTGGTCGCAGTGGCGACGCCGACACCAAGCCCGCGCCCGCAACTCACACTACCGACGGCAGGCAGCCACACAGCCATGAAGATCACGATCTACGGCTGGAGTACTACAGGGCTTGCTGCTGACCAGGCGGGACTGTAAAACGAACGGTGTATCCCGATCATGGAAGATGCACCTGTGACCAGTGAGAACACGTCCGCTACCGGTCCCATCGAGGCGGCTGAGCGGCAGCCGTCGGTGGCGGTGGAACAGCGGTTGATCGACCAGCTCGTCGATCGTGCCCAGGCCGAGGGCCTGAAGCTGACCGGTGAGGGTGGGCTGCTCCAGCAGCTGACCAAGCGGCTGCTGGAGTCCGCGCTTGAGGGCGAGATGACCGATCACCTCGGCTACGACAAGCACGACGCGGCCGGCAGGAACGGCGAGAACAGCCGCAACGGCACCCGCTCCAAGACCGTGCTGACCGATGTCGGCCCGGTGGAGATATCCGTGCCCCGCGACCGGGAGGGCTCCTTCGAGCCGAGGATCGTCAAGAAGCGGCAGAAGCGCCTGACCGGGGTGGACGAGATCGTCATCTCCCTGGCCGCGAAGGGCCTGACGACCGGAGAGGTCCAGGCCCACCTGGCCGAGGTCTACGGCGCCGAGGTGTCCCGTCAGACGATCTCCACGATCACCGACAAGGTCATGGACGGCATGACCGAGTGGCAAAACCGTCCTCTCGACCCGGTCTACCCGGTGGTCTTCATCGACGCCATCCACGTGAAGATCCGCGACGGCGCCGTGGCGAACCGTCCGATCTACGTGGCGCTGGCCGTCACGAGCGAGGGCACCCGGGACATCCTCGGGCTGTGGGCCGGCGATGGTGGTGAGGGCGCCAAGCACTGGCTGGCGATCCTCACCGAGCTGAAGAACCGCGGCGTCAACGACGTACTGATGCTCGTCTGTGACGGGCTCAAGGGCCTGCCCGACGCCGTGGGCACGGTCTGGCCGGCCACCATCGTGCAGACCTGCGTGGTCCACCTCCTGCGGGCCTCCTTCCGCTACGCGGCCCGACAGGACTGGGAGAAGATGGCCAAAGCACTCAAGCCCGTCTACACCGCCCCCACCGAGGACGCCGCACTCGAGCGGTTCACCGAGTTCGCCGACACCTGGGGCGGCAAATATCCAGCCGTCGTGCGGTTGTGGGAGAACGCGTGGGAGGAGTTCACCCCGTTCCTGCGGTTCGACGCCGAGATCCGCCGCATCGTCTGCACCACCAACGCCATCGAGAGCGTGAACGCCCGTATCCGCCGAGCGGTCAAGGCCCGCGGCCACTTCCCCAACGAGCAAGCCGCCCTGAAGTGCGTCTACATGGCCGTCATGTCCCTCGACCCCACCGGCACCGGCCGCAAGCGCTGGACCCAACGCTGGTTGAGTCGGCCCGGAGCGCGGTGCCGGTGTTCCCACCGGTCCGTTTCTCCGGGCCGCTCGCCGAACCCGGCGTGCGCCTCTCGACGCACCGGGCTCTCCACGGACTCTGCCGTCAGACGTG
>NZ_JAVREL010000014.1:0-236746 GCF_031845365.1 Streptomyces litchfieldiae
CTCCGTCCGTGGCCGCGGGGACCGGGAAGTCATCGACACACCCGCTCCAACGCGACAGACCCCCGACCGGACACCGGACCGGCCACCGAACCATCCGATTCACCGACCCGCGAAGTACGGGCCTAGCGCCGTACCGGACGCAGGGGAACCACGCGGCAGCCAGCCGCGCTCCACTTGCAATCCCAGCCCTTCCGCTTCAGGGCCGAGAAGTTGACGTGTGTCCCCTCGTTCTGCGTCGTTGCGATGAGGTGCCCCGGCCAGGGCCTGCCGGAGGGGCCCTGGCTTACTTACGCGCGGCGTCTCACCGGCCGGCGGGCCGGCGCAGCACCGTGACGCCGCGCGGATGCAGGACCAGCGGATCGTCCGCGGTCCCGCCGCCGGTCGGGCCGGAGAGGACGTCACCCGTGACGCCCGGCAGCCGGACCGGCTCGTCGGTGCGGTTCACCAGGAACCAGAACTCGGTGTCGCCGTCACCCCGGACGGCCAGCTCGACGTGGCCGCGCGCCTCCTCGGGCAGTTCGCTGCCAATGCCAGCCGCCGCCAGCAGCCGGGCCAGCACCGGGGTGAGGCCCTGCGCGCCGAGCCGGGTGGAGACGTACGCGGCGGATCCGGGGCCGGCCGGGCGGCGGGTGATCGCCGGGCGCCCGGCCTGGGCACCGGAGGTGTAGGTGGCCAGCACCTCGACGTCGGGCGCGGTGAGGGTGATCTCGTCCGTCCACAGCGTGCCGGTGGCGCCGTTGTCGAGCGTGACGGTCTCGTCGTCCAGCAGCGGGGCGAACTCCTCGATGCGGATCCCCAGCAGATCGCGCAGCGGACCGGGGTAACCGCCCAGCCAGGCATGGTCGTTCTCGTCGACGATGCCCGAGAAGTAGGTGGTCACCAGGTGGCCGCCGCCCTCCACGTAGGCGGTCAGCTCCTTGGCCAGTTCGGCGGGCAGGACATGCAGCACCGGCGCGACGACCAGGTCGTAGCCCTCCAGGGCCGCGCCCCGGGGCACGATGTCGGCGCGCACGCCCAGTGCGAGGAACGCCGAGTACCAGTCCAGGGCCTCCTGCCGGTAGCGCAGCCGGGAGGTGGGGTGGGAGTCCTGCTCGCTGGCCCACCACGACTCCCAGTCGAAGAGGAGCGCGGCGCGGGCCGGCCGGCGCGGCGCCCCGGCGGCCGGCGCGAGGTCGCGCAGCGTGGCGCCCAGCGCGCTCACGGCCCGGAACACCGCGCTGTCCGCGCCGGCGTGCGGGACCATCGCGGAGTGGTACTTCTCGGCGCCCGCCGCCGACTGGCGCCACTGGAAGAAGCAGACGGCGTCCGCGCCGTGGGCCACATGCAGCAGGGAGTCCCGGGCCAGCTCGCCGCGCAGCTTGGCGCGGTTGATGGGCTGCCAGTTGACGGCGCTGGTGGAGTGCTCCATCAGGAACCAGGGCCGGCCGCCGGCGATGTTGCCAGTGAGGTTGGCGGAGAACGACAGCTCGTCCAGGGACTGCGGGCCGGGGAGCACGTAGTGGTCGTTGGAGACGAAGTCGACCTCGGCAGCCCAGTCCGCGTAGTTCATGCCCTTGGTCTCGCCCATCACCATGAAGTTGGTGGTCACGGGCACGTCGGGCGTGATGCGCGTCAACACCTCGCGTTCGGCGACGAGATACTGCTTCAGCGCGTCCGAGGAGAACCGCTTGAAGTCGAGCTGCTGCGTCGGGTTGGGGTGCGAGGCGGCCAGCCGCGGCGGCAGCACCTGCTCGAAGTCGGAGTAGCGCTGCGACCAGAACGCCGTGCCCCAGGCCGAGTTGAGCGCGTCCAGGTCGCCGTAGCGGGCGCGCAGCCAGTCGCGGAAGGCGCGGGCGGCGTCGTCGGAGTAGTCGTAGATGTTGTGGCAGCCCAGCTCGTTGCTGATGTGCCAGGCCACCAGCGCCGGATGGCCGGCGTAGCGCTCGGCCATGGTGGTGACCAGGCGCAGCGCGTGCTCGCGGAAGACCGGCGAGGTGGGCCGCCAGTGCTGGCGGGCGCCGGGCCACACCGTCTCGCCCGAGGCGGTGACGGGCAGGATCTCGGGGTGCGCGGTGGTCAGCCACGGCGGCGGGGAGGCGGTGGCGGTGGCCAGGTCGACGCCGATGCCGCCCTCGTGCAGCAGGTCCATGATCTCGTCGAGCCACCCGAAGTCCCAGGTGTCCTCGGTGGGTTGGATCCGGGCCCAGGAGAAGATGGCCAGGGACACGACGTTGACGCCGGCCTCGCGCATCAGACGGATGTCCTCGTGCCACACCTCGCGCGGCCACTGGTCCGGGTTGTAGTCGGCGCCATAGGCGAAACGCGGGGTGGTGTCGCCGTTCGGCCGGCGCAGCCAGCGGTGGGAGCGGGCGCGGGACATCGTGCTCCTTCGGAGAAGTTCGCGGGAGAAAGCGGCGGAGGGGCCGGTCGGGGCCCCTCCGCCCAACGCAACGGGATTACTTACTCGTTGACGGTGAAGCCCTGCTCGGCGCCGTAGGCGATCGAGCGCTCCTGCCAGGCCGCCAGACCCTCGACCAGGGTCGTGTCGGAGACGTACGCCTGGCCGACGGTGTCGTTGAAGATGGAGTTGGCGTAGACCTGGTACGGCAGGTACGACCAGCCCTCCACGACGTTGGCGGCGGACTCGGCGAAGATCTCGTTGGCCTTCTGGCCGCCGAAGTACTCGAACTCCGTGTTCAGGAACTCCTCGGAGTTCAGGTCGGCCGTCGTCGCCGGGAAGGCCCCGTTCTCCAGCCGCGTCTGCACGCCGTCACCCGCGTTGGCGTACTCGATGAAGGCGTAGGCGAGTTCCTTCTTGCCGCTGGCCTCCGGGACGGCCAGCGAGCTGCCGCCGTTCTCCGCGCTGGCGGTGCCGCCCTCCTCCCACTGGGGCAGCGGGGCGACGCGCCAGTCGCCGGAGGCGTTCGGCACGCCGGACTCGAAGTTGGCCGGCATCCAGGCGCCGGTGGCGAGCGTGGCGATGGTGCCGTCGCCCAGGCCCTGGTACCACTCGTCGGTCCAGCCGGCGACGTCGCTGACCAGGCCCTCGTCGATGAGCTGCTGCCAGGTCTCGGCGTACGTGGTGGAGCCCTCGTCGGAGAAGTCGATGGAGACGTTCGTGCCGTCCACCGTGTAGGGCTTGCCGCCGGCCTGCCAGATGAGGCTGGTGGTGGAGCCGGCGTCACCGGTGTCGGAGCCTATGTAGACGTCCGGGTCGGCCTCGTGCAGATCACGGGCGGCCTGCACGTACTCGTCCCAGGTCGTCGGCACCTCGACGCCGAGCCGGTCGAAGACGGCCTTGTTGTAGAACAGCGCCATCGGGCCGGAGTCCATGGGCAGCCCGTAGATGCCGTCGCTGCCCGCGTGCACCGCGTTCCACGGGCCCGGGGAGTACGTGTCCTCCAGCTCGGTGGCGCCGAAGGAGGACAGGTCGGCGACCGACTCCGCGATGGCGAACTGGCCCAGCGCGTAGTACTCGATCTGCGCCACGTCGGGCACGCCCGAACCGGCCTGGATGGCGTTCTGCAGCGCGGTGTACTGGTCGTTGGCGGTGCCCGCGTTGACCAGGTTCACCTTGACGTTCGGGTTCTCGGCCTCGAAGTCCTCGACGACCTGCTCCAGGGTGGGCTCCCACGCCCACACCGTGATCTCGCCGCCCTCCTCCAGGGCCGCCTGCACGTCGTCGGGCGACGAGCCGCCGCCCGAGCCGCCGTCGTCGCCGCCGCCGCACGCGGTCAGCGCCAGCGCCAGCGCACCGGCCAGGCCGGCGCCGCGCACGAGGCGGCGTGCCGTGGTCGTTCTCTTGATCATTGCTTTCTCCTTGCGCGGGTGTCGCGGATGGGGTGCGGTGCTAGGGCCCGCCTTCAAAGAGGCCGCCCTGCCCTCGGCGCCTGGCACGCACGCTCGCTGCGTTGCCGAATCGCCCAAGTACGCCCAGTACGAGGACGATCCGGCGCCTTGCGATCGCACGCACCAGACCCCGCGGGCGGCCGGACGCCCCCTTTGAGGGCGGACCCTGTTTCCTCGGCTGGTGAAGGCCCGGCTGGTCATTCCTTGACGCTTCCGGCGGCCAGACCCGACTGCCAGTAGCGCTGGAGGAGCAGGAACGCGGCGATGAGGGGGACGATCGTGAGCAGCGAGCCGGTGATCACGAGGTTGAAGATGGCCTCGCCACCGGCGGTGGCCGCCTGGGCGTTCCAGGAGTTGAGGCCCAGGGTCAGCGGGTACCAGTCCGGGTCCTTGATCATGATCAGCGGCAGGAAGTAGTTGTTCCAGGTCGCGACCATGGTGAACAGCGAGACGGTGACGATGCCGGGGGCCAGCAGCGGCAGGCCGATCCGGAAGAACGTGCCGATCTCGCTGGACCCGTCGATCCGGGCCGCCTCCAGCAGCTCGGTGGGGATCGCCTCGGTGGCGAACACCCACATGAGGTAGAGGCCGAACGGCGAGATCAGGGACGGAATGATCACCGCCCAGGGCGTGTTGGTGAGGCCCATCTCGCTGAACATCAGGAAGGTGGGCACCGCCAGCGCCGTGCCGGGCACGGCCACGGCCCCGATGACGATGGCGAAGACCGCGCGCCGGCCGGGGAAGTCGTACTTGGCCAGCGCGTAGCCGCCGAGCACCGCCAGGAACGTGGCGCCGCCCGCGCCGACGACGACGTACAGCAGCGTGTTGAGCAGCCAGCGGCCGAAGACGCCGTCGTCGTAGGTGAACGTGTCGGCGATGTTGGAGAAGAGGGCGAAGTCGCCGTCGAACCACAGCCCGAAGGAGTCGAAGAGACCGGCCTGCGTCTTGGTGGAGTTCACCAGCAGCCAGACCAGCGGGACCAGGGCGTACAGCAGGACCAGGCCGGTCAGCAGCGTCAGCGTGACGCTGCGCCGGTTGCGGCGGGAGGGGCCGGAGGTGTCCTCGCGGCGGCGCTGGGGGCGCAGCCGAACGGCGGACTTCCGGGGCGCGGGGGTGGCGGTGTGGGCCGGAGCGCTCATCGCTTGCTCACGCTTCCTTTCGCATACCGCGCAACTGCACGATGTAGGCGACGACCATGGTCAGCAGGCCCATCACGATCGCGACCGTCGCCGCGTAGTTGTGCTGCTGGCCGGAGAAGGACAGGGCGTAGGTCAGGAGGTTGGGCGTGTAGTCGGTGGTAATCGCGTTGGGCGCCAGGTTCTGGAGGATGCTCGGCTCGTTGAAGAGCTGGAACGTGCCGATGATCGAGAAGATCGTCGCGATGACCAGCGCGCCGCGGATCGCCGGCAGCTTGATGGCCGTGATCACGCGTATCTGCCCAGCGCCGTCGATCTCCGCCGCCTCGTACAGCGAGTGGGGTATCACCCGCAGCGCGGAGTAGAAGATGAGCATGTTGTAGCCCACGAACTCCCAGGTAACGATGTTACCGATGGCGGCCAGGACCAGGTCGGGCGAGAGCGGGTCGGGCAGCTCGACGCCGAACGCGTCGTTGATGTTGCCGACCAGGCCGAAGCGGGTGCCGTACATGAAGCCCCACATCAGCGTGGCCACCACGGCGGGCACGGCGTACGGCAGGAAGATCGCTATCCGGAAGAAGTTCTTTCCGTACAGCCGGCCGCTGTCCAGGGCGAGGGCCACCAGCAGCGCGATGAAGAGCATGATCGGCACCTGGACGACCAGGAACATCGCGACGCGGCCCACCGACTCCCAGAACTGAGGGTCTTCCAGGGCCTGTTGATAGTTGTCCAGGCCGACGAACGAGTTGCCGCCCACCAACTGGTCCCGGTAGAGGCTGAGGTAGATCGAGTAGCCGATCGGTGCCAGGAAGACCAGGGCGAACACCGCCATGAACGGCCCGATGAAGCCCCACCCGGTCCAGCGCCCGCGCCGGCGCCGGGCGGACGCGACCCGGCGTCCTCCCGCGGCCGCGGGCGGTGACAACGTCGTCATGCGGTTTCCTTCGCTCTTCTCCGACCAGGACGTTTACGCGGACATATCCGGGAGCAGTGATCTCCCCGGCGCGTATGTTTACGTAAACATCGATTTCGCGAGATGTTTACACTGCTCCCTGGCAGGCGTCAAGGGTGGGAAGGAATCACGCGTGGGATCTCGGGCGGAGGACAGCCCGCGGCGGAAACGCCGCGTATCCATGGCGGACGTGGCCCGGCTGGCGGGGGTGTCGTCGCAGACGGTGTCCCGCGTCTCCAACGGGCACCCCGGGGTCGTCGAGACCACCCGCCAGCAGGTGCTGGCCGCGATGAAGGAGCTGGGCTACCGGCCCAACAGCGCCGCCCGGGCGCTGAAGCGGGGCGAGTTCCGCACGATAGGAATCATCCTGTTCACGCTGTCCACCACCGGGAACGTGCGCACCCTGGAGGCGATCGCCACCTCCGCGGCCCAGGAGGGCTACGCGATCACGCTGCTGCCGGTCGCCGCCCCGACGCAGGACGAGGTGCGCGGCGCGTTCACGCGGCTCGGCGAGCTGGCGGTGGACGCCGTCATCGCGATCATGGAAGTGCACCTGCTGGACGCCGCGACGGTCTCGCTGCCGCCCGACGTGCAGGTCGTGGTCGCCGACTCCAACGCGGGCGAACGGTACAGCGTCGTGGACACCGACCAGGCGGGCGGCACCCGCGAGGCGGTGCGGCATCTGCTGGACCTGGGCCACCGCACGGTGTGGCATCTGGCCGGTCCCGACGAGTCGTTCGCCGCCCAGCGGCGGACCGACGCCTGGCTGGCGACGCTGCGCGAGGCCGGGCGCGAGGTGCCCCCGCTGGTGCGCGGCGACTGGTCGGCGGAGTCCGGCTACCGGGCGGGCCTGGCGCTGGCGAACGAGCCGGACTGCACCGCGGTCTTCGCCGCCAACGACCAGATGGCGCTGGGCCTGCTGCGCGCGCTGCACGAGCGGGGCCGGGACGTGCCGGGCGAGGTGAGCGTCGTCGGCTTCGACGACATCCCGGAGGCCGCGACGTTCATGCCGCCGCTGACCACGATCCACCAGGACTTCTCCCAGGTCGGCCGGCTGTGTGTGCAGGGTGTGCTGCGGCAGATGCGCACGGACTCACCGGAGATCGGCACGACGCTCGTCCCCACCTGGCTGGTGCCCCGGCAGTCCACGGCCCCGCCGCCCGCCGGCTGACGCCCTCACGCCGAACGATTGCGCCGGGGCGCGCGTGCGGTGATCATGTCGGCGACGGGGTCCTGCTGGACCGCCGCCCGGTACGACGAAGGGTCCTTCGTGCGCAAGCTCGTGTACTACATCGCGGCCACCCTGGACGGCTTCATCGCCGGCCCGGACGGCGCGGACCCGACCGGCCCGGCGGGCTTCTGGCCCATTCCGGAGGACTACATCCGGCACATCGTCGCCGAGTACCCCGAGACCCTGCCGGCCCCGGCCCGCGCAGCGCTGAACGTGACGGCGGAGGGCACGCGGTTCGACACGGTCCTCGAAGGCCGGCGGACTTATGAGATCGGCCTGCGGGCCGGCCTCGCCGACGCCTACCCGCACCTGCGGCACCTGGTGTTCTCCCGGACGCTGACCGAGAGCCCGGCCCCGGACGTCGAGCTGGTCGCCGGCGATCCGGTGGCGACGGTGCGGGAGTTGAAGCGGCACGAGGGCAAGGACCTCTGGCTGATCGGCGGCGGGGAGCTGGCCGCCGCCCTGTACTCCGAGATCGACGGGCTGATCGTCAAGCTCAGCCCGCTGACCATCGGCACCGGCATCCCGCTCTTCTCCTCGAAGGGCGGATTCGACCCGCGCGCCTGGGAGTTGCGCGACCACAGCGTGCTGCCCAGCGGCGCGATCTTCCTCACCTACGAGCGGGGCGCCGCCACGCCGTAGGGAGTGATCCGGCGGGCGTTCCGCCGTGCGGCGCGTTACGTCAGTCCGGCAGCGCGTGCGGCAGGACGCCGGTGCGGGCCACGTCGGCGTACCAGCGCGCGCTGGACTTGGGGATGCGGCGGTGGGTCGGGTAGTCCACGTAGACCGCGCCGAACCGCTTGCTGTAGCCGTAGCCCCATTCGAAGTTGTCCAGCAGCGACCACAGGAAGTAGCCCCGGACGTCCGCGCCGGCCTCGATCGCCCGGTGCACGGCGGTGAGATGGCCGTGCAGGAACGCGATGCGGTCGGGGTCCAGGACCTCGCCCTCGGGGCTGACGTAGTCGTCGAACGCCGCCCCGTTCTCGGTGATCACCAGCGGCAGGCCGGGCACCTCCCGGCTCAGCCCCAGCAGCAGGTCGTGCAGCCCGCTGGGCTCGACCGCCCAGCCCATGGCCGTGGTCGGGCCCGCCGCCCGGTGGAAGGCGACGCCGTCGGCGCCCGGCCAGGGGCTGAACGCGCTGGCGCGGTGGCCGTCGGCCCCGTGCGAGGGCGCGTCGGCGGCGTCCGAAACGACCGTGGGTGTGTAGTAGTTGACGCCGAGGAAGTCCAGCGGCTGGGCGATGAGGGCGGTATCGCCGTCCCGGACGAAGGACCAGTCGGTGAGGGCGGCGGTGTCCTGCTGGACGTCCTCCGGGTACGCGCCGTGCAACACGGGTCCGGTGAACAGCCGGTTGGCCAGCCCGTCGATGCGGCGCGCGGCGTCGCGGTCGGCCGGGCTGTCGGAAAGCGGCCTCGTGTGATGGAAGTTGAGCGTGATCGAGACCTGGGCGTCCGCCGGCAGCGCCGCCCGCAGCGCCGAAACGGCCAGCCCATGCCCGAGGTTGAGGTGGTGCGCGGCGCGCAGGGCCGCCACCGCATCGGTGCGGCCGGGGGCGTGCACGCCGGAGCCATAGCCCAGAAAGGCGCTGCACCAGGGCTCGTTGAGCGTGGTCCAGGTCCGCACCCGGTCACCGAGCGCGTCGGCGGCGAGCGCGGCGTAGTCGGCGAAGCGCTGGGCCGTCTCGCGCTCCGGCCAGCCACCGGCGTCCTCCAGCTCCTGGGGCAGGTCCCAGTGGTAGAGGGTGGCCACCGGGGTGATGCCGCGCTCCAGCAGGCCGTCGGCCAGCCGGCGGTAGAAGTCCAGGCCGGTCCGGACGGCCGGGCCCCGGCCGGTGGGCTGGACGCGCGGCCAGGACAGCGAGAACCGGTAGGCGCCGACGCCGAGTTCGGCCATGATCGCGATGTCCTCGCGCCAGCGGTGGTAGTGGTCGGTGGCGATATCTCCGGTGTCGCCGTTGCGCACCTTGCCGGGCGTGTGGGAGAAGGTGTCCCAGATCGACCGCGTGCGGCCGCCCACGTCGGCGGCCCCCTCGATCTGGTAGGCGGCGGTGGCGGTGCCCCACAGGAAGCCAGGCGGGAAGACCCGGCCGGTGGGGGCGGGCGCGACGGCCGGGGCGGAGTCGGCGGTACGGGGTGCGGTGGCCAAAGAGAGATCCTCTCGTGCGCTGCGGTGGGGGGTGGCGGAGGGCGCCGGAGGGCGGTCAGCCCTTGACGGCGCCCTGCATGATGCCGCCGACGATCTGGCGGCCGAAGACGACGAACATGACGAGCAGCGGCAGCGTGCCCAGCAGCGCGCCGGCCATGATGAGCGACTCGTCGCGGATGTATCCGGCGCTGAGCTGGGTGAGGGCGACCGGCACCGTGGGGTTGTCCATGTTCAGCGCGATGTACGGCCAGAAGAAGTCGTTCCAGGCGTGGACGAACGTGATCATGAACAGCACGGCCATCGCGGGCCGCGCGATGGGCAGCACGATGCTCCAGAAGATCCGCAGCGAGTGCGCGCCGTCCACGCGGCCGGCCTCGACGAGCTCGTCCGGCAGCGCCTCGGTGAGGTACTGCCGCATGAAGAACACGCCGACCGCGCTGACCAGCGTGGGGAAGATGACCGACGGCAGGGACAACGACCAGCCGAGGTCACTCATCATCATGAACAGGGGCACGACGCCGAGTTGGGGCGGAATCATCATGGTGCCGATGACGAGCATCAGCAGGATGTTGCGGCCCCGGAAGCGCAGCTTGGCGAAGGCGAAGCCGGCCAGTGTGGCGAAGAGCACCGTGGACACGGCGATGGTGCCGGCGACGATCAGGCTGTTGGTCATCGCCTTGCCCAGGGCGGCGTCCTCCCAGGCGGTCTGGAGGTTCTTGAAGAGGTTGGGTCCGGGGAGGAACGGTGGCGGGGACTGGGTGATGCGCGTGTTGTCGGTCGAGGCCGCCACCATCGTCCAGTAGAGCGGGAAGAGGGAGATCAGCGTCGCGACGGCGAGCAGCGCGTAGGTGACGGGTCCGGCGTGGTGCTGGCGCCCGGCGCCCATGCGGAGCGTCAGCCGGGACTTGCGGGCCGAGGGCGCGGGTTCGGTGGGACGGGCGGGATGGGCGAACGGCGCGGTCCGCCGGCCCCGTACGGAATCGGTGGTCATGGCAGCGGCTCCTGGGTCAGAACTTCCGTGGGCGGCGGGCCAGCAGGCGCGACACGACGCGCTGGAGGACGAAGAGCAGGATGAGGATGAGGAACATCGCCCAGGCCACGGTGGCGGCCCGCCCCATCTGCCCGAGGCGCCAGCCCTCTTCGTACAGCAGCAGGCCCAGCGTCTGGTACTGGTTGTCCGCACCGCCGGTGACGCCGTTCTGGCCCTGCCCGAAGATCAGCGGCTCGCCGAAGATCTGGGTGGCGCCGATGGTGGAGAGCACGATGGTGAACACGATGGTGGAGCGGATGCCGGGGATGGTGACCCGGATGAACTGCTGCCAGCGCGACGCGCCGTCGATCGCGGCGGCCTCGTAGCGGTCCCGGGGGATCGCCTGCATCGCGGCCAGGTAGAGCAGGGCGTTGTAGCCGGTCCAGCGCCAGATCACGATCGCGGAGATCGCGAACTGCGCGGGCCACTTCTCGTTCTCCCAGTCGACGTTGTCGATGCCGACCAGGCCCAGCGCCCAGTTGATCATCCCGAAGTCGCGCTCGAAGAGCATCGTGAAGACCAGGGCGGCGGCGCCCACGGAGGTGGCGTACGGGGTCAGCGCGGCGACGCGGAAGAAAGTCGAGCCGCGCAGCCGGTAGTTGAGCAGATGGGCGAGGCCCAGCGCCATCAGCAACTGCGGCACGGTGGAGATGACGCCGATGGTGAACGTGTTGCGCAGGGCGTTCCAGAACCGGTCGTCCTGCCAGAGCTCGACGTAGTTCCCCAGCCCCTCCCACTCCATCATGTCCATCGCCGACAGCTCCACGTGGTGCAGCGAGATCCAGGACGTGTAGAGCAGCGGGTAGAAGCTGAAGGCGGCGAAGATGATGAAGAACGGCGCTACGAACGCGTAGGGCGCGCCCCGCATGTCGAGCCGGTGCAGCAGGTTGCGCCGGGCCTGCCGCGTGCGGTGGGGCACCGAGGTGGTGGAGGTGGCCACGAGGGCTCCCTTCCGGGTGGACGCGAATGAGGGAGGAGGGGGGTAGGGTCCGTCTTCGAAGGGGGCGTCCGTCCGCCCGCGGCGTCTGGTGCGTGCGATCGCAAGGCGCCGGATCGCAGCTCGTACTTGGTCGTACTCGCGCGATTCGGCAACGCAGCGAGTGTGCGTGCCAGGGGGTACCTCCCGCTTGCGGGGGAGCGTCGTGGGCAGGACGGCCTCTTCGAAGACGGGCCCCAAGACCGCGCGCCGGATCGGGCGCGCGGTCCCGGCGGCCGGGGCCGGCGTCAGCCGGCCGCCCGTTGCGCGTTCTCGTCGACGGCTTCCCAGGCCGCGTCGGGGCTCTCGCCCTGCGCCTCGATCTGGTTCAGCCCCTGCGCGAAGGCGTCCTTGATGGTGCCGTCCTTGCGGCCCAGCACCAGATCGTCGGGAATCTCCGTGGCGGCGGCGCTGAAGATCTCGCCGATGGGCGCGTCGCTGAAGTACTCGGAGGTGCCGGTGCGCACGGCCTCCGACTCCATGGCCTCCTGGGAGGACGGGAAGATGCCCATCTCCTCGAAAAGGTACGCCTGTTGCTCGGGGGCGGTCAGCCAGGCGACCAGGTCCATGGCCTCCTCCTTGACCGGGCTGTCCTCCATGACGCCGAGGAACGAGCCGCCCCAGTTGGCCCCCTGGGGCGCGGGCGCGACGTCCCAGAGCCCGGCGTTGGCCTCGCCGGCCTTCTCCGAGATGTGGGCGAGCATCCAGGCCGGGCACGTGGTGGTGGCGAAGGTGCTGTTGGCCAGGCCGGGGTCCCAGCCGCGCTGGAACTGCCGCAGCCCGGCGGTCATTCCGGACTCGGCCACCTCCGAGGACAGGTCCCACGCCTCGGTGACGACCGGGTTGTCGGCGTAGATCAGGTCACCTTCGGCGTTGTAGAACTGCTCGGAGTGGCCGTAGATCATCGCGTTGAACAGCCCGGACGCGGAGTCGGTGTAAAACAGCTCGGGGTCCTGGGAGTTGGCCATGAACTGCTCACCGACCTCGGCGTACTGGGACCAGTCGTCGGCCCAGAGCGCGCCGACCTCCTCCCGGTCGGTCGGCAGCCCGGCCTGCTCGAACATGTCCTTGCGGTAGCAGATCGCCATCGGACCGGTGTCCGTGCCCAGGCCGATCACACGGCCGTCGGGCGTAGTGACCTGGCCCTGCTTCCAGGGCAGGAAGTGGTCGGTGTCGGGCACGTCGGCGAAGTCGGCGAACCGGTTGGCCTGGGTCTGCACCATCTCGGCGGCCCGGGCGATCTCTATGCCCTGAATGTCCTTCAGGCCGCTGCCGGCCGCCAAGTGGGTTTGCAGCGCGGTGTAGTAGGTCGGCTCGTCACCGGCCACCTCGGCCTCGATCTCGATGCCCGGGTGCTCGGCCTCGTAGCGTTCGAGGATGTCGGTCTCGGCATACCCCATGACGCCGAACAGGCCCATGGTGATGGTGATCGTCCCGTCCTCGTTCCGCGCGTCGTCATCCCCGCCGCCCGAGCACCCCGCGACAAGCGCGAGCGAGGTGACGGCCGAAGCGATGACCAGACGGCGGGGGGCCCTGCGGCCCCGAGAGCGGAACAACTTGCGGGCATGGCCCATGGTCGTCCTCCTTGCGGCTGCTTTGTCGCATCAGAGCGAAAGGCCCTTTGGGATCGATCCCATTCTTAGTGGGAACGATCCCATCGGGTTGTGGAAGACTGTCCCGTGAAGGTCGGCGGTGTCAAGCACATTGGTCTCAAACCCCTTGTGGCGGAAGTGTGTTGATCCAGCCGCAACCGCCGGAGAGAGGAGAGAGGTCAGCCATGGGGGGTAATCAGCGGCCCACCATCAAGACGGTGGCCGCCCGGGCCGGCGTGGGACGCACCACGGTCTCGCGCGTGCTCAACGGGTCGCCCCTCGTCAGTGACGAGGCCCGCGCCGCGGTGCTCGCGGCGATCGCCGAGCTCAACTACGTGCCCAGCTCGGTGGCGCGCTCCCTGGTCACGAGCAGGACGGACTCGATCGCGCTGGTCATCCCGGAGTCGGAGAGCCGGCTGGGCTCCGAGCCGTACTTCTCCGCGGTGATCCGGGGCGTCAGCGACGGACTGGCCGGCACACAGATCCAGTTGCTGCTGATCCTGGTCCGCGACCAGCGCGGACTGGAAAGCCTGGAGGAGTTCCTGACGGCCCGTCGGGTGGACGGCGTGCTGCTGGTCTCGGTGCACCGGGACGATCCGCTGCCGGGCCTGCTGGAGACACTTGAACTGCCCACCGTCCTGGCCGGACGGCGGTCCCCCGAGGAGTCGTTGACCCATGTCCACTCCGACAACGTGGGCGGGGCGGCGGAGGCGGTGCGGCATCTGCTGGGCCGGGGTCGCAAGACGATCGGCACGATCACCGGCCCGCTGGACATGGACGTCGGCAACAGCCGGCTGAGCGGCTGGCGCGAGGCGCTGGTTGACGCGGGCCTGGCCCCCGACGAAACCCTCATCGCCACCGGTGACTTCACCGAGGAGGGCGGCCGGCTGGCGATGCGCGCCCTGCTGGAGCGTCACCCGGATCTGGACGGCGTCTTCGCCGCCTCGGACGTGATGGCGGCCGGCGCCCTGGCCGAGCTGCGCCGCCACGGCCGCCGGGTCCCGGACGATGTGGCGCTGGTCGGCTTCGACGACTCGATCGTCGCCCGGCACACGGATCCCCCGCTGACGAGCGTGCGCCAGCCGGTGGAGGAAATCGGGCGCACGATCACGGAGTTGCTGCTCCAGGAGATCGCGCAGCGGGGCACCGCGCGGCAGCGGGTGATGCTGCCCACGTCGTTGATCGTGCGGGGCTCGGCGTGAGGGGGCGCGGCGGCGCGCGCCCGTCAGGTCGCCGCGCCCACCCGCCGCCGGACGCGGCGCACCTCGCGCGCCAGGTCGGCCGGTGCCGCCACCAGGGTGCCAAGCGCGCAGGCGCCGAGGAGCACGCCCCATGGGGCGGTCCCGCCCAGGCGGTCGACGGGGAACGGGGCGACCCACCCGAGCGGGTCGACGGACACCTCCAGCCGCTCCCCCACCTCGACCGCCTCCTTCGGCGGGATCGCCGCGGTACCGAGGTCCTCGCCCCCCGGCTCCTCTCGCAGCTCGTAGTTCTCCCCGCCGCTCCCCGACCGGGCGGTGACGGTCGCCGTCGTCCGCTCGCCTAACGCGTCGTGATAGGCGTGCCCGCCGAAGAACAGCGCGATGGCCGGGAGGATCAGGGTCAGCACCGTGAGGGCGGCCATGGCCCGCCACCCGAGGCAGCGCACGCCGATCGAGCCCAGCAGCGGGCCCAGCACGATCAGCAGGAGCACGTGGCCGCCCGGCTCCGGCACGCCGGCCAGGACCAGCAGCGCCAGCCCGGCCAGGTAGGCCAGGGTGACGAGCATGACCCGGCCCGCCTGGTGTCCGATGGCGCCGGGCGTGCGCCATCTCGCCCCCTGGAACACATCCGCGACCTCGCGCAGGCTCGCCCGCGCGGCTTTCCTGGCCTGGTTCAAGTCCGCCAGGTCGGCTGCGGACGGGCCCTGTCCTGCCGCGTTCTCGTCCCGCAGGGCGCCGGGCGCCCGGATGGCCCGGGCAGCTCGCGCGGCGACGTCCTCCACGTGCCGGACGGCGGTGGACAGGGCGCGCAGCATCCCTTCGCGTGCCCCAGCGTTCAGGCCGGCGCGAACGGCGGCGCCGATCGCCGCGCCGCGGGCCCTCGACCGCCGCGCCCAGCTCAGCGGCCCCGGCCGCCAGGGACCGGCCGACTGCCGCGCCGCGTCGGCGTTCTTGTCTTCGGTCGCCAGGAAGGCCAGCACCTCCAGCGCCCCCGGCCAGCTCCTGAGCGACCGCCGACGCGCCGCGCACGGCGCCGGCCAGCGGCGGCCGGAACTGATCGGGGCTCACCGCCAGACTCGCCTGGAGTTCCAGAGCTCGCTCGTACACCCGCCGAACGGGGGCCAACTCCGGATCATCGTCCTCGAACATCCGTAAGCGATCGACGGTTTCCGGGATCGCCGCCTCGGCCCGGAACGTCAGCGCGGCCCACGCCAGGTAGCCGCAGACCACCCCGACCAGCACCGCGATCGCCACCGGCCCCCCGGCCAGCCCGACCAACGCGGCCCCGCCCACCGCGACCACCACCACGATGCCCGAGCCCCATCGATACACCCACCCCGGGCGCGGCTGCTCACCGGTCACCGCCGCTTGCCGCCGTTCTCCTCGATGAGCTGGAGGAGCTGGTCGGCGGCGCTGTGTCCCTGCATCAGATCGGTGGGCAGGGTGAACGCCTTGGGGTAACTGCCGCGGCCGGGCGCGGCGTTGTAGGTGATGCCGTTGATCTCCAAGCCGACCGTCGTGCTCAGGGAGGCCCGGATCGGCCAGGCACTGACCTCGCGCACGGGCGCACCGGCGATCAGCCGCTGATCGTTGTCCAGCAGCGACAGCATGCCCTGGTCCCGGTCGATGGTGACGAAGCCCTGCTGCGCCAGAGGGTGCAGCCCTTTGCCGATCTGCACCTCGTCGAAGACGATGCGCGCCCCGGGCCCGGCCAGCACCGGCCGCGGCCCCTCGCCCGAGCCGCGGGGAACGAACCTGAGCGTGGCGGCCATCCGGTCGACGAGCTCGACGACCCCGGGGTCGATGGTGCCGGGGATCCAGGTGGCGGCGAACAGGAGGATTTCTTCGGGGTATTCCTGCGCGAACACGTAGTGGCGCACATACTCGATCGGCATCTGCTCTCCGCGGTAACCGGTGTCGGAGAGGAGGCCCCCGTAGGCCCGGCAGGCAGGACCCGCGGGCAACTGCACGGTCGAGATCTCCGGTTCCCCGACACGGGTCAGCGGGGGATCAAGCGGCTTGCTGGCGTGCTCAAAGGCCCCCGCCAACGTCCGCTCGAAGTCGGGGACTGTCCGCCTGGCCTCGATGCTGGCGGGCAACAGGGGCTCCACGTTGCGCCGGACCGGTGGCACGTACACGACCGCTGGCTCACTGCCGTCCACCAGCCTGTCTTGCCATGCACTCTTCAGCTCCGGGTACAGGGTCTTGGCATACCGCTTGTTCTGCCGCCCGCCTCGGTCGGCGACCTGCTGTGCCGCCCGCTCGGCGCCGTCCTGGACGGTCACGTCCAACAGCAGCCAATCCTCGGCGGGATAGTCGAACGTGGGCACCCACTCGGTCATCATTCAGCTCCCTTAGTCCCATCCGTCACCGGGCCGTGGCCCCGCTTCGGCCGGCTACCTCTCCTGTTTCCCGGCGACGGCTCCCATCCCGCAGGGGGCCGGTCATCCCCTCTTCTCTATCCGCAACGAGGCGGCCATGACATCAGTCGTGTCGGTCATGTCCGGGCCGAGGGCAAAGCTGGACCAGGTGACGGAGAACTTGAACATGCCCTCGGGGCACTCCGGCGGCAGGACGTAATAGTCGATGTGCTCGATCATGAAGCGACGCTCGTCGTCGCCCGCGTCGTTCATCAGCACCTCCTGGACCCGGCAGGCCGGGCCCGCAGGAAGTGTGACCGCCGTGATCTCCGCCTCCCCGAACCGGTCTGGTTGCAGCGAGCTCACCAACTCGGTGATCGCCTCCACGGTGCGCTCTTCCGGGAGGCACTTCCGTGCCTGAACGTACGCGCTGACCGGCACCAGGGGCCGGGTGGACAGCGGGACAGGAGGCACGTACACCACCACAGGCGCGGCACGCCGCTCCCGCATCCCCTCCCAAATCACCTTGAGCTCCGGATACACCGCCTCGGCGTACTCATGCATCCGCTCGCCCTCCCGATCGGCGACCTCCTGCGCCGCCCGCTCAGCACCGTCCAGCGCGTGCGTCGGGAGATCCAGCCAGCCCCCGAGCCCTGGGTAGTCGAACTGCGAGAACCACTGGGTCACTGAACGAGCGCCTCACTCTCCTGGTAGGAGAACTCGCCCACCATGACGGGCTCGCTTATCGCCATCGCCAGCGGTTCCGGCGGTGGGGAAGAGAACGGCATGTCCCCCTCGAACGAGACCTCTCTGGGGAGAGGGAAGGTCAACTGGAAGCCACCAGGCCCCTGCCCCTCCGGGTCATGCGTGACCAGGGTCGTTGCTGTGCCGGCGGCCCAGCTCCCGAATTCGAAGACGGTGGCCCGGCTCGCTGCGGCGGCCGCAGCGCCAGCCGAAGCGGAAGTGGCGGAACCCATAGCAGTGGGGTTGGCCGCAGCCCTCAGACTGAAATTAATTGACCAATTCGCGGGGTTGAAACCCCGAAAGCTGCCGGCGAGATCAGTTCCGGCGCCGTGGAAAGCATGCCGACCCCAGCCCAGAGCCCCGGGGTTGAACGAGCGGCCGAAGGCGTGGATCGGCGCCTCGGCCAACTCGGTGGCTGCCTGCGACTGGCGGAAGTGGCTCAGCACAGCGCGAGGGCTTACCCCCATCTCGCGCAGCCGACTCAGGCGTTGGGCCGAGTCGAGGCCTGATTCGAGGCCCTCACGAGCCGTGTTGAACACCGCCCGACTCCCCGGGCCGCGTGCCGCCCGGGCCGCAGCTCCGGCGACCCGGCCGATGCCGAAGGTGAGCAGGCCGATGGAGTCCAGCATGACGCCGTGCCAGTCCCCATTGACAGCGTTCGCCAGTAGAGAGAGGGCGGTGGCGATCGTGGCGACGGCGGCGAGTGCCTGGCCGAGGACCGGGACCCAACACAGGACTAGCGACGCCAGTCCCGCGATCGCGGCGATCTGCCCGGCGATCTCTCCGACGGCGGCCATGAAGTCCTGGAAGGCGTCCCAGGCCGCGCCCATCCGGTCCCAGAAGCCGTCGGTAAGCCCGTCGCCGCCGATGAACTCCCCGATCGCGTCCGCCGCCCGTTGTGCCGCGACATCCTTGTCCTCGATCAACTGGGCCAGCCGATTGCGCAGCCGGGTCAGTTCGGCCCGCGCGTTCTCCATCTGACCCTGCAGAGCCGCGTGTTGCTCGTGGGTTTCGGAGTCCTCCTCCTCGGCCGCCTCCACCCGGGGGCCCAGGCTGTCCAGCTCCTCCTGCACCTGCTGCGCCTGCCGCCGCAGATCCAGGCTCTCCTCCTGCACGTCCTGCAGGTGCGGCCAGTACTCGGCCAGCGCGTTGGCCGTGGCGTCGTAGCGGCCGTAGGCGCGCCAGACGTCGTCCGACACTTCGTTGGCCTTCTCCCGGAAGGCCTCCCCCGCGTCCGACTGCCAGCCCTCCCGGCTGTCCGTCACTTCCCGCAGCAGGTTCCGCGCCGTCTGTATGGAGTCCGCGGTGCGCCGGTAACGGGCCGCAGCCTCCTGCACCAGCTCCCAGTCACCGGGAAGGGATCGTCGCCGCTCTCGGTCAGCGGGTGCCAGTCCGTGGGCCGTCCGCTCATCGTTCAGCCCTCCCCCTGCAGCGCGTTGGCCAACGCGGTTTCGAGCCCGTCGTAGCCCTCCGCCGCCGACTGCGCCAGCTCGGCGAGCGTGGTCAGCCCCTCCATCAGCTTGCCGCGGTGGATCTTCCAGCTCTCCGCGAACTGCTCCAGCTCGTGGGCCAGATCGCCGTGGCAGACCTCGTCGGCGTAGTCCTCGGCGATGTCCTGGGCACCGTCGAACTCGCCGGCCACGAAACGCAGCTTCTCGCCGAGCCGCCCGACATCCTCGACCGTGACAACGAGATCGGACATTGTCTCTCCCTCCCCTCGGGCCACCGAGTGTCCCGGCGCCCTGATGAACGCGGCTGTTACGACTACGACCGGCTCCTACGACCACTGCAGGGATGCCGCGATTGCGTCGAACATCTCGACCTGGGCATTGGCGAGTTCGGGTATCGGTGTGGTGAACGTCAGCACCAGCCAGGCGGTGGAGTGCGGGCGGGGCAGGTAGTGGTCGAGCGCCGTGCTCGGACGGTCGGCGGTCTGCCCGAGCTCCAATGCCCCCTCCCCGAGCACCTGACGACGGCAGCGCACCGACGGCCCGGACGGCAGTCGCACGGTCGTGACCTCGGCCTGCTTCCCGTACTTGGCGCGGAGTCCGTCGGCCAGCAGTTCCACCGGCGGCTGCGACGGCAGCGCGGGGTTCTCCGGCTCGACGAGGACCAGCAGGCTGGCCGGCACCGGCACGCCCAGCACGGCCTGGGTGGACAGGTACAGCTCCAGCCCGTCGCGGTGCGCCGCCCGGTCCACCAGGCCGGACAGCAACTCCCGGAGCTCTCGGCGCCGCGCGGCGTGCTCGTCGCGGTTCGGATAGGTCCTGTCCAGCAGCACCCGGACGGACCGTTCCCGCTTCTCCTGTGAACGCAGCGGAATGCGGAACCACTCCGTCGGCGTGATCAGGCTGTAGCGCCTGGGAGGCCGTAAGTCCTGCTCGCTCGTTGCCTGTTGTCCCGCCTGACTCACGCAATACCCCCCTGCTGAGCTGATTCCCGGATGATATCGAGTGCACGGGTGGCCGCCGGGGCACACCCCCGGTGTCCGGCGCGGGCGCCAGGCACCCTGCTCTAGTAACGCGCGGAAAGGGGACTGCGGTTGCGGGCAAGACGGCTTGTTGGGCCGTTCGGGGGAGCGGATTTCGTCGGCACGTCGTCGCGAGTCGTCACCAATCGGTGGCTACGGGGACGCCGTCCGGCGCGCCATGTCGGGCCCCTCTCGCCGAGCGTCCATCTCGGCGATCGCGTCTCGACGCGAGCCGGATCTCGTCGCGGATCGGGCGGACCGCCTCGATGCCCCGGCCGACCGCGTCGTCCGACTGGCAGTCGAGGTAGTTCTTGCTGGGGATGACCGGGCAGGCGTCGCCGCAGCCCATGGTGATCACATAGTCGGACGCCCGCACGGCCTCGGTGGTCAGGGACTTGGGCTGCTCGGCGGAGATGTCGGTGCCGACCTCCTTCATCGCCTCGATGGCCGCCGGGTTGACCTGCGCGGCCGGGGGCTGTCCGTAATACCGCCGTTGACTGCTCCGAGGTCACCGGCGGTCACGGCGGGTCTCGCTGCCCATCGCGATAGGCCTGCTGGTCACGAGGTAGCCGGTGCCGGCCAAGGCCCGCTGCGGCGGCGTGACGGGAGACGCCGGCTGCCGCGCCCCCGCCCCGGCGCTGCTCCCGATCGGCCGCGTCGGGGTGGCGCCCGGCGATGTCACGGGGTGAGGACGAGCCGTCCCCGCAGGCCGCCCTTGGCGAGCAACTCCTGTGCCTGGGCCGCCTGTTCCAGCGGCAGGCTGTCCGCGACGCGCGGGGTCAGCCGGCCGCTGGCGGCCAGTGAGGAGAGCCAGGCGAGGGCCGCTCCGTCCGCGGCGACCCACTGCTCGGCGACCCGGATGCCCCGCAGTGGAAGCGGTGCCGCTCCGGCGATGAGCGAGACGAAGGCCCCCCGGTTGCGCACGGCGTCCAGCGCCCGCACGCCGAGCACCGCGGCGTCCAGCGCGCCGTCCACGCCGCCGGGCACCAACGCGCGGACCGCTTCGCCGAGTTCGGCGGAGCGGGGCACGAACCACCGTGCGCCCGCCGCCCGGACGAACGCCTCGTCCCCGGCATCGGCCACGGCCACCACGCGCAGGCCGCGCAGCGCGGCCAGTTCCACCGCGAAGCCGCCCACCGCGCCCGCGGCGCCGGTGATCAGCAGCGTCGCGCCCGGCCGGAGGCCGAGCAGGTCCAGCGCCTGGAGGGCGGTCAGCCCGTTCAGGGGCAGCGTGGCGGCCTCGGCCGCCGAAAGGCCGTCGGGCGCCGGCGCGAGGGCGTCGGCGTCGAGGACCACGAACTCGGCGTAGGCGCCCAGCGGCACATCGAGCCGGTCGTGCAGCCCGATCACCCTGTCCCCGGGGGTGAACGCCGTGACGCCGGCGCCGACTTCGTCGACGCGTCCGGCCACGTCCCAGCCGATGCCAGTGACATCGCGCGCGGTCATCAGCCCGACCGTGGCCAGCACGCCCGAACGCGTCGCCAGGTCAACCGGGTTGACGGTGGCGGCCTCGACCCGGACGCGCACCTGCCCGGCGCCCGGCGCGGGCACCGGCACCTCGGTGACATCCAGAACTTCCGGTCCGCCGAAGGACTTCGCAACTACGGCTCGCATCGCCGACTCCTCACATGAATCGCAGGGGTTCCTGCCACCAACGACCCTATGGAGAGCTACTCTCTATTGTGAAGTAGGCACTTTGCAGTGCGTACCGAACCTGGAGGAGAGCCATGGCAACGCCCCCGGACGTCCGCGCCGCCTATGACGCGTATCTGGCCGAGTGCCCCACGCGGCAGCTGCTCGACCGGATCAGCAACAAGTGGGTCGGCCTGGCCGTCAACGCGCTCGCCGAGGGCCCGCAGCGCTACAGCGACCTGTCCCGACGGCTCGCGAGCATCAGCCAGAAGATGCTGACGCAGACGCTGAGAACGCTGGAACGCGACGGCCTTGTGCAGCGCACCGTCACCCCCTCGGTGCCGGTCCGCGTCGACTACGCCCTGACGCCCCTGGGGCGGGGCCTCCTTCCCGTCATGCGGGCGATCAAGGACTGGGCGGAGCAGAACATGGACGACGTCCTGGCGGCCCGCACGCGCTACGACACCGACGCCGTCAACTGACCGACACCGCAGGCGAGTTCACTCGACGGGACGGCGATCCGGGCGGCTCGTACCGGAAACCGCCACGGCGAACCCGTCACGCCATGCCATGTCGAGCCTCACGACCAGGTCGGCCTACCGCGGATCGACCCACTCCCCAGGCCACCCGTCCTCCGGCCGATCGCCGTCCCGCTCTGACCTCATTGCCCACCTCCTGCGCATGTCAGACGCAGACCGTAGCGAGGAGTTGCCCGGGAGCCGTTCGGTGGGGAAGGCGGCGGTGTCGTCCCAACTCAGTGTCCTGGAACCCGTGCGGGGTCACCGGTGTGGCGTGCAAGGTACCGGAAGAGCCCCGGCCATCGGGAGAATGATGGCCGGGGCCACGAGCAGCGGCTCCCAGGTGCCACGGCCGCGAGGGTTTGCCCGCCGTCACAGTCAGTCGCTGGCTCGGGCGATCAGGTCAGCGCAGGGCCTGCATGACGCGGCTGCGCAGCGTCTCGTCCGCGATGGTCCCGGCGTCGCGCCACGCCGCGGCGGTGACCTCCTCCGTCTGAAGCTCGCCGACGTCGGCCGAGGTGGTGCGGAAGAGGAACCGGAAGTCGACGTGCTGATGTTCGGGCTCGCCTTTGGCATCGTTGGCGGGGATGGGGTGCACATCGATGTGCAGCGGGCGCGGTCCTGCCGGGACGACGACCGAAACGGGAATGCCGGTCTCCTCGGTCAGCTCGCGCCGCGCCGCGTCGACGAGCCGGGAATCGTCGGCCTCGAGGTGCCCGCCGGGCAGGAGCCAGCGGTCGAGGGCGAGGTGGTGGATGTGGAGCACGCGGCCGTCGGGGTCGGCGAGGATCGCCCCAGCGGTGGCGTGTCCGCGGAACTCCTTCCTTGAGGTGAGGTCGGCCCCGGCGTCGAGGAGGTCGAGGACGGGCCCGAGTTCCCGCTTCTCGTCCGGGTGGGCCTCCAGGTACTCGTCGACGGTCTCGCGGATGTGGTCCGGTGTGATGGCCATGATTGAACGGCAGCCATGTGGTCCTGCCGACGCGGAGCGAGCGGAGGTGCGGAGCCGGGGGAGTCGCATTGCCGTGACAGGGACACGGTCGATCACCACCTCGTTCCTGGGCTGCACACCCGCGAGCACCGTACTGCTATTCACGAAAGGCAGCAAGGATGTCGGCCAGGGCGTGGATCTCTTCAAGGGTTCGCTTACCGTGTAAAGCAGCAAGGTCGGAAGATCGTCCGCTGGACGGGAGGACGCCGTGAGCACCAGCGAGTGGATCAGCACCTCGATGCCGTACCTGACGCCGCGCGAGAAGGGTCAGCCAGACGCCTGGGGCGCTGAGACCGCGGCCAAGGGGCGGCGAGGCAGTCAGCGCATCGTCAATGCCGGGGAAGTCGCGGCGCCGCCCGAGGTTGCTGCGCTGTTCGGGGTGTCCGTGGGGGCGGATGTCGTGGTACGTCGGCGGATCATGTATCTCGACAGCGAGCCATGCGAGTTGACGGACACCTACTACCCGGCGCATATCGCTCGGGGCACCGGTCTCGCCGAGACGGCCAGGATTCCCGGTGGAGCGGTGACGCTGCTCGCCGAACTCGGGCATGTGGGCGCCCGGGTCCGCGAGGACGTGACCGCCCGGATGCCCAGCGAGGACGAACGAGAAGCGCTGCGGACAGAACCACACGAGCCCGTTCTGCGGCTGACACGGCTCACGCTGGACGGCGACGACCGGCCGATTCAAGCCGACATGATGGTCATGCCCGCACAGCGCCAGCGGCTGCGTTACGAGCTCAGGATCGGATGACCGTGCCCAAGACCGAAGCGGACGCACACGACCCCCGCTCGCTGCACGAGCGGATCGCCGCCGACCTGCGCGACGAAATCATGAGCGGCGACTTGTCCCCGAGCGCCAAGCTTCCATCCACAGCCCAGCTCAAGACCAGATTCAGTGCCTCGAACGCGACCGTGCAAAAGGCTCTGCGGCTCCTCAAGGACGAGCACTTGGTCATCGGCCGGCCCGGCGCCGCTGTCACCGTCCGCGAGCACCGCCAGCGGACCGTGCGGCCCGCCTCCTCCATGGCCCCCGCGGGCCCCGGCGAGGCCTACCGCTGGCTCACCGAGGCCGCGAAGCATGGTGTGCGAGCGCGGAGCAAGCTGCTCGACGTGGCGGAGACCACTCCCCCGGCTGATGTCGCCGTCGCACTGGAGTTGCCAGAAGGTGGCACCGCGCTGCTCCGCCGCCAGATCCTCATGAACGACGATGAGCCCGTGGAACTGGTCAAGTCCTACTACCCGTTGGAGATCGCCCGCGGCACCCCGATGATGGAACGCCGCAAGATCAAGGGCGGCACACCGACTCTCCTTGCCGAGCTGGGCCACCCGCCCCGGCGCAGCGTGGATCGCGTCTCCGCCCGGGTACCCACGCAGGAGCAGTACACGGCGCTCCGGCTTCCCAGCAGCCTGCCGATCCTTCGGACTCTGCGCGTCGTCTACAGCGACGAGGAGCGTCCCATCGAGGTCACGGTCATGGCCAAGGCCGGTCACCTCTACGAGCTGCGATACGAGTTCGCGCCGGAGTGACCGACGTTCAACGCCACCGATGACGCGGCGGCACAGCCGGACGGGGAGCATCTCGCGCAGCGCAACACGGCCGAGCCGCACGTAGCGGCACCGCATCAGGCCCGATGGGGCCCCCGCTCTTCGAGGCTCGTTCCATGGTGCCCGCCTCGGACCTCGGAGGCCGTCCGCCCCAGCCAGTCGGCTTCTGCGAGCTGCGACGCCCGATAGTCAGGGTCCCAATCCCGAAAGTTCCAGAAGTCGTGTCAGCAGTGGATTGCTCCGTTTGTGCATTGATCCCACAACGCGCAAAACCTCCTGCGCCATGGGGTGAATGCGTGTCAGTTGTGGGGCGATCTCCCACGCAGAAGCAAGGCTTTCGAGGGCGCCATCGCTGTCGCCCATATCCAATTGCGCCCTGCCTTTGGTGATGTAACTCGGCGCTAGGCGAGTCGGCGGCAGACCCCGAAGAGCTTGCCCCAAATTATCGGTGAGCTCCAGGGCATCTCTCGGCTTGCCCAGATCAACCCATGTTGCCAGTTGATGGGCGAGAGTATTCCTGGGGCCAAAAGTAACCCCGTGCACTTTGAAGTCTGAGGAAAAGTATTCCGACACGCGCCTGGCGTACTGGACGTGTCGATTAGCTTCCCTCTTGGCCTCTTTGTCATCGCGGAGCCTGCCCGCCAACGTCATCCCACGCAAGTTCAGGATGCCGACGGCGATGTCTCTCTCCTCTCCCGAAAGCGCACTCTCGGCCGCCGCGATGGCTCGGTCGATGAGAGTAAGCCCTCCCTCGCAATCCCCGAAGTTCAAGTATGTTCCTGCTCTATCCCTGGCTGCGACTGCCGCGCTCAAGGGATTGGGCTTCTGCTCCGCCGCCCAGCGCTGACGGGACACTGCCAACTCAGCCAAATCCATCCAGCGATGCCGAGCGGAGAGCCAGTAGATGGCGCCATAGACGTCCGCCAGTATGGCCCAGCCCTCCGCGCTATTTGCCGAGCACGCATAAGAGGTGGCGTCGCGCAACGCGACGGGCAGCAGCGGCGTTAACACGGAAAGATTGACCGAGTCTCGCAATTCGTCGATGCTGGTCAACCGGGCGCGCAGCTCCTCTTTCTGGGGCGGGGCGGTGCGAGGGAGGTCGTAATCGCGAATCGCAGCCCTGAGATCCATCACTGTGGCCTCTTCTGACCGCGCCACGGGATCACGTCCCTGCACCTCGGCCATCGATACGCCCATGGCGCGCCCCAGTGCGGCGGCTGTTGCCGGAGTAAGTGTTCGGTCCCCTACCTCGATCTTGCTCAGCAGAGATACGGAGACAGAAGCCAATCGGGCGAGCTGGGCTTGTTGAAGCCCTCGTTCCTTGCGGAGTTTCGCAACGTTCGCCCCCGGAGCCAGACGTGTCCCAGTCATGGTCATTCCCCTGAGAGTTGGTTCAGGTGCTCTCCCATAGTCCCACGCCCCCGAGCTGGGCGCCCGCATCTGTGCAAGTGCTGTGCAAGTCACTCTGCGGCCAGAGGAGTTAACTCCCCGTAGGCGCACGGGCACGCTGCATGAGCCGTCGTACAGAGGCTTGTGCAGTGAACTGCTCTACCGCGCATAGGAGGTGCCTCCGCAGCCATGGGCAAGGCTCAGGGGCGTGGCCAACCTGTTCGTTGGAGGCAGGCTGACATGGCACAGACGGGCGGGTCGCCCAACGGAAGTAGTCAGCGCGGCGGACAACGTGGGTTCTGGGGCGTGAGCATTGACGAGCTCGCATCCGATGATGCGCCGCAGTATCTGCGCGAGCCGGTTCCCGAAGTCAGGCGCTGCGAATGCGGCGTTTTCCTATGGGACGAAACGACGCACCAGTGTGCGCCATCTGAAGATGAATAAGGAATTGAACGAGGACTTCTTAGTCCCGCTGAAGGCGGGGTGTCCGTCGCCATTTTGTCGAGGCGTCGGAAGCAACCACACCGGTCTTTCGATAGGAGTGCATCACCATGGCCCTTCGCCGCTCGCGCGGGACCGGCCGTAAGGCCGCAGCCCGCCGGGAGGCAGCGGTTAACGCCGAAAAACCCTCTCCGGCGGGCCCCGAAAAGGCCCCGGGACGGGCCCTCGCGGGGGTGTCCGCGGGGGTTCCCACCGGTCCCCGGGCCAAGGCTTCTCCGCGACCCCGCCAGGTGCCCAGCCGGGCCTGGGCGGCTTTCGCGTACCTCTTCTGAGCTGGGCTTTTACCATGCCGGAGCCTACGATCGGCGCAGCGGAAAGGGGAGTTCGATGGACCGGAACATGCGCACCGTGGAGGACGTCCTGCGGCTGCTGGACGGCCTGTTCGCGCCGGAGGCCGACCGCTGGAGCGAGGGCGGCGGCGCCTCCTGGTGGGACGGCTTCTACGCGGACCGCGACAAGGAGGTGCCGTTCTTCGTCGCGAAGCCCGACGAGAGCCTGGTGTCGTACCTCGAACGCGGTCTGATCACCCCGGGCCGGGCGCTCGACCTGGGCTGTGGTCCGGGCCGCAACGCGCTGCGTCTCGCCTCGCTGGGCTTCGAGGTGGACGCCGTCGACCTCTCCCCCACGGCCCTCGCCTGGGCCGAGGAGCGCGCCGCCGAGGCGGGGGCCGAGGTGCGGTTCCGCCGCGGCGACGCGTTCGCCCTCGTCGGCACCGAACTCGCCGGCCCCTACGACCTGATCTATGACTCCGGCTGCTTCCACCATCTGCCGCCGCACCGCCGGATCAGCTATCTCGCCTTCCTGGACCGGGCGTTGGCGCCCGGCGGCCATCTCGCCCTGACCTGTTTCGCGGCCGGGGCGATGGGATCCGAGCTCGACGACGCGGAGTTCTACCGCGACGCCCGCCTGCACGGCGGCCTCGCCTATACGCCCGAATCCCTGCGCCACATCTTCGCCGGTCTGATGGAGGTCGAACTGCGCCGCATGCGTCAGGAGCCGCCGGACTCGCCGCGCTTCGGCGAGCCGTTCCTGTGGGCGGCCCTCTTCCGGCGCGCGGGTTAGAGGGTGCCGCCGACCAGGAGGGCCAGGTCGATGAGGCGGTTGGAGTAGCCCCATTCGTTGTCGTACCAGCCGACGACCTTGACCTGGGGGCCGACGACGCGGGTGAGTTCGGCGTCGAAGACGCAGGAGGCCGGGTCGCCCGCGATGTCGGTGCTGACGATGGGTGCCTCGGTGTAGGACAGCAGGCCCCGGTAGGGACCGGCGGCGGCGCGGGCGTAGGCGTCGTTGATCTCGTCCACGGTGGTGGGGCGGCTGGTGGTGACGGTCAGGTCGGTGACCGAGCCGGTGGGGACGGGCACCCGCAGGGCGAACGCGTCCAGGCGGCCCCGGAGTTCGGGCAGGACCAGGCCGATGGCCTTGGCCGCGCCGCTGGAGGTGGGCGCGATGTTGAGGGCGGCGGCGCGAGCGCGGCGCAGGTCCTTGTGCGGGGCGTCCTGGAGGTTCTGGTCCTGGGTGTAGGCGTGAACGGTGGTCATCATGCCCGCCTCGATGCCCACCGCGTCGTGCAGCACCTTGGCCAGGACGCCCAGGCAGTTGGTGGTGCACGAGGCGTTGGAGATGATCGTGTGGCGCTCCGGGTCGTAGGCGTCCTGGTTCACACCGAGCACGACGGTGACGTCCTCGCCGCTGGCCGGGGCGGCGATGATGACCTTCTTCGCGCCGCCGTCGACGTGTGCCCGGGCCTTGTCGGCCCGCGTGAACACGCCGGTGGACTCGATGACGACGTCCACCCCCAGCTCACCCCACGGCAGGCCGGCCGGGTCGCGTTCGGCCAGGACGCGGACGGTGGTGTCCCCGACCCGGATCGCGCCGGGCTCGGCGGTGATCTCGCCGGGGAAGCGGCCCAGGACGGAGTCGTAGGCCAGCAGATGGGCCATGGTCGCCACGTCGCCGAGGTCGTTGAGCGCGACGATCTCCAGGTCGTCGCCGCGCGCGACCGCGGCCCGGAAGACGTTGCGGCCGATCCGCCCGAATCCGTTGATGCCGATACGAACAGTCATGGTGTCTCTCCTTGCGTCGACGCGGGGTGCGTACCCGAACAGCATAAGCAGCTTAAATAAATCTGCGATATATTTCCGGCGTGCACGAGACCCCCGACGACGGCCTGGACGCGGAGGCGTTCACCGCGGCCATCGAGAACTTCAACCGCTTCTACATCCGGCTCCCCACGCTGGAGAAGCTGCCCTTCACGACGCTGTCGGTGCTGGACACGCTGGCGACCCGCGGCAGCCCGATGCGGCTGTCCGAGCTGGCCAGGACCGAGCAGATCAGCCAGCCCGGCATCACGCAGCTCGTCACCCGGCTGGAACGGGAGGGGCTGGTGGAACGCCGCCCCGACCCGAGCGACGGGCGCGCGGTCCTGGTCCACATCACCGAGGCCGGGCGGCGGATCGGCCGGTCCCGCCACGCCGACCGGACGCGCCATCTGGTGCCGCTCCTGGCCCGGTTGACGGCCGAGGAGCGGCAGGCGATCGCCCGGGCGCTGCCCGCCCTGTCCCGGCTCGCGGAGCTCGGCCGGGGCGCGTCGTAGCGGCTCACGTCAACCGGCTCATTCGGCACCGTCGGCCCTGGGGCGGTCAGCGCAGCAGGCGGGCCGCGACGCGCAGGTCGGTGACGAACTCGGCGTAGACGGCTTCGCGTTCCTCGTCGGCGCGCAGGATCGCGGAGGGGTGGATCGTGGCGACCATCGTGCTGCCCTCGCCGCCCGGCAGCGGCAGCGGCTGGGGGACGCCGCGTTCGCGGGTGACCCGGAACGACGAGCCGCGCAGCGCCTTGCCCGCCGAGGCGCCGAGGGCGATGACCACCTCCGGGGAGATCTCGCGGAGTTCGGCCTGGAGCCAGGGCTTGCAGGCGGTCAGTTCACGCAGGCTCGGCGGCTTGTGAATGCGCCGCTTCCCGCCGCCGGGGCGGCCGAACTTGAAGTGCTTGATCGCGTTGGTGATGTACGTGTCGTCCGGGTCGATGCCGGCCTCCTCCACCGCCCGCGTCAGCACCCGGCCGGCCGGGCCGACGAACGGCTCGCCGCGCCGGTCCTCCCGGTCGCCGGGCTCCTCCCCCACCAGCAGCACGCGGGCCGCCGGATCGCCCGCGCCGAAGACGGTCTGGGTGGCGTCCCGGTACAGCGGGCAGCCCTCGCAGCCCGCGGCGGCCCGCCGCAGGTCCGGCAGGCCCGCGTCCTCGGGCACATACGGCCCGGCGTCGTAGTCCTCCGGGCCGGGGCCCCTCGTTCCTCGCGCCATCGTCCCCGGGTACCCCGGCGGAGGCGGGTCTATCCGGCGGCGGCCACCGCCCGCAGGAAGCCGGCCGAGTCGCCGACCCAGCCGAAGTTGCGCTCGATCAGGGCGAGCGAGGAGGCGTGGTACTCGGCGCCCTGCGGCTCGCCGGTGCAGTCCTCCAGCAGCAGCGCGCGGTAGTCGCGGAACATCGCGTCCCTGATCGTCGACTCCACACAGATGCTGGTGGTGCAGCCGGTGACCACCAGGGTGCGGATCCCGAGCCGGCGCAGCGTGGCGTCCAGGTCGGTGCCGGGGAAGCCGCTGAACCGGGTCTTGCCGATCTCGATGTCGCCCGGCTCGGGCGTCAGTTCGTCCAGAACGCGGGTGTTCCAGGTGTCGCGGATCAGGACGCGGCCCGGGGTGCCGTCCGGCGCGGTCAGCGGCGTGCCGACGCCCGCCGCCGCGTGAACGAGCCAGTTCTTGGCGTCGTGCTCGCCCATGTCGGACAGGTCCGGGGCGTATCCGTGCCGGAGGTAGATCACGCGGAGCCCGGCGGACCGGGCGGCGGCCAGGACGCGGGCGGTGGGCTCGATGGCGGCCCGTATGACGGAGATGTCGCCGCCGCCGTGGTCGAGCCCGCCGCCGGGGGCCCCGAAGCCGTTCTGCATGTCGATGACGACGACCGCGCCGGTGGCGGGGTCGATCGTCAGCGGCTCCGGCCGCGCGTCGATGATGATCACGTCCACTGCCCCTCGCTCGTCAACTTCACATGGCGTGCACTTCAGAAAAGTACACAGGGCGCGCAGTTGTGTGCAAGGCTGTCCGGCATGAGCCGGTCCATCGACGCCCCGCGCAACGCGCGCAGCCGCCGCACTCGGTCGGCCATCCTGGCCGCCACCCGCGCGCTGCTGGAGGAACGCGGCCTGGAGGCCCTGACGATGGGCGAGGTCGCCGAGCGCGTCGGGGTCTCGCGCCGCGGGATCTATCTGCACTTCGCCTCCCGCACCGAGCTGGTGACCGCGCTGTTCGACTACCTGGCCGGGGAGGAGGGCCTGCACACGTCGCTGCGGCGGGTCTGGGAATCCCCCGACGCCGTGGCCGCGCTGGACGAATGGGCCCGCCACCTGGCCCGTTACCATCCGCGCGTGCTCGCCGTGGACCAGGCGGTGCGCCGCGTCCGGCGGCACGACGCCGACGCCGCCCGGCACGCCGAACGCACCATCGCCTCCCAGCTCGCGCACTGCCGACGGCTGGCCGAGTGGCTGGCGCGCGAGGGGCGGCTCGCCGCGCCGTGGACCGTGCCGAGCGCCACCGACATGCTGCTCGGGCTCATCTCGTCCGACATGGTCGAGACGCTCCTGAACGAACGGGGCTGGTCCGCCGACGAGTTCGGCGACCGGCTGGCGCTGCTGCTGCGCCGCGCCCTGGTCGCCGACCGCGGTGACCGGAACGCGCCACGCCCCCCCGCGCCCGCCTGACGGAGCGCGGGCGCGGGGCGCGTTCACCGGCGCGCGCGACGGCGTGCGCGACGGCGCGCCCGGGTGGGCCCCGTGCCGGGCCCGGCCTACGGTGGGCCCCGGCCCTTTCCGTTCCGCCACGGCCCCGAGGAGCGTTTCCCATGACCGAACCTTCCGCGTACGACGTGATCGTGATCGGCGCCGGCCCGACGGGCGAGAACGTCGCCGACCGGACCCGGGCCGCCGGGCTGACCACCGCGATCGTGGAGGCCGAACTCGTCGGCGGCGAATGCTCGTACTGGGCCTGTGTCCCCAGCAAGGCGCTGCTGCGCCCGGCCGCCGCGCTCGCCGCCGCCCGCGCCGTCGCGGGGGCGCGCGAGGCGGCGGGCGGGCGGCTGGACGCGGGCGCGGTGCTGGCGCGGCGCGACCGGTTCGTCGGCGACTGGCACGACGACGGGCAGGCGTCCTGGCTGGAGTCGGTCGGCATCGACCTGGTGCGCGGCCACGGCCGGCTGACCGGGCCGCGCCGGGTCGCGGTCCGGACGCCGGACGGCGGGACGCGGGAGCTGACCGCCCGGCACGCCGTGGTGGTGGCCACCGGCAGCCGGGCGGTGGTGCCGAAGCTGCCGGGCGTGGCCGAGGCCCGCCCGTGGACCAGCCGGGACGCGACGAGCGCCAAGGAGGTGCCCGGGCGGCTGGCCGTGGTGGGCGGCGGCGTGGTGGGCGCCGAGATGGCGGCGGCGTGGAGCGCGCTGGGCTCGGAGGTGACGCTGCTGATGCGGGGCGAACGGCCGTTGCCGCGGATGGAGCCGTTCGCCGGGGAACTGGTCGCCGAGGGGCTGGCGGCCCGGGGCGTGAACGTGCGGGCCGGGGTGTCGGTCAGCGGCGCCGAACGCCCCGGTGGCTCGGGCCCGGTGACGGTGTCGCTCGACGACGGCGGTCGACTCGTGGCCGACGAGATCCTGTTCGCGACCGGCCGCCGCCCGGCCACGGACGACCTGGGGCTGGAGACGGTCGGCCTGGAGCCGGGGTCCTGGCTGACGGTGGACGACACCCTGCGGGTCACCGGCGTCGAGGGCGGCTGGCTGTACTGCGCGGGCGACACCAACCACCGGGCGCTGCTGACCCATCAGGGGAAGTACCAGGCACGCATCGCGGGCGCGGTGATCGCGGCGCGCGCCCGGGGCGAGCGCGTCGACGACGCGCCGTGGGGCGCGCACGTGGCGACGGCCGACGCGGCGGCCACGACGCAGGTGGTGTTCACCGAGCCGGAGGCCGCCGCCGTGGGCCTCACCGCGCGAGAGGCCGAGGAGGGGGGCCGGCGGATCCGCGTGGTGGACTACGAGTTGGGGAACGTATCGGGCGCGTCGCTCTACGCCGACGACTACCGGGGCCGGGCCCGGATGGTGGTCGATCTGGACCGCGGCCATCTGATCGGCGCCACCTTCGTGGGCCCGGGCGCGGGCGAGCTGCTGCACGCGGCGACGATCGCGGTGGTGGGCGAGGTCCCGGTGGAGCGGCTGTGGCACGCGGTCCCGGCGTTCCCGACGGTCAGCGAGATCTGGCTGCGGCTGCTGGAGACCTACCGGGGCTGAAAGGAGATGCCGCCGCCGGGCCGGGCGCCGTAGCCTGACCCGGCAGGACGCAACGGCAGAAGACGCCCCGAGAAAGAGAAGCAGAGGCCCAGCGGTGACCACGGAACGAGTCAGCCCCCCGGTGACCGGCGGCGAGCGGGAAATGCTGCGCGGCTTCCTCGACTTCCACCGGGCGACGCTGGCCATGAAGTGCGAGGGCCTGTCGGACGAGGAGCTGCGGCTGCGGTCGATGCCGCCCTCGACGCTGTCCCTGCTCGGCCTGGTGCGGCACATGGCCGAGGTGGAACGCACCTGGTTCCGCCGGGTGATCAACGCGGAGGACATCCCGCTGGTGTGGTCGGACGAGGGCGACTTCCAGGCGGCGTACGACCCGAGCGGCGCGACCCGCGACGAGGCGTTCGCCGCCTGGCGCGCGGAAGTCGACCACGCGCGGCGCATCGAGGCGGCGGCGGAGTCGCTCAATGTGACGGGCTACCAGGCGCGTTGGGGCGAGGAGGTGTCGCTGCGGCTGGTGATGCTCCACCTGATCCACGAGTATGCCCGGCACAACGGGCACGCGGACTTCCTGCGCGAGGGCATCGACGGCACCGTGGGCGCCTGAGCGGCGCCCCGCCTCACCCGCGCACGCGGCGCCACTTGCGGAGGCTGACCATCTCGCGCGGCGGCGTCAGCTTGCTGCCGACCTCGACGTAGGAGACCTCGGCGGCGTAGACGCTGCCCTCGGAGTCCACCGCGACGCTGTGCAGCCAGTTGAACTGGTCCGGCGCCTCGCCCGGCAGCGCGGCGCCGAACCTGGTGACCAGCCGCCCGTCGCGGTCATAGACCTGGATCTTGTGGCCGATGCCGGGCACGCCCTGCTGCACCGGCGGCGGGCCCTGCTCGGCGACGTAGACGTTGGTGTCCTCGCCCTTGCCGGCGCAGACGGCGACGGCCTTGTGCGCGTGCCAGGCGGTGCGGAACTCGCCGTCCAGCGAGAACACTTGGACCCGGTGGTTCTCCCGGTCGCAGACGATCACCGCGTCGTCGCCGAACATGGCGACGTTGTGCGGGAGGCTGAACTGGCCCGGGTCGGTGCCGGGTTCGCCCCACGAGGTGATGTGCCCGCCGTCGGCGTCGTAGCGGTGGACGCGCGAGTTGCGGTAGCCGTCCGTGATGAAGACCTCGCCCGTCTTGGGGGAAATGGCCACGTCCGTGGGGCGGTTGAAGGGGATCCCGCTCTGGAAGGCGCTCGGCCGGCCGGTCCCCAGCACCAGGAGCGTGTTCCCCCGGGTGTCGGTCTTGGTGATCGTGTTGCCCACGTCGTCCACGAGCCAGAGGTGGTCCTGATGGTCGACGGTGATGGCGTGGGCGCGCAGGAAGCGGCTGCCCTGCCAGCGCGGCATGGGGTTGCCGTAGGGATCCTCGAACAACTCGGTGCCGTTGAACGGGGTTTCGTTGCCCCACATGTCGACGAGGTTGCCGTCGCGGTCGAAGACCAGGACCGGCATGTTGCCGCGGTTGAAGACATAGACGCGGTCTCTCGAGTCGACGGCGACGGAGGTGGCCTCGGTGAGCCAGAGTCCGTGCGGGATCTTGGCCCAGAAGGGCACGGGTTCATAGACGGTTTCGCTGGTCGCGGGTCCGACGGCCATCGGTTCCCTCCCTGTGCGCGTGGGTCCGGAATCTTAGCCGGGCGTCCCTCCTTCGAGTGCACCCCCGGCCCGTGATGCCTGCGGCTCGCCGGGGCGGCGCATTCTCTCTGCGGTCGGCTTTCCGCCGCCGTCCCACTTCTGTTCAAGGAGGCTTCATGTCCGTGCGCCGTCGTCGCGCGTCGCTGTTCGCGGTGGCCACCGCGGGGGTCCTGTCGCTCGCGGCCGCCCTCTCCGGGGCCTCGCCCGCCGCCGCCCAGCCCCTCTACGACCAGGACCTGGTCAACAGGCTGGACGGCGGGCGCCTCGCCCTGGACCGGGACGGCCGGGAGCGGAACGCGGACGCCATCACGCTCCGCGATCCGCAAGGGAGTGCAAGAACCGAGTCCTGGGACGTCGATCTGACCGAGGACGACGAGGGCGGGTGGTACGCCATCATCCGCAACCGGGAAACGGGCCAGTGCCTCCAGCCCGGCCGCGAGGTCCCGGCGCGCGGGGTGCCGGCCACCGTGAGCGACTGCGACGGCTCGGCCCGCCAGACCTGGCGGCTGACGCCCGCCGACCGGCGCGACCCGGAGGCCGGCTGGTATCTGTGGCGGCCGCTGACGAACGAGGATCTGGCGCTGTCCGTCGACCGGTTCCACGGCGGCGCGTGGGACTCCCTGCACCTGGACACGGCCTACCCGAGCGACGACCGGCTGTGGCGGCTGGGCCCCAACGACCGGCCGTGGGAGATCAACTGAGACCGCCGCCGGGGTGGGCCGGGGCGCGGCGGACATACTCCCGGTCCGGGTCGTGCGGCAGCGCCGGGGCGCCGTCCACGGTGAGCCCGGCCCGTTCATGGGCCCGGTCGTACGCGAAGTGCCGGTCCTCCTCGGCCATCCACTCACGCCACAGCGGCAGCGCGTCCTCGCCGTCCCGGAGCAGGCCGCGGCCAAGGCGGGTGGCCGGGTCGGTGTCGATCCAGATCGCGTGCGTCAGCCGGTCGGCGACGGCCAGCCGGGAGGCGCTGACGCCCTCCAGGACGACGACATCGGTCACCGGGACGTCGTGCCACTCGGCGAGTTCCCGGCGCTCCCAGTCGTAGCGCTGGTAACGCCCGGGGCGGCCGGCGCCGAGCGGGCGCAGGACCTGCTCCTCCAGGCGGGGCCACCAGTCCTCGGTGCCGTCCCAGGACGCGAAGTCGTCGGTGTGCAGCACCGGAACCCCACCGTCGAACGCCGCCGCCAGCCGCGCGGCGAACGTGCTCTTGCCCGCGCCGCCGGGGCCGTCGACGGCGACCAGCCGGACGGGCCCCAGGCGCGGCGGGCCGGTCTGGATGTCCGCGGCGAGGGCGGCGAACGTTTCAACGACGGTCGGGGTCACGGCGCGTGAGCCTAGCCTGCCGCGGCGGGGGCCGCGAGCGGATTAACGGGCGGGCGGCTGGCTGCCGTTCATGTACTCCTCGCACAGGTCCCGCAGGTACTCGTCCCAGTAGTCGTCGCCGATCTGGCATTCCTCGGGGCGCGGGCCCTCCCAGGTGGGGGCGGGCGGGGTGGTCTCCGGTTCGTCGGTGGGCGGCGGCGGTCCCTCGGTGCTGGGGGTCGTCGTGGGCTCGGGGGGCGGCAGCGGCGTGGTGAGGTCCTCCTCCGGGGAGGGGTCGGTCAGCGCCGCGTCCGGTTCCGGGGCGTGCGGCGTGGGGGCCGCGGTTCGCACGGGGCGGGGGGCGTCCTCGCCGTCGGGGGTGGCGGTCCCGCTCGTTCCGCAGCCGCCCAGCGTGACCGCGGCGAGCGCCGTCGCCGCCCCCAACGCCCTTGTTCCTATGCGCACTTGCTGCCTCCGGTGGGCATCCGTTCGGCGTGTGTGCCGGATACTCTCTCAGACGGCCGCGCGGGCGACGGCGGCGCCCGCCCCCCGCGCCCCTCAGAGGGTGATCCGGGGGTCGGCGGCGCCCTGGAGGATGTCCACCGCGGTGTTGGCTGCGATGTGGACGGCGCCCAGGACGAACGTGACGCCCGCCACCGCGGGGAAGTCCGAGACGGGGATGCCGGCGCCCAGGTAGCTGCCGAGTCCGGGCCAGCTGAAGACGCTTTCGACGACCAGGACCCCGGCGAACATGAAGCCGACCTGGAGGCCGCTCATGGACAGCGCGGCGTTCACCGAGTTGCGGGCGACGTGGCGCAGGACGATGGCCCGTTCGGTGAGGCCCTTGGCGCGGGCGGTGCGCACGTACTCCGCGTCGTGCGGCCGACGTTGAAGTCGTCGACGGCGCCGTGTCCCTCAAGTCCCTTGCCGAGCCTGGGCGGTTGGTCGAAGAAGCCCTCCCCGAAGTCGTGATGGTGATTGCCGTTCTCGTGGGCGTGGTCGTGGGCGTGGTCGTGGTCGTGGGGGAGTTTCCGTGTCCGGACATGAACCCTCTCGGTTGCTCGTCGCTCGGGCAGGACGAGAACGCAGGAATTGCCGAATCGATTCGTCAATGGCCTTCGGGGCTCCGGACGCGGTGTTTACACACTCGATCGACGACCGGCCGCAAGCACCCCTCCCCGACCCGGGACCGAAGCGTGGGCGTAACACCGGGGACCGGCCGGGCCGCGCCGGCCGCTCGTATGATGAGCACCATGAGGCGCCGAACAGTCACGCTCAAGGACGTGGCCCGGGCGGCGAACGTGTCGCCGAGCACCGCGTCGGAGGCCCTGTCCGGCACCGGCCGCATGACGGAGGCAACGCGCGCGGCGGCGAGACGCTGCTGCCGGCCCGGATCCGCTGGCGGGAGTCCACGGCGCACCGGCTGAGCGACCCGGTGCGGGCCTGACAGGAGCCGGGAGCGGGCGGCGACCCGTTCCCTCCGGGCGCGCCGTCGGCGGCCCAACGGCGCGTCAGCGTGCCATGCTCGGGGGGTGAATGCCCCGGTTGGGGCGGTTTGCCGCGCGCAGGAAGGGAGCCCCAGCGATGCCCCGGGCGGTCAGGTTCAGCGAGTACGGCGACGTCGACGTCCTGCGGGTCGAGGAGGTGCCGATGCCCGACCCCGGCCCCGGGGAGGTGCTGGTGCGGGTGCGGGCCGCCGGGATCAACCCCGGCGAGGCGGCCGTCCGGCGCGGGCTGCTGCACGAGCGGTGGCCCGCGACGTTCCCCTCCGGGCAGGGCAGCGATCTGGCCGGGCTGGTGGTGGCGTCCGGGCCGGGGGTGACCGGGTTCCGGACGGACGACGAGGTGCTGGGCTGGACGGACGCCCGGGCCAGCCACGCGGACTATGTGGTCACCGGCGCGCGGCAGTTGGTGCCCCGCCCGGTGGGGGTGCCGTGGCCGGCGGCGGGCGGGCTGTTCGTGGCGGGCAGCACGGCGTGGGCGGCGGTGCACGCGGTGGGCGCGGGCCGCGGGGACACCGTGGTCGTCGCGGGCGCGGCGGGCGGAGTCGGCTCGCTGGCCGTGCAGTTGGCGCGGAACGCGGGCGCCACGGTGATCGGGCTGGCCGGCCCGCACCACCACGAGTGGCTGTCCGCGCGGGGGGTGGTCCCGGTGGCGTACGGGGAGGGCATGGCGGAGGCGATCGTGGCGGCGGCGGACGGCGCCCGGCCCGACGCGTTCATCGACACCTTCGGCGCGGACTATGTGCGCCTGGCCCTGCGCCTGGGCGTCGAGCCGCAGCGGATCAACACCATCATCAACCAGCGGGACGCCGTCGAGTTCGGCACCCGGACCGCCGGGAACGCCGAGGGGGCGGACCCGGAGGTGCTGGCCGAGCTGGCGGCGCTGATCGACCGGGGCGCGCTGGAGGTGCCGATCTCCGCTACCTACCCGCTGACGGAGGTCCGAGCGGCCTTCCGCGAGCTGGAACGCCGCCACACCCTGGGCAAGATCGTGCTCGTCCCCGGAGGCCCCGAGCCCAGCGCGGTGGTCAGTGCGGGACGGTGACCACGATCTTGCCGATCTGGGCGTTCGACTCCAGGTAGCGGTGGGCCTCGACGATCTCGGAGAGTTCGAAGGTGCGGTCCACCACCGGCCGGAAGGCGTTCGAGCGCAGGCCGGAGGCGACGAACGCCGCGGCGCGGCGCAGCCGTTCGGGCCGGGTCGTCGTCTCGTGCATGCTGTAGGCGCGGATGTTGAGCGCCGGCATGCCGAGTTCGATGCCCGGGTAGGGCGTGGGCTCGCCGCTCAGCGCGCCGTACACCAGGTGCGTGCCGCCGGGGGCGACCACCCCGGCCAGCTCCCGAAGGCCGGGGCCGGCGACCGCGTCGAAGACGAACTCGGCGCCCCGGCCACCGGTCGCGGCCAGCACCCGTTCGGTCACGTCCTCCGACTCGGTGACGATCACCTCCGCCGCGCCCTCCTTCAGCAGCCTGTCCTTCTTGTCGGCGGTGCGGGTGAGGGCGATCGGCGTGGCGCCGACGCGGTCGGCGACCTGGATGGCGGCCAGGCCCACGCTGCTGGACGCCGCGTTCAGCACGACCGTGTCCCCGGGCCGCATCCCGCCGACCTCCACCAGCGCGCCGTAGGCGGTCACATACGGCATCCACACCGCCGCGCCCTCGATGGCGCCGATGCTGTCGGGCCGGGGCAGCAGGGCTCTCGCGGGCACGATGGCCCGCTCGGCGTAGACCCCGTAGTCGTTCAGCGAGAACGACGGCACGACGCTGATGGGCTGGCCGGTCGCAAGGCCGGTCACGCCCTCGCCGACCGCCTCGATCACACCGGCGGCCTCGTACCCCAGCGTGGCGGGGAACTTCTTCACCGTCTCGATGTAACGGCCGGTCCGGAACAGCACCTCGGCCCGGTTCAGGCCGATCGCGTCGACCCGGATCCGCGCCTCGCCCGGCCCCGGTTCGCCGACCTCCACGTCCGCCAGCCGCAGCACCTCGGGCCCGCCGAGTTCGTCGAACAGCACTGTTGTGGCCATCACTTCGCCCTTTCGCCGTGGGAACGCCCTCACTCAAACCCGAAAGTACGATGACTGTCAACCTTTGATGGATGTCGTACGATGGGGCCATGGACACCGATCGCGTCCCGCCCCACCCCGACATGCGGACGATCACGCTTCAGCGCGTGCTGGAGGCCCTCGTCGACCCGGTGCGGCGGAGCATCGTCACGCAGCTCTGCGCCGCCGCCACCGACGTCAAGTGCGGGGGGTTCGACCTGCCCGTGAGCAAGTCCACCGCCACGCACCACTTCCGGATCCTGCGCGAGGCGGGTCTCATCCGGCAGTACTACGTCGGCACCGCCCGGATGAACGCCCTGCGGCGCGAGGAGTTCGAGGAGGTCTTCCCCGGCCTGCTCGACGCGGTCGTCGCCGCGGACCGGGCGCCCGTCCACGGCGGCGCGTCCCGCTGAACGCGCCGCAGGGCAAGCCAAGTTCAGCGTCGGCCTGCGGCGGGCCCGATCTCGTCCCAGGTGACGGGCAGCGCGGCGGGCCCGACCATCGGCGCGTCCGCCCTGAACTCGATGTCCGCCAGCGGAACGGCCAGCCGCAGCGAGGGAACGCGCCGCAGCAGGGTGCGCAGCGCGAGGTCCAGCTCGAGCCGGGCGGTCTGCTGCCCGACGCAATGACGCGGACCGAGGCCGAAGTGTCCGACGGGGCGGCGGGTGAGGCCGGGGCGGTCCGGGCCGGGGAACGGGGCGGGGCCGCGGTCGTGGCCCCGGTCGGCGGGCTGGAGGGCGACGACGACCAGATCGCCGGCGGCGACTCGCTTCCCGCCGAGTTCGGTGTCCCGGGTGACCTCGCGGGTCAACGCAGCGGCGCCGCCGAAGAAGCGGACCAGTGCGCCGACGGCCTCGGGCACCCGCGCCGGGTCGGCGCGCAGCCGGTCCAGTTCACCGGGGTCCTCCAAAAGCGCGAGCATCCCCTGGGCCAGGGTGGTGGCGGTGGTGTTGAGGCCCGAGATCAGCAGGCCGCCGCCCATCATGACCATCTCGTCCTCGGTGAGCGGCTGTTCGCTCCGGACGCCGCTGGTGATCAGTTGGCTGAGGACGTCCTCGCCGGGGGCGGCGCGGCGTTCCCGCAGCAGGCGGCGCACATAGTCGAAGAGGGGGCGGCTGCCGGTCTCCGGGGCCGCGCGGCCGGCCGAGCCGAACGCGGCGGCGGCGACCGCGCGGAACAGCTCCCGGTCACCGCGGGGCACGCCGAGCAGCCGGGCTATCACCGAGGTGGTGACCGGAACGGCGAAACCGGCGCAGAGGTCGGCGGGCGGACCTGCGGCGGCCAGCGCGTCGAGGCGTTCGTCAATGATGTCCTGGACGACCGGGCGGAGCGCGGCGAGCCGCTCGGGCATCTCCGCCCCGGGACCGGGGCGGGTGCTGAACCGCTCGGAGTCGCCGAGGACTTCGCGGACATCGGCGTACCGGGTGACCAGCCAGGTGGTGCCGCCGCCGACGACGGCGCGTTCCTCGGAGGGTGTGGGCATGGCTTCCTGCTCAGGACGGGGCGCCGGGGCGCGGCGGGATGCGGACGGCGATGCGGACGCGGCCGTGGCAGGCGATGGGTTCGCTCTCGCCGAACCGGATCCTGGTGGAGAGGATGAGCAACGGGCCGTTCCCGCCGTCGCGTTCGACCACGTCGGTGACGTCGAGCTCGCCCCAGAAGCTGCGGCCGCGGATGGCGCGGCGGTAGGCGCTGTGCATGTCGACGATGAACATGTCGCCGAGCTGCCGGGCCCAGTAGTCGTCCATGGTCCAGCCGTCGAGGGCGCGCAGGGCGCGTTCCTTCACCGACTTGGCCAGCATCAGATAGCCGATCTGGTTGAAGCAGATGACGAACTCGACGGCGTTGAAGTGGCCGGTGTCGTCGATGTAGCAGGACTCGGGCACATGGAACGTGCCGCGCACGGTCAGGCCGCCGCCCGGCTCCCCCGGCTGACCCCGGACCACCATGCCGGCCGACCGCAGATAGCGGCAGTTCGGCTTGTAGACCCGCAGCACGTCCGCCAGCAACGCCGCGTCGTTGCCGTACTCCTCAGCGGCCATGTCAGGTCAGCCCGGACGGCCGGAGCGTGCGGGAGCAGTCGTGCCGTGGGAATTTCTCCGCATTCGCCGAGACAAGGATGTCGCGGTGTTCCGGGCGGCGATGGACAAGTCGGCCCGAGGCGGCCACCACGCCCGCCGGCCGGCCGAATTCAATGAACTCGGCGGACTTGATACGCCGGATTTCCGGAATCTCGATTCGCTGTTCGCACACCGTTTTCCCGACCGGCACCAGGCCGCCCGCAGGCGCCGCCACCTGGTCGAAGTCCTCGAACGCACCGCACATCTTCGCACCTTCTTGCGGAATTCTGATCAACGCCCATCCCTCTGGTGATTCGCCGGTGAAGCGGAATTCAGAGCGTGGCAGCCGGGGTGTTCGGCGCCAAGGCGGATTCTCTTTCACCAGGGGGGCCATGAATTCGAAGTAGGGGTGCCTAGGGGGGCGCCTACGGGTTGGTTTTCCAAGCGCTAGGGGTGGCCCATTGGCGCCCGAAAAAATAGACGTCGAAAATTTCCGCGAGCGCTCCCGCCGAAGCCGCCGCGGGCCCGGGTTTCCCGCCACCCCCGCCCGGCCGGGCACGCGGCCCCCGGCGGGACCGGCCGGACAGGGCCTAGAGTCGGAGGCATGGCAGAAGAAGGTGCGGTCCAGGGCAGCGTGCGGGTCGACGCCTGGATCTGGGCGGTGCGGCTGGCGAAGACGCGTTCGCTGGCGGCCTCGGCGTGCCGGGCCGGGCACGTCCGGGTGAACGGTGAGCGGGCCAAGCCCGCGTCCCCGGTGCGCCCGGGGGACGAGGTGCGGGTCCGCCAGCCGGGCCGGGAGCGGATCGTGGTGGTCAAGCGGCTGCTGCGCAAGCGCGTGGGGCCGCCGGTCGCCGCCGAGTGCTTCATCGACAACAGCCCGCCCCCGCCGCCGCGCGAGGAGGCCATCGCCGTCCCGGTCCGCGACCGCGGCACCGGCCGCCCCACCAAGCGCGACCGCCGCGAGATGGAACGACTGCGCGGCGCCCGGTAAGGCGACCGACGCGCGGGTCAGTCGCTGACGCGGCTGCGGTTCTCGTACGCCAGGTCGTGATACTCCGGATGGCGCTCCAGCCAGCCGGAGATGAACGGGCACGGCGCCAGGACCCGCAGGTCCCGGCTCCGTGCGTCGTCCAGCGCGGTCCTGGCCAGCGTGGAGCCGATCCCCCGGCCCTCGAAGGCCTCCCGCACCTCGGTGTGCGGGTACACCGCGAGGTTCCCGGCGCGCAGGTAGTCGGCGAAGCCGGCCAGTTCCCCGTCGATCCACGCCTCGAAGCGTGCGGCGTCCGTGTTGTCCCGGACCGATGCCGTTGCGTTCATGCCGTCCATCGTCGCCCGCCCCCGGTCGGCCCGCACGCCGGTGCTGCCGGTCAGGCGCCACGTTCCGCGAGCATGTCCGCCATCAGCGAGATCTCCGATTCCTGGGCGTCGACCATGCCGGCCGCGAGGCGGGTGACCTCCTCGCTGCCGGCCCGCTCCACCGCGGCCCGCGCCATCTCCACGCCGCCGCGGTGGTGCTCGGTCATCAGCCGCAGGTAGAGCACCTCCGCGTCCCGCCCCCCGGCCCGGCGCAGCTCGTCCAGCTCCTCGTCGGTGGCCATGCCGGGCATGTCCCAGCCATGGCCGCCGGAGTGGCCGGCCATCCAGGACATCGGCTGGGAGGTGCTCTTGGGCATGTCCCAGACCTCCAGCCAGCCGAGCATCATGCCGCGCTGGTTGGCCTGGGTGTTGATGATGTCGAACGCCAGGAGCCGGACGTCCTCGTCGTCGGTGCGGTCGCGCACGATGAACGACATCTCGACGGCCTGCTGATGGTGTACCGCCATGTCCCGGGCGAACCCGACGTCCACCGAGTCCGCCGCGGGAGTGGCGGGTGCCGCCGAGTCCTCCGGGGCCAGCGTCGAGACGGCGATCAGCGCGGCCGCGACCGCGCCGATCAGCGCGCTGGCCACCGGCAGCCAGCGGCGGCCGGTCACTGGGTCAGCCCGCCGCCGCACGCGGCGCCCAGCTCGGGGGTCTGGTCGCCCTGCACGTAGGCGGTGAAGAACTGCTCGACCCGCGGGTCGTCGGCGGTCTCCAGCGCGAGCTGGTGGCCCCAGGCGGTGAGCACCACCGGGGACTCCTGGCTGGGCAGCGGGCTCATCAGCGAGTAGGGCGTGGCCGAGACCCGGTCGGACAGGGCGCTGATGTCCGCCTCCGTGGCGGCGTCGTTGTAGGTGACCCACACGGCGCCGTGCTCCAGGGAGTGCACGGCGTTCTCCTCCGGTATCTCGGAGTCGTACACGTCGGCGTCGCAGTTCATCCAGGCCCTGGCGTGGTCGCCGCCGACCGGCGGGGTCATCGCGTAGTCCACGTCCCCGGTGACGTGGTCCCGGCCGAGGTCCGACCAGGTCTGCTCGCCCTCGATGTCGCCGGCCTGCGGCGCGCTCACGGGCTGTTCGGTGCTGCCCTGGTCGTCGTCGTCCTCGGCGGTGGCCACGAGGTAGCCGCCGCCGGCGACCAGCGCGGTCAGGACGACGACGGTCGCGATGATGGCGAGCAGCCGGTTGCGGCGGTCACGGGCGCGCTCCTGGCGGCGAGCCTCCTCGATACGGGCGCGGCGCGCGTTGAGGGCGCTGTTCTTGCTCTGCTTGGCAGCCATGGGAAGTCCTCGGCGAAAGGGGGAAAGGGGGAAGGTCGTGCTGGCCGGCCGCGCGGCCGGGGCGGCGGCGCGGGGCGGTGGAACAGCGGGACGAGCTCTTCTCTTCCTAAGTTCGCTGGACCTGGAGGCGGTGCAGATCGACGGCGGGCACGCCGTCGAACGGGCTCCCGGCCGGGCAGACGGCGGCCAGGGCGCGGGCGGCCGGGGGCACCGGGTCGAGGGCCGGGACGTGCAGCGGGACGGGGGGCGGGGGCACGGGGTCGGCCGGCGAACCGGGGCCGCCGTGGCAGGTGCTGCCCGGCTCCTTGTAGTCCTTCAGCGGCTCGATGCTGGTGCGCGTCCGGGGGCCGTCACCGTGGTCTGCCGCCGCGGCGGGCGCGCACAGGACGGCGGCGCACAGCACAGCCACCACGGCGAACACACAACTGAGCACGGTGGCGCGCAGGATGGCACCACCGTGACCGACGTGTGTTCGTATCATCACCCGTCATCGTACTCACGGGACCCTCCGATGGCGACGAACCGTTTCCCCGCTTCGCTGCGTCCCTGACGGTAGCGTGTAAACGGCCCTGTGCCGCACGAAAGTTGCTCAAATCCAGACGTAACGACTCAAAGGAGAGCACCGAGATGGTGTTCAAGCGGTTGCTCGGATCACTCGGCGTCGGTGGCCCCTCGGTGGACACGATCCTGAACAGCGGTGTGGTCCTTCCCGGTTCCGCCCTCGGCGGCCAGGTCCTGGTCCAGGGGGGATCGGTCGACGCGGAGATCACGCAGATCACGCTGGACTTCGTGGCCCGCGTCGAGGCCGAGACGGACGAGGGGGAGAGCCAGGGAACGGTCGTCTTCCACCGGGAGACGGTCGGCGGCGGCTTCTCGCTGTCCGAGGGACAGCAGTTCTCCGTGCCGTTCTCGATCGGTGTGCCCTGGGAGACCCCGGTCACCGAGATGTACGGGCGGCCGCTGGGCATCGGCCTCGGTCTGCGCACCGAGCTGGCGATCGCCGGCGCCATCGACAAGGGCGACCTGGACCCGCTGTCGGTGCGCCCGCTGCCCGTCCAGGAGGCCGTGCTGGACGCGTTCGCCCGGATCGGCTTCGGATTCCGGTCGGCCGACCTGGAGTTGGGCCGCATCGGCGGCACCGGCCAGACGCTGCCGTTCTACCAGGAGATCGAGCTCATCCCGTCGGCGCAGTACGCGTCCGTGATGCGCGAGGTCGAACTGACCTTCCTGGCCTCGCCGGCCGGCCTGGAGGTCGTGCTGGAGGCGGACAAGCGCGGCGGCCTGTTCTCCGGCGGGCACGACGCCCTCACCCGGTTCACCGTGAGCCACCAGGACGTGGCCGGCACCGACTGGGCGTCCGTGGTGGACTCCTGGGTGCGTCAACTGGCCAGCGGGCGCCGCTGATACCGGCGTTCCCCGGCGCTTTTCCCCGGCCGTGCGAGGGCACGGCCGGGGGCCCGCCCGGTAACCGCCGGGAAAGCGCCGATCATTCACTCCTGCGTGTGAACTCAGTATTCCCCGGACCGCCGACAGCCACCACTTCCGTCACTTCAGAGGTCAAGCGCCACAAGGGAACCAACCCACTTGGCGGGCAGTGGATTTCCGAAGCGTGAATTCACTGGTGTAAGAACAACGGGAATCGACATCCGTTGTTCTCGCCCTGGTTGGTGTTTAGCCTCGTACGCCATGAATGTGCTTCGGAAACTCAATGCCACGCTCGGCTCCACCACCGGATTCCAGGTGCGCCGGGTCCGCCCCAAGCCCCCGCGCGCCGGCACCTCCCCGCCGCGCCCGCCCGGCCGCGCCTCGCGCCGGCCGAGCCCGGCCACCACCTACCGGCGGCCCGCCCGCTCGGGCATCGACCGCCTGCTGAAGGAACCGGTGTTCATCATCGCGCCGGTGCGGTCCGGCTCCACGCTGCTGCGCATGATGCTGAACGGGCACTCCCGGCTGCACGCGCCGCACGAACTGCACTTCCGGCGCCTCGAGGTGCACTGCGCCACCGGCCTGGCCGAGAAGTCCCTGGCCGCGCTGGGCCTGACCCGCGGCGACGCCGAGCACCTGCTGTGGGACCGGCTGATGCACCGCGAACTGGTGAAGTCCGGGAAGTCGTTCATCGTGGAGAAGACCCCGGGCAACGCCTTCGTCCACCAGCGCATCGCCGACTGCTGGCCGGACGCCCGTTTCGTCTTCCTGCTGCGGCACCCGGGCTCCATCGCCCAGTCCTGGCACGAGGCCGACCCGGTCCGCCGGGGCCCGGAGGAGGCCGCGCTGGACGCCCTGCGCTTCATGAACGCGGTCGAGCGCGCCCGGGGCAACCTCACCGGCCACACCATCCGTTACGAGGAGCTGACCGAGGACCCCACCGCCGTGCTGAAGGGCGTCTGCGACTTCCTCGACCTCCGCTGGGAGCCGGCGATGCTGGAGTACGGCGAGCACAACGACGACGAACCGGAGAAGGGGCTGGGCGACTGGAAGGAGAAGATCCGCTCCGGCCGGGTGCAGCCGGCCCGCCCGCTGCCCCCCGCCGACCAGATCCCCGACGTCCTGCACGACATCTGCGCCGCCTGGGGCTACCCGGCGGGGCTGCCCTCCCCCGGGCGGGCGACCTCATGAGGCCGCACGCGGAGCTGGCCCAGGTCTGGCCGCGCGACGGCCGGCTGCGGCTGGTCGGCCGGCTGCACGGCCACCTCCATGGAACGGCCCCGGCGGCGGAGCGGCCCTCCGACTGGTGGCTGCTGGCGGTGGCGCGGGAGGACGAGGGCCACCGGGTGCGCCGCCCGGCGCCGCTGCACGGCCCGGAGTTCGACGTGTCCCTCCCCGTGGCCGACTTCGTGCCGGACGGCCTCGCGCTGCCCGTGTTCTGGGATCTGTACCTGGCCCCCGACCCGGGGGCGAACCCCGGCGACCTGCTGCGGGTCGGCCGGCTGCTCGACGACATCCAGGGCAAGAAGAAGATCATGATCTTTCCCGGCCAGTCGGTCACCGCGTCGTCGGGAGCGGCGCTGGTCAAGCCCTACTACACGATCAAGGACAACCTGTCGGTCGAGGTCAAGGCGGCACGATGAAGATCCGTTACCTGCTGCTCCACGCGTATGGCATGGGTGGCACCATCCGGACGGTGATCACCCAGGCCAACGCGATGGCCAGGGCCGGGCACGATGTGGAGCTGGTCAGTGTGCTGCGGCGCAAGGACCGGCCGCACTTCCCCGTCGACTCCCGGGTGCGGCTGCGGACGCTGACCGATCTGCGGTCCGGCGCCCGCGCGCCGCGCCCGGCGGGGCCGCTGGCCGGGCTCCGCGCCTGGCGCACGGACCGGCAGAACGGCAGGCCGCCAAGGCACATCCCGGCCAGCGAGCCGGGCCACCGGGCGATGAACCGCCGCATCGAGGCGGCCACGATCCGCTGGATGTCGGAGCTGCGGGACGGGATCCTGGTCACCACCAGGCCGGCGCTGAACATCCTGGCCGCCGAGTTCGCGGACGGCGGCGTCATCCGCGTCGGCCAGGAGCATGTGAACCTGGGCACCCACAAGGAAGACCTCCAGGCGGCCATCGTCCGCTGGTATCCGCGCCTGGACACGGTGGCCGTGCTCACCAGCCGGGACCGCGAGGACTACCGGCGGATGGCGCCCGGCACCCGCGTGGTCCGCATCCCCAACGCGGTGCACTCGCTGAAGCAGAAGCCGTCCACCTGCTCCTCCAAGATCGCGATCGCGGCCGGCCGGCTGCGCCCGCAGAAGGGCTTCGACCTGCTGATCGAGGCGTTCGCGGAGACCGTGAAGGAATTCCCCGACTGGCAGTTGCGCATCTTCGGCACCGGCGACAAGCAGCGGGAGCTGCGCGCGCTCATCGACGAGCACCACCTCTACAATCACGTCTTCCTGATGGGGCAGACCGCCCAGTTGGACGAGGAGATGGCCAAGGCGTCGATGTATGTGCTGAGTTCGCGCTACGAGGGCCTGCCGATGGTGCTCATCGAGGCCATGTCGCACGGCCTGCCGGTGGTCAGTTACGACTGCCCGACCGGGCCCGCCGACGTGATCAGCGACGGCAAGGAGGGGCTGCTGGTCCCGCCGGGCGACGTGCCGGAGCTGGCCGGGGCGATGCGCCGCCTGATGGCGGACGAGGACCTGCGCGCGCGGATGGGCGACGCGGCGCTGGGGACCGTGGAACGGTACTCCCCCGAGGCCATCCGCGAGCAGTGGGCCGACCTGTTCTCCGACCTCGCCGGTGAGCGGCGCCGCTGACGCTCGCGGCCGGTGCTAGGAGACGATGTCCCTGGTGCGGAAGCCGCGGTAGGCCAGGGCGAACAGCACCAGCGCGTAGGCCCCGGAGACGGCCGCGCCGCGAATCATGCCGCCCCACTCGATCTGCGGCTGGAGGGCGTCGGCCCAGGCGAACTGCCAGTGCGCGGGCAGGAAGTCGCGCCAGTCGCCCAGCGCGGTGATGGCGTCCAGGATGTTGCCCACGATGGTCAGGCCGATGGCCCCGCCGACCGCGCCCAGCGGCGCGTCGGTCACCGTGGACAGCCAGAACGCCATGGCGGCGGTGATCAGTTGGGCGACGAAGACATAGCCGACCACGATGCCGAGCCGGGCCACGGCCTCCCCGGCCGGCACGCTGCCGCCGGTGGGCAGCGTCAGCGGGCTCCAGCCGTAGACGGCCGTGCCCAGGCCCAGCGCGACCAGCGGCAGCACGGCCATCGCGGCGGCGCTGAACAGCAGGGCGACGGCCAGCTTGGCGGTCAGCAGCCGGGTGCGCGGCACGGGCGCGGCGAGCAGGTAGCGCAGCGAGGACCAGTTGGCCTCGGCCGCGATGGTGTCGCCGCAGAACAGCGCCACCGGCACCACCAGCAGGAACCCGGTGGACAGGAAGAGGCAGGTGGCGGCGAAGTTCGCGCCGGAGACCGTGGCGGTGTCCAGCAGGGTTCCCTCCTCCGAGCCGCCGGGCTCGCCGCCGACGGCGAACGCGGCGGCCACCACGAACGGCAGCGCCACCAGCAGGACGGCGACGACCAGGGTGCGGCGGCGGCGCAGTTGGCGCACCGCCTCGACGCGCAGCGGCAGCGTGCGGCGCGGCACATAGCCGGGGGCCGCGTCCAGGGCCGTGGTCATCAGGCACCTCCGATGAGGGTGAGGAAGGCGTCTTCCAGACGGCGGTGCGGGCCCATGCTGTGCACGGGGATGCCCAGCCGGACCAGCTCGACGAGGAGTCCGGCGGCCCCGGCCTCCGCGCCGTCGCCGTCGAGCCGCACCAGCAGGCCGCCCTCGGCCGGCTCGGCGGCGGCGACGCCGGGCAGCGCGGACACCTCGGCCAGCAGCGCGTCGGTGAGCGGCCGGGGCGTGCCGATCAGCAGCGTGTGGCCGTGCCCGACGATGTCGGCCACCGGGCCGGACTGGACCAGCCGGCCGCCGGCCATCACGACGAGGTGCGTGCAGGTCTGCTCCACCTCGGCCAGCAGATGGCTGGAGACGATGACGGTGCGGCCCTCGGCGGCGTAGCGGATCATCACGTCCCGCATGGCGCGGATCTGGGGCGGGTCGAGTCCGTTCGTCGGCTCGTCGAGGATCAGCAGCTCGGGCAGGCCGAGCATGGCCTGGGCGATGGCCAGCCGCTGCCGCATGCCCTGGGAGTAGGTGCGGACGGCGCGTTCGACGGCGGAGCCGAGCCCGGCGATCTCCAGCGCCTCGTCCAGGTGGGCGTCGTCGGCCGGCCGGCCGGTGGCGCGCCAGTACAGCTCCAGATTGGCGCGCCCGCTCAGGTGCGGCAGGAAGCCGGCGCCCTCGACGAACGCGCCGACCCGGGAGAGCACGGGCGCGCCGGGGCGGATGGCGTGGCCGAAGACGCGGATCTCGCCGGCGTCGGGAGTGATGAGGCCCATCAGCATGCGCAGGGTGGTGGTCTTGCCGGCGCCGTTGGGTCCGAGAAGGCCCAGCACCTGGCCGCGGGCGACCTGGAAGGAGAGGTCCTGGACGGCGTAGCGGTCGGCGGACTTGGCGTAGCGCTTGGTGAGGCCGGTGATCTTCAGCGGGACGTCGGCCAGTCGCGGGTCGGGGGCCGGGGTGCTCGCGGCCGGGCGGCCGGTGAGCAGCAGCCCGGCGGCGAGGGCGGCGGCGGCCAGCGGCAGGCCCCAGGTCCACCAGGGCAGCGGCGCGGCGCCGGTGCTGACGTCGGGCGCGGTGGGCACGGTCAGGCCGGGACCGGCCAGCGAGACGGTGTGGGTGGCGGGCTCGGCGGGCGAGGCGTAGCCGAGATCGGTGGTGGACAGCACCAGCCGCATCCGGTGCCCGGCCTCGAACGGGTAGTCGATGGCGGGGAGTTGAACGTCCACGGTGCGGCCCGCGGCGACGCCGTCGATGCGCACGGGCGCGACGAGCTGGGCGGGCAGGGCCTGTTGTCCGCCGTCCGGGGCGATGTCGTAGACCTTGGCGAAGAGAACGGCCGAGGGCTGGTCGGACTCGATGTGCAGCCGGACGGTGGGCGCGCCGGTGACGCGGACGGTCTCGGCCAGTGGCTCGGACTCGAAACGGGCGTACTGGCCGGGGAAGTCCAGGGACAGGCCGAAGCCGAGGGCGGTGAAGTCGCCGAGCGCGCCGAGGCCCGGCACGGCGGAGACGGCGGGCGGGGAGCCCCCGGCCGGGTTGACGAAGGTCTGCTCGCCGCCGGTGAGTTCGACGGTTTCGGGGTGGCCGGACAGGCCGGGGTACGCGTCGCCGGTCGCGCCGCGCAGCAGGGTGGCGCCGTCGGTGGAGTCGAAGCCGGTGATGCGGGTGGCGCGGAAGGCGGGTCCGGTGTCGACGCCCTCGTCGTCCTTGAGGTAGCGGTCGAACCAGTCCAGCACGCGGCGGTCGGTGCGGCCGGTCTCGGCGACACCGCCGTCGTGGCCGGCCCAGATCCAGTCGACGGCGACGGGCGCGCCGCCGGCGGCGATGGCGGTGGCCATGGCGTCGGACTGGTCGAGGGGGAAGAGCGAGTCGTGCTGGCCCTGGATGACGAGGGTGGGCACGTCGATGTTCTCGGCGACGGCGACGGGGCTGCGTTCGGTCAGCAGGCGGCGGGCGGCCTCGTCGGGCTCGCCGGAGACGGCGACGCGTTCGTAGAGGTCGCACAGCTCCTCGGTGAACCGGCCGCAGCCGGGGGCGCCCGGCGTGCCGGCCGACCGGTCGACATAGCCGGCCTCGGTGGAGCCGGTGGTGAAGAGGATGCCGGCCCACAGGCGTTTGAAGACGCCGTCGGGGAAGAGGGCCTCGGCCAGGTCCCAGTAGGTGATCTGCGGGGCTATGGCGTCCACGCGGTCGTCGTGGCCGGCGGCCAGCAGGGCGATCGCGCCGCCGTAGGAGGCGCCGGTGACGCCGACGCGCGGGTCGCCCTCGGTGTCGAGGGCGACCTCGGGCCGCTCGGCGAGCCAGTCGATCAGGCGCCGCACGTCGGCGACTTCGGCGTCGGGGTCGTTGAGGCCGATGCGCCCGGTGGAGTCGCCGAAGCCGCGGGCGGACCAGGTGAGGACCGCGTATCCCTCGGCGGCCAGCCGTTCGGCCGCGGCGCGGGTGTCGTCCTTGCTGCCGCCGAAGCCGTGCCCGATGAGTACGGCGGGGCGGGGCCGGCCGGGGTCCCCCGCGGTGAAGAAGGAGGTGTCGATCCGCACGGTCCTGGGGCTGCCCGGGGCCTCCGGCATCTCCAGGACCGCGTCGCTGCGGTGCACCGTGGGGCCGTCGTCCGCGGTGACGGCCCAGGTCCCGGCGCCCGCCGCGACGGCGAGGGCGGCGGCCGCGGCGAGCAGGCGTCCCCGGCGGCGGGGCCAGCGGAATCTCATGTCGACCGGGGTCCCTTCGAGGCGTCAGGCGATCACACCACGCTACCCAATCGGCCCGACGGCTCCGGACACGGCACCGGGGCATCGGCCCGGTCCGGACCGGTGAGGGGAGAATCGGGTGATTCGCCACGATTTCTGAAAGGGCGTCATGGGCAAGGGTGTGCATGTGCAGGATCTGCCGGGCGTCGGCAAGCGGTACGACATCGACCTGGGCCGCCCGGATCAGCGGATCTCGGTGGTGCTCCGGTCCGGCGGGATCCGTGACCTCTATGTCTTCGCCTCGGCGTCGGCCGATCCCACGGCGGTGATCGAGCTGTCCGAGGAGCAGGCGCGCAAGGTGGGCGCGGTGCTGGCGGCGACCTTCTTCGAGGCGTGAGCCGTGGAGCACGCGGATCTGCTCGGCCTGGGCGCGGCGGTGCTGCTGGCCGGCCTGCTGGCGCGGCTGGCCCGCCGGTACGGGCTGCCGTCGGTGCCCTGTTACATGCTGGTCGGCATCGCGTTCGGCCCGGGAACCCCGGGCCCGGTGCTGGTGGAGCACCCGGCGGAGCTGTCGTTGCTGGCGGCGCTCGGGCTGGTGCTGCTGCTGTTCCACCTGGGCGTGGAGTTCCCGGTGGACCAAGTGGTGGGCGGCGGGCGGCGGTTGTTCATGGCGGCGGCGTGCACGATCGGACTGAACGTGGGCTCCGGGCTGCTGCTGGGCCTGGCGCTGGGCTGGGGGGTGCCCGAGGCGCTGGTGATCGCCGGGGCGCTGGGCATCTCGTCGTCGGCGATCGTCACCAAGACGCTGATCGAGCTGCACCGGCTGACCAACGCGGAGACGCCGGTGATCCTCGGGATCATCGTGATCGAGGACCTGTTCCTGGCGGTCTATCTGGCGCTGCTGTCGCCGGTGCTCTCCGACGCGGACACGGCTGCGGAGCTGGCCGGGGACGTGGCGCTCAGCTTCGGGTTCCTGGTGCTGCTGTTCGTGGTGGCGCGGTTCGGCGCGCGGGGGGTGGGGGCGCTGCTCGGCAGCCGGGAGGACGAGCTGCTGGCGGTGCTGACCATCGGGCTGGTGGTGCTGGTGGCCGGGGTGTCGCAGGAGGTCGGCGTCTCGGACGCGATCGGGGCGCTGATGATCGGGCTGGTGGTGTCCCGGACGGAGCTGCGGGAACGGGTCGAACGGCTGGTGCTGCCGCTGCGGGACGTGTTCGCGGCGGTGTTCTTCGTGACGTTCGGGATGACCATCGAGGTGGCGGACCTGGGGCCGGTGGCCGTTGCCGTGGCGCTGGCCGTGTGCCTGACCGTGCTGGCCAACGTGTCGGCGGGCGCGGTCGTCGCGCGGCTGTTCGGCTTCAACCAGCGCGCCGCCGCGAACATGGGCCTCACCGTGCTGGGCCGGGGTGAGTTCTCCCTGATCCTGGCCACGCTGGCCATCGGCGCCGGGCTGGACGACCGGATCGGGCCGTTCGTGGCGCTGTATGTGCTGTTCCTGGCGGTGCTGAGTCCGCTGCTCGCCGCCCACGCGCGGTATCTGGCGCGGATCATGCCGGACTGGATGCTGCGGCCGGGCTGGCGCTGGTGCTTCCCCGACGAGACGCTGGTGCGCGCCCCGCTGGGCACGTCCAGAAAGTGACTGCGCACACCAGGAAGTGACTGGCACATCAGGAAGTGAAAGGCAGGCCAAAGCTTTCGCCAATTAGTTACGTGTACTAACCATCTTTGTCGTATCGTCGCTGGGGAAGCCACTCTCAGGGAGACCGTTTGACCACGCGTAGTGAGAACCCGGCGACGTCCACGAGCACCGCCGCCACACCCCCCGCGGCGAACCCCGTGATGACGCACACGGAGATCATGAAGGCGCTCTCCGGGCTGTTGCTCGGCATGTTCGCCGCCATCCTCTCCTCCACCATCGTCACCAACGCCCTGCCCCAGATCATCGGGGACCTCGGCGGTGGCCAGTCCGCCTACACCTGGGTCGTCACCGCGACCCTGCTGGCGATGACGGCCTCGATGCCGCTGTGGGGCAAGCTCGCCGACCTGTTCAGCAAGAAGCTGCTCATCCAGACCGCGCTGCTGATCTATGTCGGCGGCTCGCTGATAGCGGGCCTGTCGCAGAACCCGGCCATGCTGATCGCGGTCCGCGTCGTGCAGGGCCTGGGCGTCGGCGGCCTCATCGGCCTCTCCCAGATCATCCTGGCCGCGATGATCCCCCCGCGCGAACGCGGCCGGTACAGCGGCTACCTGGGCGCGACGTTCGCCCTGGCCACCGTGAGCGGCCCGCTCATCGGCGGGATCATCACCGACACCCCGGGCCTCGGCTGGCGCTGGTGCTTCTACATCGGCGTGCCGGTCGCGCTCGCCGCGCTGGTCGTCCTCCAGCGGACGCTGCGCCTGCCGGTCGTCCGGCGCGAGGTGCGGATCGACTGGGCCGGGGCGTTCCTGATCAGCGTCGCCGTCTCGCTGCTGCTGATATGGGTGACGCTGGCGGGCGACCAGTACGACTGGCTGTCCTGGCAGACCTTCGCGATGGTCGGCGGCGGCCTGCTGCTCGGCGCGCTCTTCCTGCTGGTGGAGAGCCGGGCCGGCGACCCGATCATCCCGCTGCGGCTCTTCCGCGAGCGGACCATCGCGCTGTCGTGCGTCGCCTCGCTGCTGGTCGGCGTCGCCATGCTGTGCGGCACCGTCTTCTTCAGCCAGTACTTCCAGTTGGCGCGCGGCCAGAGCGCGACGATGTCGGGCGTCATGACCATTCCGCTCATCGGCGGGCTGTCCCTGTCCTCGACCGTCTCCGGTCAGCTCATCACCCGCACCGGCCGCTGGAAGCACTGGCTGGTCATCGGCGGCGTGCTGGTCACCGCGGGCATGGGCCTGCTGGGCACGATCCGGTACGACACCCCCTACTGGCAGGTCGCCGCGTTCATGGCGCTGATGGGCCTGGGCATCGGCATGCTGACGCAGAACCTCGTGCTGGCCACGCAGAACCAGGTGGGCCCGCGCGACCTGGGCGCGGCCAGCTCGATGGTGGCGTTCTTCCGCTCCTTCGGCGGCGCCATCGGCGTCTCGGTGCTCGGGGCCCTGCTGGCCGCCCGGGTCGGCGACTACACCCGGGACGGGCTGGCCCGCCTCGGCACCCCGGCCGACGGCTCCGCCGGGACCGCGGGCAGCGGCGCCATCCCCGACCTGGAGACGCTTCCCGCGCCGCTGCGCACGGTCCTGGAGAACGCCTACGGCCACGGCATCGCGGACGTCTTCTTCTTCGCCGCGCCCTGCGCGCTGCTGGCCCTGCTGCTCACCATCTTCATCAAGGAGACGGTGCTCAAGTCCTCGGCTAGCGGCGGCAGTTCGGCCTGACAACGAGTTTCAGGCCGCGGCGCCGCACGGCTCCCGCTCGGCCGGGGCCGGGTCCGCGGCCCCGGCGTGGTCCGGCGCCGGGACGGCGGCCGGCGAGCGGCGGCGCAGATCGGGCACGAGCGTCAGCAGGCCCAGCACGGCCAGCGCCGCGCCCAGCCACAGCGGGGCGCGCAGCCCGAAGCCGCCGATCACCAGCCCGCCGACCGAGGACCCGATCACGACGCCGAGCGTGATGAACGAGCCGTGCACCGTGTTGACCAGCGGCAGGGCGTTGCCGACGCGCTGGACGCGGGTGACCATGGCCGGGTTCATCGTGACGCCCACCAGGCCGACGCCCAGCATGCAGACCACCGCCGGCACGCTGAGGTGAGCCAGCAGCGCGAAGCCGGTGAGGAAGCGGCGTTGAGCGCGAGGCCGCACGGCAGCACGGGCAGGGCGTACCGGTCGGCGAGGCGGCCGACGACCGTGTTGCCGACGACGGTCGCGGCCCCGTAGGCGACGAGCAGCAGCGGCACGGTGCCGGTGGCGAAACCGGTGGCCTCCGCCAGGATTGGGTTCACGTAGCTTGACGAGGAATTGACTCAGCTTGAAGCGTTGCGTGATGAGGCAGTGGCTTGGCAAGCGGAGACTCAGGCATCTGAGATTCTGGCAAGGGACCTACAGGCGCTTGCTCAAATGGCGAGTGATCAACTGTCCGATCCTGCACCCCGGGGCACGGGCGCGAAGACGCCCAGGGCCAGCACATACACGGCACGTGGCACGACAGCTCTCCTTTCCTAACCGATCATTCAAGAAAGAGGCCAAAAAAATCCCCGGCCGAGGCCGGGGACAACCGGGGTCAGCGCAGCAGACGGAGGGCCTGGTCGGCCGCGTCCTGAAGCCGCCGCGCGTCCTCGGTCTTGCCGACGACGCGCACCCCCTGGACGAACGTGACCAGGAAACGGGCCAGCGCGCGCGGATCGGCGTCCGCCGCCAGCTCGCCCTGACTCCTGGCCCGCAGCAGCGCGCCGGTGAGCGCGGCCTCCAGCTCACCGAACGCGCTCTCCACGCGCCGGCCCGCCTGGGCGTCTCCGGGCAGCCGCTCCGTTGCGGTGTTCGTCACGAGACAACCCTTGCGGTCGGGGTCCGTGCACGCCTCGGTGACATACGCGAGCACGAACTCGCGCACGGCGGGCAGCGCGGGGCCGGACCGGCCGAGCAGGTCCAGCGCCTCGTCGCCCCGGTCCTGGCGGTACCGGTCGAGTGCCCGCAGGTACAGCTCGTGCTTGCTGCCCCAGGTCGCGTAGATACTCCCCCGGTTGATGCCGAGGTGGTCGACCAGGTCCTGCATCGAGGTGGCCTCGTACCCCTGGCGCCAGAACAGCTCCAGGGCGGACCGCAGGGTCGCGTCCGGGTCGAACTCCTTGCTCCTGCCCATGGCCGGGACTCTACGCCATTCGAACCGATCGTTCAAAAAAGAGCGGCGAGACCGGGCCCGACGGCACCGCCGCCGGGCCCGGAGGGCGTCAGGCCGCGGTGCTCTTGAGGGCGGTGGCGAACCGGATGACGCGCTCGGCCTGCACGCGGGCGGCGGCCAGGGCCTGCTCGCCGACCGGGATGGCGCCCTGGGCGTCCACGTGCGAGGTGCCGTACGGGTTGCCGTCCACGAACTTGGCGGGGTCGGTGTAGCCGGGGGCCACCAGCACGCCGCCGAAGTGGTGCACGGAGTTGTACAGCGCCAGCAGCGTGGATTCCTGCCCGCCGTGCAGGGTCGCGGTGGTGACGAAGCCGCTGTAGACCTTGTCCGCGAGCTTGCCCTGCGCCCACAGCCCGCCGAGCTGGTCCAGGAACTGCTTGAGCTGCGAGGAGACGTTGCCGAACCGGGTCGGCGTGCCGAAGATCACGGCGTCCGCCCACTCGACGTCGGCCGGGGTGGCCACCGGGATGTCCGCGCTCGCGGCGGCGTGCGCGGCCCACGCCTCGTTGCTCGCGATGGCCTCGGCCGGGGCCAACTCGGCGACCCTCAGCAGCCGCACCTCGGCGCCGGCCTTCTCGGCGACCTCGCCTATCTCCTTGGCGATGACGGCGCTGGAGCCGGTCGCGGAGTAGTAGATGACGGCGAGCTTGACGGGAGTGCTCATGGTGACCTTTCCTCGGTCCGCACGGGTGAAGTTGAAGTGTAAACTACACCGTCGGGGAGCGCCGCGTACAGCGACCCCGCCCGGGCCGGCGCCCCCGCCCGGACACACAAAGGGCCGCCGGCGCGCTGCTCGCGCGAACCGGCGGCCTAAATGGGGGAGTTGAGCCGGAGCCAAGGAAAATCGGTGAAATCACGCGAAGAGGAAGTCCGCCTCGCCGCGCTTCGCGCCCCGGATGAACGTCTCGATCTCGTGCACGGTGTAGATCAGCGCCGGTCCGTCGGGGTCGGTGGACTGCCGCAGCGCCACCCGGCCGTCGGCCAGCTTCAGCGCCTCCACACAATTGCCGCCGTTGGTACCGCTCCACGGCTTGCGCCAGCCCTCGCTGCCCAGGTCCCGGGCGGGCATGCCGTTGTATATATGTCCCGTCGTGCGGGTCGGTTGACGCGTGTGGTCACTCATGCGGTCAGAGCTCCTTGCGAATCGCACCGAGGATCGCCTCGGTGTCGTGAACCGGTGCGGCCTGCGCACCCATGCGGTCCAGCACCTCCAGATAGGCCACGGTGTCGGGCCGTTCGTCGAGGTAGACCGCGCCGGTCAGGCTCTCGGCGTAGATGATGTCGGGCAGCTCCGGTATCTCGAACCGGAAGAGCTGGAACGGCCCGAACATGCCGGGATGCGGACCGGCACTGAACGGCATGATCTGCAGCGTGACGTTGGGCAACGCCGTCGCCTCCACCAGCCGGTCGATCTGCCCGCGCATGACGGAGGGCTCTCCGACACGGCGGCGCAGCACCTGCTCCTCGACCACCGCCCACAACAGCGGGGCGCGGGGCCGGGAGAGCAATTCCTGTCGCTCCATGCGCAGGGCGACCCGGCGTTCGATCTCCTTCTGAGAGGCGTTCGGAAAGCCGGTCCTGAGCAGGACGCGCGCGTAGTCCTCGGTCTGCAACAGGCCCGGGACACAGTGCGGTTCGTACGCGCGGATGAGGCTGGCCTCGCCCTCCAGGCTCACATAGAGGCTGAACCAGTCGGGCAGCACATCGCGGAAACGGTGCCACCAGCCCGGCCGGTTGGCCTCCTCCACCAACCGGAGAAACGATTCGGCTTCCGGCTGCGGAACTCCGTACCGCTCCAACAGGGCCTTCACGTAGAGGGGCTTGAGACCGACCTCCGCCTTCTCCATGCGGCGCACGGTGGTCGTGTTGACGCTGAGTGCCTGAGCCGCGTCGGTGAACGAACAACCCGCCCGCTCGCGCAGATCCCTCAGGCGCAACCCGAGGACGATCTGTCCGACGGTCGGGCCCGACCGCGCCTCTGCCACGTCGCCTCCTCAACCGCCGACCTCACGTTACTCGTTGCGCCAGGAAGAAGTTTGCCACACCGGGTAGTGGCATCGACAGAGATCGCTTCGCTTTCTGCAAATCGCAGAACTCCGCTTGCGCAATGCCCGTACGGCTGCGCATAGTTAACATGCGACCCCGGCTCACGATGGCAACGGCTACGACGGAAGGCGACCAGGACCGTGTCCCCACTTCACGGCACGACGCCCCTCTCAGTCCCCGTCCAGTTCGGCCCGCACACCAACCGGCGAGGTGAGAGGTTCGAGTTGCCCGCGCTCGCCACCTCGGTCTCCGCCGCCCGGAGCCGCGTCGGCCGCCGTGTCGGCCACTGGGGTTGGCCGGACGCGGTGTGTGACACGGCGCAGTTGATCGTTTCCGAGCTGTTCACCAATGCCATCGTGCACACGGACAGTGACACGGTGATCTGTCGTATCGAGTCGACCGGGCGGGCGCTGCGCATCGAGGTCGCCGACGAGGGCCCGGGCCTGGCCCGCCGGGTGCCGCGCGCGGCGGACGGTGACGCCGAGGCGGAGGGCGGCCGGGGCCTGATGCTGCTGGACGCGCTGGCCGCCCGGTGGGGCGTTCTCGTCTCCGAGCGGCCCGCCGGCTGCACCGTGTGGGCGGAGATACGGCCCTGACGCCGGGCCGCTGAGCCCCGGGCGCCGACTTCCCCGGCCGCTTGAGTATGCGCTCGCCGACAATCCGGCTATTTGGGCGCCCTTCGGACCTTGCTAGGCTTCCTGGCGTCCCGCCGCCGCCTCGCGCGCCGCCCCGAGGGAGTTCCGTGGCCGTCATACCACCGCCACCGGCCGAGCCACCCCGCATACCCGGCCCCCACCGCGCCCCCGGCGTGTCCCCGTTTTCCCGCCTGTCCCGCGTTCCGCTGCCCGCGCTGGTGGGCGGCGGTCTGGCGGTCGGCGCGGGCGGGCTGTTCCTCGTCGGGTCGCTGCTGGTCGGCGGCGAGATAGCGCCGGGCACCAGCGTCCACGGCGTGGACATCGGCGGCCTGTCCCCGGCCGCCGCCCGCGAGCTGCTGGGCGACGAGCTGGCCGGGGTGCAGGCCGAGCCGATGGAGGTGCTGATCGGCGAGGAGAGCGAGGAGGTTCACGAGCTGGACCCCGCCGCCGCCGGGCTCACCGTCGACATCGCGGCCACCGTGGACCGGGCGGAGCGCCCCGGGCTCCTCGGCCGCCTCTTCGGCGGCGACGGCGGAGAGCTGGAGCCGGTGGTGCGGCAGGACGAGGAGGCGGGCCGCGCGGAGCTGTCGGAGCTGGCCGAGGCGTCGGACACGACCGTCCGGGAGGGCGCCGTGGCGTTCGAGGACGGCGCCGTGGCCGTCACCGAGCCGCGGCCGGGCACCGAGCTGGACGTGGCGGCCTCGCTCGGCCTGCTGCGCGACGGCTTTTTGGCCCGGGTCGCGGACGGCGACGGGGCCGGGCCGGTGCGGCTGCCCGTGCACCATGCGCAGCCGCGCACGGACGCGGCGGAGGTGGACCGGGTGGTGCGGGAGTTCGCCGAGCCGGCCATGTCGGGGCCCGTCGTGCTCACCGCGGGCGACGCGCGGATCGTCGTGCCGCCCGAGGTGCTCGGCGACCATCTGCGGCTGGACGCCGACGACGAGGGGCGGCTGGAGCCGGCGCTGGACGGCGCGGGCCTGGCCGACGACGAACGGCTGGCCGGGCCGATCGAGGACGCGGCCGTGGAGCCCACCGACGCCACGCTGCGGCTCGCGGGCGGCGAGGTGGTCGCGTCCGGCGGCGCACCGGGCAGCCGGGTCGATCGCGACGCCATCGGCGAAACGGTGTGGCCGCTGCTGACGGAACGAGGCGAGGCGGCGCGCACCGCGCCGGTGGCGACCGAGCCGGTCGAGGCGGAGCTGACCGCAGACAACTACCGGGACCTGGGCATCGTCGAGCAGATGTCGACATTCACCGTGAACTTCGACCCGGCGCCGTACCGGACGACGAACATCGGCCGGGCCGCCGAGTTGATCAACGGCTCGCTGGTGCCGGCCGGCGAGGAGTGGAGCTTCAACGACACGGTGGGCGAACGCACCGAGGAGAACGGCTTCGTCGAGGGCATCATCATCCTCGACGACCAGTACCAGCAGGCGCAGGGCGGCGGGGTCTCGGCGGTGGCCACGACGATGTTCAACGCGGCGTTCTTCGCCGGGGTGGATCCGGTGGAGTACGGCGCGCACTCGTTCTACATCGAGCGCTACCCCGCGGGGCGCGAGGCGACGGTGGCCTGGGGCAGCCTGGACCTGCGCTTCCTCAACGACTCGGGCAACGCGCTGTATGTGCTGGCCGACGCGACGGACACCTCCGTCACGGTCACCTTCCTCGGCACCAAGCGCTACGACGAGGTCCGCGCGGAGGCCGGCCCCCGGGAGAACGTCCAGGAGCCCGGCCGCCGGGAGGGCGAGGGCGAGGACTGCGTGCCGCAGCCGCCGCTGGAGGGCTTCGACATCGACGTGGACCGGGTGTTCGTGGACGGCGGCCGGGAGGTCGGGCGGGAGACGTTCACGACGCACTATGTGCCGCGCGACGAGGTGGTGTGCCGGGCGGGGGAGGAGTAGGCCGTCGGCCGGCTCACCTCACTTTCGCGTTGCTGACCGGCGTGTGGGGGCCCATGTGGGGGCAACGTGAGGCTTGGTCGCGCCTCTCAGGACCGGCGCCACTCCGCTCTTCCATGCGTGCGGCCCTCTCGTTGTCCGTGTGCGGTATCCCGGCCGGTCCGGGAACTTTCCAGTCCCGGCGTACGACCAGTACTCCGTCGGGGTCCGATCGTCGCGGGACGCGAGTCGCGCGAGTCAGGGCGCCCGGACGTGCCCTCGCCTGTTACGACGGACGTACACGGAGGTTGCTCATGGGTTGGTGGGTCGGGTCCGGTCGTGCCGTCGGAGCGTTCCGAGCGCGATCCCGCCGGGTGTCGGTCCACGGTTCCGGGTCCGCCGGTTGATGGCCACGCGGACGTCGCCGGAAGATGACGCTTCCAGGCGCCGGTTCTCCGCCGCCCTGTCCCTCAGCGGTCCCCAACTCGCCCTGCTCTTGGGTGGGTTCCTTGTCAACATCGGCACCTTCGCGGTGTACCCGTATCTGGCCGTTCTGTTGCGCGAGCGGTTGGACGTCGGGATGGCGCAGGTCGGGCTCGTCCTGGGGACGGCCACGCTGGTGCAGTTCGCCAGCGCGCCGTTCACCGCGGCGTTCGCCGAGCGGGTGGGGTTGAGACGGTGCCTGTCGCTGGCCACGTGCCTGTACTTGCTCGGCGCGGTGACGTACCTGAGCGGGGCCGGTCGGCCCGTGTTGACGGTGGCCGCGCTCTTCCTGAGCTGCGGGGCGGGTGCGCTCTACTCGCCCGCGTACCGGGCGTACCTGGTGCACGGGGTGAGCACGGAGCGGCGCCCGCGCCTGGTGTCGGCGGGCAACGCCGCCGGCAATCTCGGCATCGCGCTCGGGCCGGTGGTCGGGGCGTTGTTCCTCCACGAGCCGGGCCGGTTGTTCGCCATGAACACCGTGCTGTACGCCGTGCTGGCGGTCGGCCACTTGCTCCTGCGGCCCGAGGCGCCGATCGCGGGCGGGGCCGTCGTCGAGCCGTTTCGGCGGGCGCTTCGCGGTCTGGCGGGGCTGCCGTTCGCGGTGACGGTGCTCACCCACTACCTGTACATGCAGTTCTACCAGTACCTGTCGGTCTTCGTTGAGGGGCGTCTGTCCGCGGCCTACTACGGCCTGGTCATGATGGGGTACTCGCTCGGTCTGGCGGTGGTGCAGCCGCTTGTGGCGCGCCGGGTCGGAGACGCCCGCTACCCGGTGGCGATGGCGATCGGCTTCTCCTGCATGGCCTTGGGCATGGCGGCGATCGCCACCGGCCGGCCGACCGGCGTCGCCGCCGGTGCGTTGGCGATGAGCGTCGGCAACGCGGTGCTGTTCCTGAAGAACGACCTGGAGGCGCTCTCGTTGTCGAAGCGGTCGGCCGCGGTGACGTTCGGCCAGCAGCGACTGGCGGTCGGCGTGGGTTCATTGTTCAGCGGCGTGATCGGCGGCAGCGCGTATGGGCTGTTCGAGAGCGCGGGTCTGCTGCCTGGTTTCTGGCTGGCGGTGGCCACGCAGTGTGTCCTGCTTCCGCCGCTGGTCATCGTGGTGGGGCGCCGGTCGGCGCGGCGCCCCGCGGCCGTCAGGGGGTCGGCGTGGCGGGCTTCTCGTAGACGGTGACGTAGTTGCCCTCGCCACGGAACGGCTCATGACGCCAGCCGCCCCACCGGTGGCGGCGTTCGAGCCCCGCCAGCCGGGCCATCAGGTCGAGTTCGCTGGGCCAGGCGTAGCGCATGGAGGCCGGTGCCAGCCGGATCCCGGCGTTGGTGATCAGCACATGGTGGCCGTCGAAGCGCTGCTCGACGGGGTCGTGGCGGACGGCGACGAGCCGCACGCGGTCGAGAGCCACCTGGTGGACGTCCAGACTCTGGTTCCGCTGGTAGCGCGCCACGTCCGGCGTCGGGCACTCCAGGACGAAGCGGCCGCCGGGCAGAAGGCGACGGGCGACGTTGGCGAAGCAGCGAACCTGCTCGTCCTGGGTCATCAGGAAGAAAAAGGTGGAGAACACGACGAACACCAGCGCGAACTGGTCGTCGGTGCCCGGGTCGACGTCTGCCATGTCGCCGATGGCGACCGGTATGTCCGCGCCACCGGGCTTAGCGCGCATGCGCTCCACCATCGCCTCCGAGGCGTCGATGCCCCGTAGGTCGACGCCGTGCGCGGCCAGGGGGATCGTCACCCTGCCGGTGCCCACCGCCAGTTCGAGCACGGGGCCCGCCGGTCCTTCCTCGATCAGTTCGGCCAGGCCTCGAACCGTTTCCGTGGGGTCGAGCGTGGCGTGCCACTCGTCGTACACGTCGGCGTTCAGGTCGCCGTAGGTCTCCGGTCCGTGGTTCTCCATCAGGTGTCCTTCCAGAAAATCGGTTTCCGCGGCTGGGAGGTGGTGCGGTACGGGCGAGTCGGCGGGAGTGCGAAACCGGCCGGGGCGAAATGCCGTCGGGTGGACGGCACGTAGAACTGGTCGGCCGGCGGACCGGGAAAGTTCCCCGGTCCGCCGATCCGGTTGCCGCGAATCACAGGAACTTTTCCCGCAACTTGGCCCGACTTCTCCTACGAGGTGGTTCCGCGCCGCGTGGGAACCCGTGCGCTCGCGGCGACGACCATCGTTGTAAACCGGCCTTGAGGATTGGGGACACATGACGCGACCCACACCTACGGCACGCCCCTACCCGTTCCGTGATCCGACCGGGTTGGCCCTGGAACCCGAGTACGCCCATCTCCGGGACCACGAACCGCTCAGCCGCATCTCGTTGCCGTACGGCGGCGAGGCCTGGCTGGCCGTTCGGCACGAGGACGTCCGCACCGTGCTGAGCGATCCGCGGTTCAGCCGGTCCGCGCTGCTGGACCGCGATGTGCCGCGCACCTCGCCGCGCCGCCTGAAGGACCCGACGCTCCACACCGTGGACCCACCGGAGCACAACCGGCTCCGCCGGTTGGTGTCCGCGGCCTTCAGTCCGCGCCAGATCGACCGGCTGGCCGCGCACGCGCAGCGCGTCACCGACCAGCTCCTCGACGCCGTGGCGGAGCAGGGGCCGCCGGCCGACCTTGTCGCCGGCCTCGCCGTGCCGCTGCCCATCGCCGTCATCTGCGAGATGCTCGGCGTCCCAGTGGCGGACCGGGACCGGTTCACCGGCTGGATCGACGTCGCCCTGGCCACCACCGCCTTCTCCAGCGAGGAGATCCACTCCGCGTTCACCCGGCTGAAGGACTACCTGGCCGAGCTGATCGCGGCCCGCCGTCGCGAGCCGTCCGACGACCTGCTCGGCGCGCTGGTCGAGGCCCGGGACCGGGAGGACCGTCTCAGCGAGGACGAGTTGGTTGTTCTCGGGGTGACGCTGCTCTACGCGGGCCTGGAGACGACGTCCAACCACATCGGCAACTTCGCCTACACCTTGCTCACCCACCCGGACCAACTCACCGCGCTCCGCGCCGACCCCGGGTTGGTGGACCGTGCGATCGACGAACTGCTGCGCTACACGCCCACCGTCACCTCGGCCGGCTTCACCCGGATCGCACTGGAGGACGTCGAGCTGGGCGGTGCGCTTGTCCGGGCCGGGGACGCGGTGATGGTCCAGATCGACGTCGCCAACCGCGACCAGCGAGTCTTCGACCGCCCCGACGACCTGGACATCACGCGCAGGCCCAACCCACACCTGGCGTTCGGGTTCGGCCCGCACTACTGCGTGGCGGCACAGCTGGCCAAGGCCGAGCTGCGCGTCGCCGTCGGATCGCTGTTACGCCGGTTCCCCGGCCTGCGTCTCGCGGTCTCCGACGGCGAACTGCCCTGGCGGCGTGGCCGGATGGTACGCGGCTTGGACCGGCTCCCCGTCACGTGGTGACCGGCCACGGCCAGTACCCCGTGCTCGGGTACGAGGTGGTCGACGCCATCGCCTGAGCTGACGCCCGGTGCGATCAGCGACCCGCCTTCGGTGGGTCCGTCGCCGCCCACCGCGCGGCACGGGCGGGCCGCTGATCGTGCACCTGGGCCCTGGTGCGGTGCCGCCGGAGGCGAGTCGGCCGATCCCGGGCTCGCCGACCGGTCCGGCCGCCGCGACGAGCGGCCTGCTGTGCGGCGTCATCCCAGGTGGGAGGAGATGTTCACGCTCGGCGTGGCCCCGCTCCTCCTGGGCTGGTGCCTGCCGGAGTCTCGAGCCGCCTCATCGCGGCCGCCGGCACTTCTCCCCGCGGCAGGCGAGTGGGACGATGCGGGTGTCATGAGAGCGGGTCCGATGGTGCGGGCGGCGCGGACCTCGGTGTTCGCGGCGCTGTGTGTGCTGCTCTCCGCACTGGGCCATCAGATGATGTCCGGCCACCCCGTTCCGTGGCCGACTCTTGCCGCGGGCCTCGCCGCGACGGCCGTGGGCGCGTGGGCGGTCGCACGCCGCGAGCGGGGGCCGGGAGCCGTGATCACCGGAACGCTCATCGCCCAGGGCCTGCTGCACACCGCGTTCTCCCGCACGGGTGCACACGGCCCGGCCAGCGGCGCGATGTCCGCGCGGGAGTGGGCCGTCCTGCTGCTGTGCGGGCCGCCCGACAACGGCTCGATGTCCGAGGGCGAGGCCGTCGAACTGCTGCACCACGCCGGAGTCGGACATCTCGCGGCGGCACCGTCCCACGGGGGCGAGCAGCCGGTCGGAATGATCGCGGCACACGTACTGGCGGCGGTGCTGAGCGCGCTGTGGCTGTGGGGCGGTGAACGCGCCATCTTCCGCCTGCTGCGCGCCACCACGCGGCGGCTGCTCGCCCCGATGCCGTGGCTGTTCCCGCCCGGCCCCGTCCAGGCACCGGCGGCGCGTTCCATCCGGTTCGCGGACTCCGCCCGGGTGCCACGCCTGCTGCTCCTCGTCCGGGTCGTTCCTTCGCGCGGCCCACCGGTGGTGCCGGCTGTCCGCTGACAGCACGGCACCACCCGGGACGCGGCCGGCGAGCCGCGCCGGCTCCCTTGACGCACCGGCGCGTGCTCGCCTGCCGCGGGCGCGCCGGTCCACGCGAAGGACAGGACAACCGTGGAACACACCACCAGCCATCGAGCTGCCCCCATGAGGGACGATGCCGCCGTGACCCGCTGGGCACTGGCGGCCGGCGCCGGAGACGAGAGTGCGGTCGAGCGCTTCGTCGCGGCCACCCGCCCCGACGTCCGGCGGTTCGTCATCTATCTGACCGGCGATCCGCAGGTCGCGGACGACCTCACCCAGGAGACCTTCCTCCGCGCCCTGCGTACCCTGCCCCGCTTCGCGGGCAGGTCGTCCGCCCGCACCTGGCTGTTCTCGATAGCCCGCAGAGCTGTCGTCGACCGCGTCCGGTACGACAAGGCCAGGCCCGTCCTGGTCTGCACCGAAGCCTGGCAGAACCTGGCCGAGGCGGCCCAGCCCCGGCATCTCCCCGGTGTCGACGAGGGCGTCGTCCTCGAGGACCTGGTGGCGAAGCTGTCCGCGGAGCGCCGGCAGGCGTTCCTGCTGACCCAACTCGTTGGTCTGCCCTATGCCGAGGCCGCGGCTGTCTCCGGCTGCCCGATCGGCACCGTCCGCTCCCGGGTGAACCGGGCCCGGCGCACGCTGACCGCTCAGCTGCTCACCTGACCGGGGAGCGGCGCGCTCGTGGCCGGCGCCACCGGTTCGGTGGCACCGGCCACGGGCGCGAGCGCTTTGGTCTCCGTCTCCGGTGTCATCGGCTTCGCCGGATCGCGGCGGCCACGCGGTCAGCCGGTGGGCTGGGGCTGGTCGGTGGCCAGGTCGTCGTTCTCGGGGTTCCCGCCGCGGCCGAGCGTCTGGTGCGCGGGGCGCAGGCGATGGACCACGGCCACGAGAACGAGGGTCAGCACCAGGAGCCCGGTCCAGATCACCCACTGTTCGGGCCAGGGTCCGATCGAGTGGCCGTGCCCGGATCGGCCGCCGTCGGCTCCGGAGATGATGACGGCCGCCAGGCCGACGATCGTGGCCAGGACGGCGAGCCGCCCGGCCAAGCGGGCGGTCAGCGGCAGCGGGCGCGACTCCCGGCGGGGCCCGCGCAGCCGAAGCCGCTCACGGGGGCGGGCCGGAGCCAGCAGCCGGAGCAGCAGGAGTCCGGCGAGAGGCATCTGCAGTGCCCACACCAGGGTACGGAAGGAGCCTTCGAACCAGACGTTGGTGCCGTACAACAGGGTGTGCCACACGCTGAGGACATAGACGACGATGATGAAGCGGTGCAGGGCCCGCCACATTCGGGGGCCGGTGGCCTGGCGCACGTAGAAGGCGAGACCCAGGACGATCGCCAGGTAGAAGGCGATCAGGCCCAGGAGGATCGCGATCCGGCCCGTTCCGGTGGTGTATCCGCCGGGGACGAACACCTTGACCAGGGTCTCGCGCACCAGCTCGCCCATCGGCTGGTTCTCGAAGTTCGTCTGAAGTTCGGCGGCGAAGAACGTGGCCATGTGCAGGAACATCAGCCCGATGGTCGTCAGGCTGGTGGTGCGGTGCAACTTCTCCACCCGGGCGGCCGTCAGCCAGCGCCAGGGCGGGCGAGCCCCTGACCTGAGCAGGCCGAAGAGCAGCGTGACGTAGGCCCACAGCAACGCCGACCAGCCAAAGGCCTGGCACAGCCAGTACCACCAGTACTCGGACGTGTCGTCGAAGGGGGGCATGATCTCGATGCTGGGCGAGGTGCCGTTGTCGATCCGAGTCCACAGCCACCAGAAAATGAGGCCGGTGACCACCAGCGCCAGGCTGGCGTCGGGTACCGCTGCGCGGGCGTCCGCCCCCAGGCCGTGCCAGTCGAAACGCGGCGCGCTTCTTCGCCTTTTCTTGTTTGGTGTGGATGATCCTGAGGCCATTGTCATCGGAGTTCACCATTCTCTAAGCGACTTCGCGGTGTCCCAGCCCCCGGTGACGGCCTTTCACATGTGCTTCTCCTGAGATTAGACGCGATACACGCCGATCGGAACACATCTGCGGCACAGGAAGCCTCGTGTGCCACTCATCCCCCGACAGTTTTCCGGACTTGCCGGGTGCGGCGGCAGCGACGCGAGGGGCCACGATGAACCCGAGGACGGCGGGTAGGGGAAGTCGCCCTCGGGCGGCTGCGCAGGGGATCGGCACGGTGGCTCCTGTTCTCTTCGAGTGGTGGGTGGAGGAGACGACCCACCCGGATCGGTAGTCGGTTCTGTTCGCCCGCCGGTTCCACCTCGGGCGCGCCTCGCAGGGACTTCCCGCGAGCCGCTCACGGAGGAGATCACCCGAGCGGAGGTCGGCGATGGACGCCTGGTCAGCCGCTCATAGCCCGTCGGGGGGCGGAAAACCGTTTGTGCGCGAGGGCCGGTTGGGCTTGGGTCGGTGGCCGTGACCGCACTCGACGATCTGATACGACCGGACCGCTATCCGCGGTCCTCCGGCTACGACCCCGCCTGGGTGCTCGGGCTGGACATGGGCCCGCATCCGCTGTGGCTCCTGGAGAACCTGGCCGCCGATCTGGATCTGCGTCCCGGGATGCGGGTGCTGGACCTGGGGTCCGGCAAGGGCGCCACGTCGGTGTTCCTGGCCCGGGAGTACGGCGTCGAGGTGGTCGCCGCCGACTGGTGGGTGCCCGCCGAGGAGGCGGCGGCCGTGTTCGCTGAGGCGGGCGTCGGCGACCGGGTGACGGCGGTGCGGGCGGAGGCCCACGTCCTGCCGTTCGAGGAGGAGAGCTTCGACGCGATCGTGAGCGTCGACGCGTTTGAGTACTTCGGCACGGCGGACGGGTATCTGCCGTATCTGGTCCGCTTTTTGCGCCCCGGGGGGCAGGTGGGGGTGGCCACCCCCGGGATGACCCGCGAGATCCGTGAACTCGGCGCGATCCCGCCGCACATCAAGAAGCTGGTCGGCTGGGAGGCGATCGCCTGGCACACGGCGGAGTGGTGGCGCTTCCAGTGGGAGATCACGGAGCTGGTGACGGTGACGTCGGCCCGGCTCCAGCCGGACGGCTGGCAGGACTGGCTGCTGTGGGCCCGGGCGGGGGCGGAGGCGCTGCCGCCGGAGCGGCGGGGGGAGGCGGAGCCGACGCTGGACATGCTGACGGCTGATGGCGGGGAGTACCTGTCGTTCGCGCTGATAACGGCCCGCAAGCGGTGAGTCGCCGCCCGCCCCTTTGCAAAGGGGCGGGCGGGTGGGAAAACTCAGACGCTCAGCGTCCGGCGCACCGTTCCTTCCGCCTCCTCGTCGCCCGCGCCGGAGGCCGTGACTCGGCCGGCCTCCAGGACGTAGTACTCGTCCGCCGCCCGCAGGGCGAAGCCCACGTGTTGTTCCACCAGCAGCACCGACAGCCCGCCCCGGGATGCCAGTTGGAGGATCGTGCGCTGGATCTCCGCGACCACCGAGGGCTGGATGCCCTCCGTCGGCTCGTCGAGCAGCAGCAGCCGGGGGCGGGTGATCAGCGCGCGGGCGATGGCGAGTTGCTGGCGCTGGCCGCCGGAGAGCAGGCCGGCCCGGCGGGTGGCGACCTCGCGCAGTGCGGGGAAGAGGTCCAGCGCCTCGGCGAGCGCCGCGCGGCCGGCCCGGTGGCCGTCGGCGACCAGGCGCAGGTTCTCCATGGTGGTCAACTGCGGGAAGCTCTGCTGCCCTTGCGGCACATACGCCATGCCGCGCCGCACCCGCTGGTGCGCGGGCAGCCGCGTGACGTCGCGGCCGTCGAACCGCACCGTGCCCGCCCGGGGCCGGATCAGCCCGAGCGCGGCGCGCAGCAGCGTGGACTTGCCCGCGCCGTTGTGGCCGAGGACGGTCGCTACGCCGTCCTCGGGCACGGTCAGCGACACGCCGTGCAGCACCACGCTGCGGTCGTATCCGGCGACCAGTCCGGTGATCTCCAGCATCACGCCTCCACCTCGGCTTCCGTGACCGGCTCCCCGAGGTAGACCTCCTGGACGCGCGGGTCCGCGCGTACCTCGGCGACCGTGCCCTCGCTGAGCACCCGGCCCGCGTGCAGCACGGTGACGCTGGAGGCGAAGGTCCGCATGAAGTCCATGTCGTGTTCGATGACGACGACGGTGCGGTCCTCGCCCACGCGGCGCAGCAACTGCCCGGTGGCCTCGCGTTCCTCGTGGCTCATGCCGGCCACCGGCTCATCCAGCAGGAGGAGTTGGACGTTCTGCACGAGCAGCATGCCGATCTCCAGCCACTGCTTCTGGCCGTGTGCCAGCGTGCCCGCGGGCCGCTCGCGGTGGTCGGCCAGGCCGATGGTCTCCAGGGCGCGTTCGACCTCCTCGGGGATGCCGCGGCGGCGCCGCAGCAGGGTGAGCGGGCGGCGGCCGGCGCCCACGGCGATGTCGAGGTTCTGGAGCACGGTCAGGTTCTCGAAGACGGTGGCCGTCTGGAACGTGCGGCCGATCCCGAGCCGCGCGACGCGGTGCACGGGGCGGCCGAGGAGTTCGTGGCCGCCGAACCGCACCGAGCCGGTGGCCGGGACCAGGCCGGTGACGGCGTCGACGAGGGTGGTCTTGCCCGCGCCGTTGGGCCCGATGAGGAAGCGCAGGTCGCCCGGGCCGACGCGGAGGCTGACGCCGTCGACGGCGGTGAAGCCGTCGAACGTCACCCGCACATCGGTGATTTCCAGTGCCTTCAGGGGTTCTTCGGTCATGCCGCCGTCACCACCCCGGTGCGCCGCCGGCGGGCCGCGAGGTGGGCCAGGGAGGCCAGGCCGCCGGGCAGGAAGGCGACCACGACGACGAACAGCCCGCCCTGGAAGTACGTCCAGGCGGCGGGGAATTCCTCGGAGAGGGTGGTCTGCGCCCAGGCCACCGCGACGGCGCCGAGGACGACGCCGACGACGCTGGCCCGGCCGCCGATGGCCGCGCCGATGACGAACTGGATGGACGGCACGATGCCGATCAGCGCGGGCGAGATGATGCCCACGGCCGGTACGAACAGCGCCCCGGCCACGCCCGCCATGCCGGCCGAGAGGGTGTAGGCGGCGAGCTTGACGAGCGCCGGGTCGTAGCCGAGGAAGCGGACGCGTTCCTCGGAGTCCCGGACGGCCACGAGGAGTTCGCCGTAGCGGCTGTGGAAGAGCTGCCGGGTGAGGAGCATCAGGACCAGCAGGGTGCCGGCGATGACGAAGTACACGGTGCGGCGGTTGACGGGGTCGTCCAGCGAGTAGCCGAAGAACCCCTGGAAGTCGGTCAGTCCGTTGGTGCCGCCGGTGGTGGCCTGCTGGCCGATCAGCAGGATCGCGAAGGCGGCGGCGAGGGCCTGGCTGAGGATGGCGAAGTAGGCGCCGCGCACCCGGCGGCGGAAGACGAACCACCCGATGACGGCGGCCAGCGCCATCGGCAGCAGCACGACGGCGGCCAGCGCGACGACGGGTGACCGGAACGGCTCCCACCACCACGGAAGTTGGTCGGTGGAGCCGTAGAGCATCATGAAGTCCGGCAGTTGGCCGGAGCCGGCGTCCGCGAGCTTCATGTGCATCGCCATGGCGTAGCCGCCGAGGCCGAAGAAGAGGCCCTGGCCGAGAACGAGCATGCCGCCGCGGCCCCAGGCCAGCGCGATACCGACGGCGACGATGGCGACGCACAGGTAGCGGGCGAGCTGCCCGAGGCGGAAGTCGGAGAGCAGGGCGGGCGCGAGGGCGAACAGCAGCACCGCGCCCAGGGCGTAACCGGCGGGTACCCGCCAGCGGTCGAGGAGTTGGGTCATGCCAGGCTCCGGGTGCGCAGGGTGTGGATGCCTTGGGGGCGCCATTGCAGGAAGGCGACGATCGCGACGAGCACGATGGCGCGGGCGACGCTGACGGTGGTGGAGTACTCCATCACCGCCTGGAGGACGCCGAGGGCGAACGCGGCGATGACCGCGCCGCGGAGCTGGCCGATGCCGCCGACGACCACGACCAGGAACGCGTCGATGATGATGTTGGTGCCCATGGTGGGGCCGGTGGGGCCGACCAGGGTGAGGGCGACGCCGGCCAGGCCCGCGAGGCCGGAGCCGATGAAGAACGTCAGCCGGTCCACGCGGGCGGTGGCGATCCCGGACGCCTCGGCGAGGTCGCGGTGCTGCACCACGGCCCGCACGCGGCGGCCCAGCGATGTGAGCCGCAGGGTCAGGGTGAGCGCCACGACGGCGGCCAGCGCCAGGCCGAGGATGAACAGCCGGGCGTGCGGCAGCGTCAGGTGGTCGCCGCCGAAGGTGAGGGTGAGGCGGCCGGAGAGCCAGTCGGGCGTCGGGGAGTGCACGTTGGGCGCGCCGAACAGGTCGCGGGCCAGTTGCTGGAGCATCAGCGAGACGCCCCAGGTGACCAGCAGGGTGTCCAGGGGGCGGGCGTAGAGCCGGCGGATGAGGAGCCATTCCAGCAGCGCGCCCATCGCGCCGGCCACCAGGAACGCGGTCGGCAGGGCGACCAGGAGCGCGGCCCCGGAGGAACCGACGGGTCCGTGGAGCATGTAGACGGTGTAGGCGCCGGCCATGATGAACTCGCCGTGGGCCATGTTGATCACGCCCATCTGCCCGAACGTGAGGGACAGGCCGAGGGCGATGAGCAGGAGCACGGCGCCGATGCTGATGCCGGTGAAGGACTGGCCGAGGATGACGGTCATGCGGGTGCCTCCGCGGCCAGGGCGTCGGCCCAGTCGTAGTCCCGCAGGAACGGGTCGGGTCTGATCGGCCCTTCGGAGCTCCACACCTCGGTGATGCTGCCGTCGGCGCCGATGCGGCCGATGCGGTTGGTCTTGTGGATGTGCTGGGTGTCGCCGTCCACGGTGACGGTGCCCTCGGGGGCCTCGAAGGTGATGCCGTCGGCGGCGGCGCGCACGTCCTCCACCTCGAACGAGCCGGCCCGTTCGACCATCGCGGCCCAGAGGTGGACGGAGGTGTAGGCGGCCTCCATCGGGTCGGAGGTGGGCCGGTCGGTGCCGTACCGCTCCTGGAAGGCGGTGACGAAGCGGTCGTTGGCCGCGCTCTCGGTGGTCTGGTAGTAGTTCCAGGAGGTGAGCTGGCCCGCCAGGTTCTCCGCGCCGATGCCGGCGACCTCCTCCTCGGCGATGGAGACCGACAGCACGGGCATTTCCTCCGCGGTCAGGCCGAACGCCGCGTACTCGCGGAAGAAGGACACGTTGCTGTCGCCGTTGAGGGTGTTGAACACGGCGTCGGCGTCGGCGGCCTGGACCTTGTTGGCGATCGTGGCGAACTCGGTGGAGCCCAGCGGGGCGTAGTCCTCGCCGACGATCTCGATGCCGTACTCCTCGGCGTACGCCTTGATGACCCGGTTCGCGGTGCGCGGGAAGACGTAGTCGCTGCCGACCAGGTAGAGCGAGTCGACGCCCTGCTCGCGCAGGTAGTCGAGGGCGGGCACGATCTGCTGGTTGGTGGTGGCTCCCGTGTAGAAGATGTTCGGCGACTGCTCGAGTCCCTCGTACTGCACGGGATAGAAGAGCAGCGAGCCGTTCTGCTCGAAGACCGGCAGGACGGCCTTGCGGCTGGCCGAGGTCCAGCAGCCGAAGACGGCGGCGACCTGGTCCTGCTGGATCAGCTTTCCGGCCTTCTCGGCGAACGTGGGCCAGTCGGAGGCGCCGTCCTCGCTGATCGGCTCTATTTGCCTGCCGAGCACGCCGCCGTTCGCGTTGATCTCGTCGATGGCCAGCAACAGCGCGTCGCGGACCGTGACTTCGCTGATCGCCATGGTGCCGGAGAGGGAGTTGAGCAGTCCGACCTTGATGGTGTCGCCGGAGGTGTCGATGGTGGCGACGCGGGCGGCCGTTTCCTCTCCGGTCCTGGCACCGCAGGCCGTCAGCGCGATGGCGGCCAGCGCCATCACCACCGCGGCCAGGCGGCGTCCCCGGGGTTGGGGCATGTCGGTCCTCCTTGTCCCTGGGCGGGACGGGAAAATGCGTGGGGAGCCGGGCCGCGTCGCCCAGCGTGGGCATGCCACAGCTTCAGAGGGTGCTGTTTCCCCGGGATTTCACCATCATTAATACTTCCGTTCGGAAGTATCACGGTGGCCGGCGGGCGGTGCCCGGGCCGGTCCGTTCAGCCCCGGCCGCTCCAGCCGTCCAGGTCGGCGGTCACCGCGAAGTCCAGCCCGTCGGCCTCGGCGAGGTAGATCCGCTGCCGCACGTGCCGCCCGCTCAGCCGCAGCAGCCCGCGCGCCCCTTCGTAGGCGACGTCGGCCGCCGTGCCCTCGATGGCCGGGACCCGCCAGGAACGGGCCTGGTTGATCAGCGCGGCCAGCAGCAGCACACCCTCGTAGCAGGACTCCCCCAACGCGCTGGGCGCCGGGGCGTCGGGGCCGAAGCGGGCGGCGTAACGGCCGTGGAAGTCAAGGGTGTCGGCGGTGGCGAGCGCGCCGAAAAAGCCGGCCGTCGCGCTCAGCCCCCGGGTGGCCTCGGGGCCGCTGGCCAGCAGCATGTTCTCGTCCATCAGCGTGCTCAGCCGCAGACACCGCTGGTCGAGCCCGGCGGCGGCGAACGCTCGGTTGAAGCGGACCGCGTCGCTGCCCACCAGCAGCATCAGCACGGCGTCCGCCGCGACCTGCTCGATGCGGCGCAGCGCGGCGGCGAAGTCGTCGGTGCCCAGGGGGAGATAGCTCTCGCCGCAGATCCGGCCGCCGGTCTCGCGCGCGTAGGCGTGCGCGGCCCGGGCGGTGCGGCGGGGCCAGATGTAGTCGTTGCCGACGACGTACCAGCGGCGGACGCGGCGTTCGGCCGCCAGCAGCCGCATCGCGGGGCGGAGCTGGCCGTCGGGCGTCTCGCTGGTGAGGTAGACGCCCTCGGAGTTCTCCCCGCCCTCGTAGAGCGCCGTATACACATAGGGCACGCGGTGGGCGACGCGCGGCGCGAGCGCCTGCCGCACCGAGGAGATGTGCCAGCCGGTGACGCCGTGCACGATGCCGGAGGCGACCAGCGCCTCGACCTCGGCGGCCACCTGGCGCGGCGGCGCGCCGCCGTCCACGGTCACCAGCCGCAGCTCGCGCCCGAGCACGCCGCCGGCCGCGTTCACCTCGTCCGCGGCCAGCCGCGCGCACAGCTCGCAGGCCGGCCCGAAGATCCCGGCGGGCCCCTGCCGGGGCACCACGAGCGCGACGCCGAGCGCCTCGGGGTCGGCGGTGAGCGGCCCGGCGGGGTCCTGGGGCATCATCGCGCCATGATGGCGGTTCCCGGGCCCGGCCGTGCCCCGGGCCCGCAGAACGAGACGCCGGGCCGCCGGGCGGGAACCGTACGATGGATGGGCCGCCGGACCGGCACCGTTCATTGATGGGCCCGAGGAGCGACATGACCGTAGATCTGGTGGGGTTGCTGACCCGGGCCGAGCGGCTGACCGTTCGGCGGCTGCGCGGAGTGCTGGAGGAGGCCGGCTGCTCGGTGGACGCCTGGCACGTGATGTCGCTCCTCGCCGACGGCGAGGGCCACGGCATGACGGCGATAGCCGACCATGTGCTGCTGCCGCCGCCCACGCTGACCCGGCTGATGGACCAGCTCGTCGACGACGGCGTGGTGCACCGCCGCGTGGACCCCATGGACCGGCGCCGCATCCTGGCCTATCTGACCCCGCGCGGCGTGGAGTTGTGGCGACAGTTGGATCAACGGGTCACCGCCGCCTGGGAGTCGCTGCCGGGCAGCGGCGACGACGAGCTGCTGGCCGCGCTGCTGCGCCGCCTGGCGGCCGGCCTGGCGGACACCCCGGCCAGGCCGGCGGCCAAAACGGGCCGGTGAGGCGTCGACGCGGGCTCAGGCCCTGTTCGGCCGGCCCGCGACCGATCGCCGAGGGCAGGACGGTGACCGGCCGGCGTCCCCGGGGGCCGGACCCCGCCTAGGGATAGGTGAGGCCCTGGCCCAGCAGGCCGGCGGTCAGGGCGGCGACGGGCACCGCGATCAGTAACCGTCGTCCGGGTTTGCCTCGTTTCGTCACTCGCTCGTCCTTACGGTGTGGGGGGACTGTCCGGCAGTGGTTCGGGAGCGCTCCCAGGGGCCGCACGGCCCCCCATGTAGCCAGCGTCACACCCTCCTATCAACGCGTCCGGCCACCGCTTCACGAGTTGAACAGGGCGACCGTGTACCGGGTATCGGGCATTTTGCCCGCCCGGACGATTACGGTATGGAGCACATCGCGCACTTTGCGCGATCACGCCAGCTCGACAGCCAAAAGAATTCGCATGCGTGACGAATTAACGGGTAGCCGCCCGCGCATGCGAACGCTCGCCCCGCGGGGGTTCGCACCGACAGGGTTTGAAGGGAAGGACTGAGAAGCGTGCCAGGCGACAAACAGGGCTCGATCATGACGAGCACGACGAGACGGCCGTCGTTGCTCAGACCGCGGACGGATCCGATCGTCTTCGGCGTGGCAGCCGTGCTGACGCTGGCATTCGTCATGTGGGGGGCGGTGGCCTCGGACTCGCTGGCCGATGTCTCCGGGGACATGCTCACCAGCGTCATCCACAACGCGGGCTGGGGCTTCGTGCTCGCCGCGTCCGGGTTCGTCGTCTTCGCGCTGTGGCTGGCCATCAGCCGCTACGGGCGCATCACCCTGGGCGGGGAGGGCGAGGAGCCGGAGTTCAGGACGGTGTCCTGGATCGCCATGATGTTCAGCGCCGGCATGGGCATCGGCCTGATGTTCTTCGGCGTGAACGAGCCGCTCTCCCACTTCACCACCCCGCCGCCCGGCACCACCCCAGCCGACTCCGGCGAGGCCATGTCCACGGCGATGGCCACGACGCTGTTCCACTGGACGCTGCACCCGTGGGCGATCTACGCGGTGGCCGGCCTGGCCATCGCCTACAGCACGTTCCGGCGCCGCCGCCGGCTCACCATCAGCGCGGTATTCACGCCGCTCATCGGCGAGCGGCACGCCAACGGCGCGGCCGGCCGGGTCATCGACATCCTGGCGATCATCGCCACGCTCTTCGGCTCCGCCGCCTCGCTGGGCCTGGGCGCCCTCCAGATCGGCAGCGGCATCGAGGAACTGGACTGGATGTCGGAGGTCGGCAACGGCCTGCTGGTCGTGGTCATCGGGTGCCTGACCGCGGCCTTTGTGCTGTCCGCGGTCTCGGGCATCGCCAAGGGCATCCAGTGGCTGTCGAACACCAATATGGTGCTGGCCGCGGTGCTGGCGTTCTTCCTGTTCGTCGTCGGCCCCACCGTGCTGATCCTGGACCTGCTGCCGACCTCCGTCGGCTCGTTCCTCGGGCAGCTTCCGGAGATGGCCGCCCGCACCGAGGCCAGCGGCGGCGAGGACATCGCCGGCTGGCTGTCGGGCTGGACCGTCTTCTACTGGGCCTGGTGGATCTCCTGGACGCCGTTCGTCGGCATGTTCATCGCGCGCATCAGCCGGGGCCGGACCATCCGGCAGTTCGTCGGCGGCGTCATCCTGGTGCCGAGCGCGGTCAGCCTGGTCTGGTTCAGCATCTTCGGCGGCACGGGGATGCGCCTGGAGGAGGAGGGCGCGGGCATCACTCAGGAGTCCACGCCCGAGGGACAGCTCTTCACCGTGCTCCAGGACTACCCGCTCGCGAGCATCACCACGATCATCGTGATGATCCTGGTCGGCATCTTCTTCGTCTCCGGCGCGGACGCGGCCTCCATCGTGATGGGCACACTCTCCCAGCGCGGCACGCTGGAGCCGGGCCGGGCCCTGGTCGTCTTCTGGGGCGTGCTCACGGGCGCGGTCGCCGCGATCATGCTGATCATCGGCGGCGAGGGCACCTCGGCACTGGACGGCCTCCAGAACCTGACGATCCTGGCCGCCGTGCCGTTCACCCTCGTCATGATCGGGCTGTGCGCGGCGCTGATGCGCGATCTGCGCCACGACTCCCTCATCCTGCGCGGCCAGAAGGGCGAGGAGGCCGTGGAGATGGCGGTCATCGCCGGCCACGAGAAGTACAACGGCGACTTCGAACTCCGCATCGGGCCGGGCACCGGCGAGATCGACGTCCGTCCCGCGCAGGACAGCTCCGGCCAACCCGCCGGGAAGTAGTCCCCGTCCCCTCCCCCGGGCCCCTCGGCGGGCCCGGGGCCGGTCAGGCCGTGGCCGTCGCGCGGATCGAGAACATCAGCGGAACGCGCGGCCGGCCCGCCGGATAGCGGTACTCCCGCGCGCTCACCCGCTCCAGCACGGGGAAACGCGGCCACATCGTGGTGGCGTGCTCGGCGAGCCGCTCCACGCGCAGGCCCGCCCCGGCCAGCGCGGTGACGATGTCGCCCAGCGTGTGGTGCCACTGCACCTGCTTCGTCTTCGTCAGCGCCGGGCCGCCGGTGTACGTGTAGGGGAAGTCGTAGACCTGCCCCTCCCGGTCGAAGTAGTCGCGTTCGACCGACGTCCCGTCGTCGCCGAGCAGTTCGGTGAACGGGTGGAACTCGACCAGGTACAGCACCCCGCCCGGCGCCAGCAGCGAGGCGGCCACCCGCGCCCAGCGCGGCAGGTCCGGCAGCCACACCAGGGCGCCGAGCCCGGTGTAGACGATGTCGAACCGCTCCCCGGCCAGGGCGGTCGCCGCCTCATAGACGTCGGAGACCACGAAACGCGCCCGGTCGGCGAGGCCGATGTCCGCCGCCAGCGCGCGGGCGGTCGCCACGGCCTCGGCGGAGAAGTCCAGGCCGGTCACGGCCGCGCCGCGCCGCGCCCACGAGAGGGTGTCCTGCCCCATGTGGCACTGGAGGTGCAGCAGGCTGCGCCCGGCCACCTCGCCGAGCTCCTCCGGCTCGAACGGCCGCAGATGGTCCGCGCCCGCGCGGAAGCCGGGCAGGTCGTAGAACTCACTCGCGGCGTGCACGCCGACCCGGTCGTCCCAGTTCTCCCGGTTGTGCCGGAGCCAGTCATCGGTCATGGGCGAGACCGTAGGCGGGCGCCGTCGGGCACCGCAAACCATTTCGGCCGGCGAGGGGTTCACCGCCCCGGATGGACGCCGTACAGCCGCCGGGTCCGGCGGCGGGCGGCCGAGGCGCGGGCCGCCGCCGTGCCGGAAGCGGCGATGGCCACCACGGCGGCCAGCATCGTGAGCAGCCAGGCCGGGACGCCGCCCACGGTCAGGAGTTCGTCCTCGTAGACCACCGGGATGTACTCGGTGTCCGCCGCGGCGCGTTCCAGCACGTGGTCGCCCTCGATCAGCTCCGGGCGCGGGAAGTCCTGGTCCAGGACGGTCAGGAACGTCTCCCCGGCGGCCAAGTCGCGCAGCGGGCCCTCCGGCTGGTCCTCGGTGGGCAGGGCGGCGGCGAACTGCACCTCGGGCTCGTTGCCGCCCAGGTGGGACGCCGGCTCCATGCGACCCGGGCCCAGCACATAGAGCTTCAGCGACTGCTCGGTCCGGGCGGCGCGGGAGAGCCGCATCGGGTAGATCAGCTCGTCCGAGGCGAAGGTGAGGCTGATGGGGTCCAGCGTGCCGCCGAGAACGGTCTCGGCCGGGTCGGCGCCGTCCGTCTTGGCGGGCGTCAGCCGGATGGCCACGTACTCCCAGCCGCGCTCCACATAGGGCGTCAGCTCCTGCCCCAGCCGCTCGGGCAGCGTGAAGCCGTTCTCGCCGAGCCAGTTGTCGAGGGCGTCGGGGTCGTCCGCGGCGAGGCGGGCCACGTCGAACGGGCCGAGCTGCTCCCGGCTGATGACGTCCACGCCCGACTCCCGGGTGGGCGGTGGGGCGCCCGGCAGGGCACCGTCGCCCTCGTCGTCCTCCGAGCCGAGCGGCCAGTCGCCCTCGCGGGGCCAGAAGTAGTGGCGGGTCTCGTGCCGGGGCGCGGTGACGGCGCGCAGGTCGTTGAACAGCTCCCGGTCGCCGAGCTCCACCTCGGCGCGGCTGGGCACCGGCATGATCCACGCGGCCTCGGGCGCCTCGCCGTCCACGGTGAGGCTCATCACGATCTGCTCGGTGGTGCCGTCCCAGCGCACGGCCGAGGTCTCCTGCTGGACCGTGACCGGCGTGTCCGGGTCGGTCACCATCCCGCCGCAGCCGCAGGCGTACGCGGGCCAGGCCACGGCCACCAACTGCGTGAGCAGAAGCAGGAGAACGGTCGTCAGCGCACTTCTTCGCATCCTCATCACCGTGTCGGACGGCGGGGGCGGGCACGGCGGTTCCGGGGTTTCCGGCGATCGCCGGCGGATGGACGTTTGGTGGCGGGCGGCCCAAGGAACCCGGCGGGGGCCCGGCACGGCGTGGAGGGGAAACCGAATGAGCACGTACGTCTACGGCATCGCGCGGGCCGGCGCGGCGGGCCGGGCGGCGTGATGGCGATGGGACTGCTCAGGGAGTTGTTCCTGCTGCCGCTCGCCCCGGTGCGCGGCGCGGGCTGGGTGCTGAGCCAGGTGGCCGCGGAGGCGGACCGGCGCTTCTCCGACCCGGCCGTGGTGCAGCGCGAACTGGCGCTGCTGGAAGAGGAGTTGCTGTGCGGCCTGATCGACGAGACGGAGTTCGCGCGCCGCGAGGACGAGCTGCTGGACCGTCTCGATCCCACTGACGACTGGTTGACGCGCTGACCGGCGGGAACGGGTTGGGCCCGGCGATGCCCCGCCGTCTCACAGGGCGCGGGCGGCGGCGCGGCCCGCCGTCCGGCCGGAGAACAGGCAGCCACCGAGGAACGTGCCCTCCAGCGAGCGGTAGCCGTGCATCCCGCCGCCGCCGAAGCCGGCGGCCTCGCCGGCCGCCCACAGCCCCGGCAGCGGCTGGCCGTCCTCGGCCAGGACGCGGGCCGACAGGTCGGTCTGGAGGCCACCGAGCGTCTTGCGGGTCAGGATGTGCAGCCGCACGGCGATCAGCGGCCCGGCCTTGGGGTCCAGCAGGCGGTGCGGCGGGGCGACGCGGATGAGGCGGTCGCCGAGGTAGGCGCGGGCCGCGCGGACGGCGGTCACCTGGAGGTCCTTGGTGAAGCGGTTGCCGATCTCCCGGTCGCGGGCCTCGATCTCGCGGCGCAGGGCCTGCTCGTCGATCAGCTTGTCGCCGGTGAGGGCGTTCATCCCCCGGACCAGGGCGCCGAGTTCGTGCTCGACGACGAAGTCCGGCCCGTGGTCCATGAACGCCTGGACGGGCGCGGGGGCGCCGGACCGGGCCCGGGCGAGCACGTCCCGGACGCTGCGGCCGGTGAGGTCCGGGTTCTGCTCGGAGCCGGAGAGCGCGAACTCCTTCTCGATGATCTTCCGCGTCAGCACGAACCAGGTGTGGGTGTGGCCGGTGCCCATGATGTGCTCGAGCGTGCCGAGGGTGTCGAAGCCGGGGAAGAGCGGCACCGGCAGGCGTTTCCCGGTGGCGTCCAGCCACAGCGAGGAGGGCCCGGGCAGGATGCGGATGCCGTGCCGGGACCAGACGGGGTTCCAGTTGGTGATGCCCTCGGTGTAGTGCCACATCCGGTCGCGGTTGATGAGCCGCGCGCCGGCGCGTTCGGCGATGCCCAGCAGCCGGCCGTCCACATGGGCGGGCACGCCGCTGAGCATGTGCTCGGGCGGAGTGCCCAGCCGCGCGGGCCAGTTGGCGCGCACGAGGTCGTGGTCGCCGCCGATGCCGCCGGAGGTGACGATCACGGCCTGCGCGCGCAGCTCGAACGCGCCGGCGACCTCGCGGTTGCTGGGGGTGCCGCGGCGGGCGGCGCTGGGGGCCAGCACCTCGCCGCTGACGGTGTCCAGCACGCCGCCGCTGCGGGCGAGTCCGGTGACGCGGTGCCGGAAGCGCAGGTCGACCAGGCCGCGCTCGGCGGCGGCGCGCACCCGTCGTTCGAACGGCTCGACGAGGCCCGGGCCGGTGCCCCAGGTGATGTGGAAACGGGGCACGGAGTTGCCGTGGCCGCTGGCCGCGTAGCCGCCGCGTTCGGCCCAGCCGACGACGGGGAAGAGACGGACGCCGTGGCCGCGCAGCCAGGCCCGCTTCTCCCCGGCGGCGAAGTCGACATACGCCTCGGCCCAGCGGCGCGGCCAGTGGTCCTCGGGGCGGTCGAAGCCGGCGGTGCCCAGCCAGTCCTGCCAGGCCAGCTCATGGCTGTCGCGGATGCGCAGCCGCCGCTGCTCGGGCGAGTCGACGAGGAACAGCCCGCCGAACGACCAGTGCGCCTGCCCGCCCAGGGAGGCCTCCGGCTCCTGGTCGAGGAGGATCACCTTCCGCCCGGCGTCGGCCAGTTCGGCGGTGGCGGCCAGCCCGGCGAGACCGGCCCCGATCACGATGACATCGGCGTCGTAGGCCATGATCCTCCGTCTTCCGCCCTTGGTTCCCCCGCATCCTGGGCCACGGGGCGTGCGACGTCAACGGGCGGCGCGCACGGGCACGAAACGCACCGGGGTGCCGGGGCGGGCCTGGGCCGCCGCGGCGAGGTCGGGCTCGGGGACCACGCCGATGACGGGATATCCGCCGGTGGTCGGGTGGTCGGCGAGAAAGACCAGCGGGCGCCCGTCGGGCGGCACCTGGACGGCGCCCAGCACCAGGCCCTCGCTGGGGAGTTCTCCCTGCCGGACCCGTTCCAGCGGGGGGCCCTCGGTGCGCAGGCCGATGCGGTTGCTCGCGGTCGCCACCCGGTAGGTGGCCCGGGCCAGGGTGCGCGGGGCCGTCCGGTCGAACCAGTCGTCCCGCGGCCCGAGCCGCACCCGCAGCACCAGCTCCTCCGGCGGGGCGGGCTGCGGCACGGCGTCGGCCGGGGCGGGCGGGGCGACGGGGTCGCCCAGCGGCAGGACGGCGCCGTCGGTGAGCGGCGCGGGGCCGAGGCCGGACAGCAGGTCGGTGGCGCGGCTGCCGAGCACCGGCTCGACGGCGACGCCGCCGCCGAAGGCCAGATAGCCGCGGACGCCGCGCCGCGCCGGCCCGACGTCCAGCACGGCCCCGGCGGGCACGCGCACGGCGGCGCCCCACGCGACCGGGCGGCCGTCGACGGCGACGTGGCAGGGCGCGCCGGTGACGGCGACGGTCGCGGCGCGGCGCGGCCGGACGGCGCAGCCGGTGAGCGTGGTCTCCAGGGTGGCGGCGGCGGGGTCGTTGCCGACGAGCCGGTTGGCGAGCCGGTGCGCGGGCAGGTCGAGCGCGCCGGACCGCGGCACGCCCAGGTGTGCCTGCCCGGCGCGGCCCAGATCCTGAACGGTGGTCAGCGCGCCCGCCCGGATCACGGCGAAGGCCCGGTCGGTCATGAGCCGCATTCGCGAACGAAACGGACCCGGGTGCCCGGGGTCAGCAGGGCGGCGGGTTCGCGGGCGGGGTCGAAGAGAACGGCGTCGGTGGTGCCGATGAGCTGCCAGCCGCCCGGCGAGGAGCGCGGGTAGACGCCGGTGTAGGAGCCCGCCAGCGCGACCGAGCCGGCCGGGACACTGGTGCGCGGGGTGGCGCGGCGGGGCACGGCGTACCGTTCCGGAAGCCCGGTCAGATAGCCGAAGCCGGGGGCGAACCCGCAGAAGGCGACGCGGAATTCGGTCCCGGCGTGGATGCGCCCGACCTCCTCCTCGGGCACGCCCCAGCGGGCGGCGACCTCGGCGAGGTCGGGCCCGTCGTAGCGCACCGGGATCTCGGCGGTCGCGTGCGTGTCGGGGGCGAGCGGCGGGATGTCCCAGCGGGCCAGGTCGGCGGCGAGCGGGCCCGGGGCGCCGACGCCGTCGAGCAGCACGGTGCGGGCGGCCGGCACGATGTCGGTGACCTGCGGCAGCGTGCCGGCCGCGCGGCGGCGCAGCAGCTCGGCGTGCAGGGCCAGGGCGGCGTCGCCGGTGGGGAGTTCGACGAGGAGCGCGTGCTCGCCGACGGGCAGGACGTTCATGCCGCTGTCTGTGGGTGGTGTCATCGGGCGAACGGCTCCAGCCCGATCCCGGCGGCCGCCAGCCCGGCCCGGACGTGGCGGGCCAGGTCGGTGGCGCCGGGGGTGTCGCCGTGCACGCACAGGGAGCGGGCGCGGACGGCGACCGTCGTGCCCTCGGCGGAGGTCACCCGGCCGTCGCGGGCGATGCCGACGGACCGCCGCACCACCAGCTCGGGGTCGGTGATGACGGCGCCCTCCCGGCCGCGCGGCAGCAGGGTGCCGTCCGGGGTGTAGGCGCGGTCGGCGAACGCCTCGGCCACGACGGGGAGTCCGGCCGCGCCGGCGGCCTCGTGCAACTGGGATCCGGGGAGGCCCAGCACGGGCAGCGGCATGCCGGTGAGGACGACGCCGGCCACCACGGCGCCGGCCTGCTCCGGGTCGCGCGCGGCGCGGTTGTAGAGCGCGCCGTGCGGTTTGACGTAGGACACGCGGCTGCCGGCCGCGCGGGCGAACACCTCCAGGGCGCCGATCTGGTAGGCGGTCTCGGCCGCCAGCTCGTCGGGCGGCACGTCCATCGCCCGGCGGCCGAACCCGGCCAGGTCCCGGTAGCCGACGTGGGCCCCGATGGCCACGCCGCGCTCGGCCGCCACCTCGCAGACCCGGCGCATGGTGACCGCGTCGCCGGCGTGCAGGCCGCACGCGACGTTGGCGCTGGTGACGACGGAGAGCAGTGCTTCGTCGTCGGTCAGCCGCCAGTGGCCGAATCCCTCGCCCAGATCGGCGTTGAGGTCGATCAGCGCTCTGTCGATGGTCGTCATGCCACTCGGTACTCCTTGTCCCGTGCGTCGGTGATGAACATATATCCGGGCGCGTGCGTGATGGCGAAGGGGATGCGCGCGGACATCAGTGCGGCCTGGGGAGTCACCCCGCAGGCCCAGAAGACCGGGATGTCGCCGGGCCGGAGGGCGACCGCCTCGCCGAAGTCCGGGCGCGCCAGATCGCGGATGCCCAGGCCCGCCGGGTTGCCGGTGTGCACCGGGCCGCCGTGCATGGAGGGCATCGAGGCACTGACGGTTCGCGCCCGGGTCACCAGGTGGGCCGGGATGGGCCGCATGGAGACGACGAGCGGACCGCTGAGCCGGCCACCGGGGCGGCAGGAGCGGTTGGTGCGGTACATCGGGACGTTGCGGCCCTGTTCGGTGTGGCGCAGCGGCACCCCGGCGTCGGCGAGCGCCGTCTCGAAGGTGAAGCTGCACCCGATGAGGAACGTGACCAGGTCGTCCCGCCAGTGGCCGGTCACCTCGGCCGGTTCGCCGCGGAGTTCGCCGTCCTCCCAGACGCGGTAGCGGGGCAGGTCGGTGCGCAGGTCGGCGCCGGGCGCCAGCGGGGTGCGCCAGGAGCCGGGCGCGGTGACGTCGAGCACCGGGCAGGCCTGGGGGTTGCGCCGGCAGAACTGCTCCATGTCCCCGGCCCAGTCGGCGGGGACGGCGATGAGGTTGGCCTGCATGTGGCCGGGTGCCCAGCCGGAGGTGGGTGCCACGCCGCCGGCGCGGAAGTGCGCGCGGGCCTCGCGGGGGCCGGGCGGTAGGGGTCGGACGGTCGCCATGGTCGGTGGTCCTTTCGTGAAGGGTACGGCTCGCGCGGTACGGCCGTCAGGTCAGTTCGCGGCCGCGGGTCTCGGGGAGGCCGAGCAGGGCGATCAGCGCCAGGCCGTAGCCCGCGGCGCCGAAGATCAGCGCGCCGCCGACGCCCACGCTGTCGGCCAGGAAGCCGACGGTCGCGGGGAAGAACGCGCCGATGGCCCGGCCGGTGTTGTAGGTGAAGCCCTGTCCGGTGCCGCGGATGTCGGCCGGGTACAGCTCGGCGAGGAAGGAGCCGAACGAGCTGAAGATGGCCGACATGCAGAAGCCGAGGGGGAAGCCGAGCACCATCACGAGGGTGTCGGCGCCCTCGGGGATGTTGGTGTAGGCCAGGATCGCGGCGGCGGAGAGCACGGCGAACAGCGCGATGTTGTTCTTCCGGCCGAGTCGGTCGGTGACCCAGCCGCCGGTGAGGTAGCCGGTGAACGCGCCGGTGATGAGGAACGTCAGATATCCCCCGGTGCCGACGACGGTGAGGCCGCGTTCGTCGTCCAGGTAGGTGGGCACCCAGGTGGCCAGCGTGTAGTAGCCGCCCTGGACGCCGGTGGACAGCAGCACGGCGAACAGGGTGGGCCGCCGCAGGCCGCCGGCGAAGATCGCGCCGAACCGGCCCCGGCGGGCGCTGTTCTCGCGCCGCCGCGCCGCCTCGGGGGCGTCGGTGACGTTGCGCCGGACGTAGAGGACGAGCAGGGCGGGCAGGGCGCCGGTGAAGAACATGACGCGCCAGGCGAGGTCGTCGTCGAAGAGCTGGAACACGAGGGTGTAGACGAGGACCGCCAGGCCCCAGCCGACGGCCCAGGAGCTCTGGACGAAGGCGAGCGTCCGGCCGCGGTGCCGGGCGGAGGCGTACTCGGCGACCAGGATCGCGCCGACGGCCCATTCGCCGCCGAAGCCGAGGCCCTGAAAGGCGCGGAAGACCAGGAGGAGTTCGTAGCTGGGCGCGAAGCCGCACAGCACGGTGAAGAACGCGTACGTGACGACCGTGGCCAGCAGGGCCTGCACCCGGCCGAACCGGTCGGCCAGCACGCCGGCGGCGGCGCCGCCCACGGCGGAGGACACCATCGTCACGGCGGTCAGCAGACCGGTCTGGCCGGAGTCGAGCAGGAAGTACGCCTCGATGGCGACCATGCTCAGCGGCAGGGTGAAGAAGTCGTAGGAGTCGAGTCCGTAGCCACCGAAGGCGCCGGCGAACGCGCGCCGGCCACGGGGGCCGAGGGCGCGGAACCAGGCGAAGGCGCCGGTGTCCTGGGCGGAGTCGTCGGGGCGGGCCGGGGCGACGGAAGGTGCGGGCGTGCTCATGAGTGCCTCGCAAAAAGGAGGAAACCGGTGGGAGTTGAGCCGATGTGCCCGGCAGTGCTGGCTGCCTTACCTCAGCAAGGTAGGGGATTGTTCAACGATCCGGCAATACTCATGTTGTTTCATCCTTGTTTCTGCGGTTGACTGCACCCTGTCGCGAACGGGAACGCTGGAAGGAACCCTGTGGAAAGCACCGAGGGCGCGCTGGCCGGGCTGATCGACGACCGTGCGCTGCTGGGCCGCACGAGCACCGCCGAACGAGTCGCCGACATCCTGCGCAACCGCATCGCGGAGGGGCTCTTCCCGCCGAGCACGCAGTTGTCCGAGAAGGCGATCGGCGAGGCGCTGGGGGTCTCGCGCAACACCCTGCGCGAGGCGTTCCGCCTGCTGACGCACGAACGGCTGCTCGTGCACGAGCTCAACCGCGGCGTCTTCGTGCGGGTCCTGACGGTCGAGGACCTGAACGACATCTACCGCGTGCGCCGGCTCGTGGAGTGCGCGACGCTGCGGGGCCTGGGCGAGCCGCCCCACCCGCTGGACGCCCTCCAGGCGGCGGTGGCCACCGGCGAGAAGGCCGCTCGCGACAAGCAGTGGCGGGACCTGGGCACCGCGAACATCCGTTTCCACCAGGAGCTGGTGGCGCTGGCCGGCAGCCCGCGCACGGACGAGCTGATGCGCGGCGTGCTGGCGGAGCTGCGCCTGGTCTTCCACGTGATGGAGGACCCGCGCCGCTTCCACGAGCCCTATCTGTCGCGCAACCGGCAGATCTTCGAGGCGCTGAAGTCCGGCGACGCGGCGGGCGCGGAGACGCTGCTGGCCTCCTATCTGGACGACTCCCGGCGTCAGTTGGCCGAGGCCTACGAACGCCGCCTGGGCTGACGGGCCGACCGGACCGAGGGGCCCTACGCTCGTCACATGATCCGAAAGGTCGTGGCGACGGTCCGGCTGTGGTTCTCGCCCGGGCGACTGCGAGCGGAGGGGGTCACCCCCGACTACCGCTTCTCGCTGGCGAACGAGCGCACGTTCCTGGCCTGGCTGCGCACCGCGCTGGCGCTGCTGGCCGGCGGCATCGCGGTGGACCAGTTCCTGACGGACCTGCGCTGGGCGGTGCGCACCGCGGTGGCCCTGATCCTGCTGGCGGGCGGCGCGCTGTGCGCGGTGCGGGCGGTCAACCACTGGGTCCGGTCGGAACGGGCCATGCGGCGCGGCGAGGATCTGCCGGTGAGCCGTTTCCCGGCGCTGCTGGCGGTGGGCACCGCGGTGACGGCGCTGCTGGTGATGGCGGCGGTGCTGTTCGGCTGGGCGGGCGCGTGACCGTCGGCGCGCGCGGGAACGCCGAGCCGCCCGCCCGCGACCCGGGCGCGCAGCCGGAGCGCACCCGGCTCGCGTGGCGGCGCACCACGCTGACGTTCGCACTGGTGGTGGTGCTGGCCGCGCGGGGCCTGGTGGTCGAGGGCGGGCACCGGGGGCCGGAAACGGTGGCGGTGGCGCTGGCCGCGCTGCTGTGGGTGGCGTTTCTGGCGGTGGCGCACCGGCGGCTGCGGGCGCTGACGGAGGCCCGGCCGGGCCCGCCAGAGGGCCGGACGGTGGCGGGCGCGGCCGGGATCGTCGTCGTCGCCGCGCTGGTCGCGGCGGTCGCCTTGGCCGTTCCCGGGTAACCGCCCCCCGAGCGCCATCGGATCGCGTGAACGCGCCCTGCCCCGCGAGGCTACTGGCGAGTATTCTGGCCGGATGAGTGAGCCGCGGATCTTCCCCTCCCCCGCCGGTCTGAAGGCCGCGGTGGGCGAGCAGTTGGGCGTCAGCGACTGGCTGACGGTGGACCAGAAGCGGATCGACCTCTTCGCCGAGGCGACCGGCGATCACCAGTGGATCCACACCGACCCGGAGCGGGCGGCGGCCGGGCCGTTCGGCTCGACCATCGCCCACGGCTATCTGACGCTGGCGCTGCTGCCCGTGCTGACGCCGGGTCTGCTGCGCGTCGAGGGCGTGCGCATGGCCCTCAACTACGGCGTGAACAAGGTCCGTTTCCCCGCGCCCCTGCCCGTCGGCTCCCGCGTGCGCGCCACGGGCGGCATCGCGGCGGTGACGGAGGTGCCGGACGGCGTCCAGTTGGTGATGTCGCTGGCGGTGGAGCGGGAGGGCGGCGCCAAGCCGGTCTGCGTCGCCGAGACGGTCACCCGGTTCTACGTCTGAGGCTCTACGTCCGAGGCGCGCCGTCGAAGACGACCAGCGCCCGGCCGCCCCGGCCCGGCGTGCGCATCGCCGCCACCGCCTCGGGCACGTCGTCCAGCGTGATGCGCTCGGTGACCAGCAGGGAGAGGTCGAAACGGCCCGCGCGCACCAGCCCGGCGAGGGCGGGCAGGTCGGTGGCCGGGTCGCTGTCGCCGTAGACGCAGCCGGTGAGGGTGCGGGCGGTGTAGAAGAGCTCCAGCGGTGAGAAGCTCACCCGCTCGTCCCGGCCGCCGATGCCGACCACGGTGGTCCGCCCGCCCCGGCGGGTGGCTCCCCAGGCCGCCCGGATGGACTCGGCGCGCCCGGCGCACTCGATGGCGACGTCCGCGCCCCGGCCGCCGGTCAGGGCCCGGATCTCCCTGGTGACCGAGTCGGTGGCGAGCACGAAGTCGGTGGCGCCGGCCGCGCGGGCCAGCGACTCCTTGGCGGCCACGACGTCCACGGCGATGATCCGCTCGGCGCCGGCCAGCCGGGCGGACTGGAGCGCCGACAGCCCGACGCCGCCGACGCCGAAGACCGCGACGGACTCCCCCGCTCGCACCCGCGCGCTGCGGTGCACGGCGCCGTGACCGGTGAGCACCGCGCAGCCGAGCAGGGCGGCGTCGGTGAGCGGGACGCCGTCGGGCAGCGGCAGCACGGCCCGTTCGGGCACGACGGTCTCCTCGGCGAACGCCGCCACCGTGAGCCCGGGGTACAGGTCCCGGCCCTTGTCGTCCCGCGCGTAGGGAACGGTCGTGGCGGCGTTGGCCCGTTCGCACAGCCAGGGCTCGGCCAGGGCCGCGCAGTGGTGGCACGCGCCGCAGGAGGGCGCCCAGTTGAGGACGACGCGCCGGCCGGGCGCCACACCGGTGACGCCCTCCCCCACGGCCACGACGGTGCCCGCGGCCTCGTGGCCGAGGACGGCGGGCACGGGCTGGCGCAGCACGCCGTCGGCCAGGGACAGATCCGAGCGACAGACCCCCGCCGCGGCGAGCCGCACCCGCACCTGGCCGGGCCCGGGCTCCGGCAGCTCGATGGCGGTGAGCCGCAGCGGCTCCCCGACGGCGGTCAGCACAGCGGCGCGTATGTCGTGAGCCATGCCGCCAAGCTACTGCGGCCCGGCGGCCCCGGAGTCACCGGGAGGCGCCGGGCTCGGCGCACGGGCCGGGAGGCGGGGCGGACGCACGACGGTGGAGTACAGGTCGGGGTCGTTCATGGACTTACCGTGGGCGACCGGGGATCGAGCCGCTCGCCCATGTTTACCGAACGCCGCAAAAGCGACCCGATCGTGTGATCGTGACGCAGACCGCGACGTTCCCATGCCCCCGTGCGCCCTGCCAGCACGCGCCCCGGCGTGAGAAACACAGGTCCATGACGAACCGGCGCGGCCCGAACTACGAATTGCGGGCGCTGCTCACCGAGGCCGGGTGGACCCAGGAGGCACTGGCCCGCGCGGTGAACGCCCTGGGTGCGGAGATCGGCGCCTCGCTGCGCTACGACCGCACCGCCGTCGCCCACTGGCTGTCCGGCACCCAGCCCCGGCACCCGGCGCCGCAGCTCGCCGCCGAGGCGCTGACGCGGCGGCTCGGCAGGCCGGTCACCCCGGACGCGGCCGGCTTCCCGGTGGGCTCCCCGGACGCCCCGCCGGCGGATCCGGTGGCCGCGTTCACCGCGCTGTGCCGCGCCGACGCCGACGCCTCCCGCCGAACGGCGTTGCACCAGCGCCCCTACCGGGTGGCCGACGCGGTGGTGTCCGGCCCGCCGGGGCCGCCCGGCCCGGGCCGCCCGCTGGGCCGCCGCACCGAGGCGACCTGGGCCCTGCACGACGCGGTGGCGTTCTTCGCGGGCTCGATCGACACCCATGGCGGCCGGCACGCCCGCAGCGCGCTGTGCGCGTATCTCACCGACGACGTCGTGCCGTTGCTCAGCGGCGGGCAGCCGCAGCGCACGCGCTCCGAGGTGCTGGTCCTGGCCTCCCGGCTGGCGTTCCTGCTCGCCCGGATGTACGAGGACGGGCTGCTGCACGGAGTGGCCCAGCGGTACTACACCTGCGCCCACCGGCTGGCCGGCGAGGCGGGCGACCGCACGTCGTGGAGCGTGGTGGTGCGCGCGATGAGCGCGCAGGCGCAGCGCCTGGGGCATCTGCCGTCCGCGCTCCAGCTCGCGGACGCCGCGCACCGGGGCGCGCGCTCGGCGCCGCCGGCCCAGCAGGCGTACATCCAGGCGCAGCTCGCGGTGGCCCTCGGCATGAGCGGCGACCGGCGCGGCGCGCTGGCCGCGCTGGCGCGCGCCGAGCGGGCGGCGGAGCGGGCCGGCAGCGCCGCGGCGCCGTTCGACAGCTATCCGGCGGCGGCGCTGCACTTCCAGAGCTCGATCGTCCTGGAGTCGCTGGGCGACCTCCAAGGGGCGCTGGCCGCCTTGCGCCACGCCACCGCCGAGCGCTCCCCCGCCGATGTGCGCGGGCGTGCGCTCACCCAGGCACGCTTTGGCCAACTCCTGCTGCACACCGGACACTTGGACGAGGCGTGCGCGGCATGGGAGGGCTTCCTCGCGGCCCGCGAGCGCCTGCGCTCCGGCGACGCGGAGCGCGCGCTGCGCGACATGCGCGAGGCGTTGCGGCCCTTCCGCAACCGCAAGCCGGCGGCCGAGCTGCTGAAGCGGACCGTGCAAGGTCGTTGACTTGGCCGCCCTCCATTCCTACGGTCGAGCTTAGGAATGGTGTCGGCGGCGGGAGTGCAGCGGATGAACGCGGGCGATCTGACCGATTTCTCACCCGGTTTCGGCAACCAGCACAGCAGCGAGGCGGTGCCCGGCGCGCTCCCCCTCGGACGCAACTCACCCCAGCGGGCCCCGCTCGGGCTCTACGCCGAGCAGCTCAGCGGCAGCGCGTTCACCGAGCCGCGCGCCACCAACCGCCGGTCCTGGCTCTACCGCATCCGCCCCTCGGCCGCGCACCCCCCGTACCACCGCGTGGCCAACGGCGCGCTGCGCGGCGCGCCGTTCGAGGAGACGGAGCCCGATCCCAACCGGATGCGCTGGGACCCGCTCCCCGAGCCGCCCCCCGGCACCGACTTCGTCGCCGGGCTGTGGACCCTGGGCGGCAACGGCGACGCGCGCCGCCGCACCGGTATGGCCGTCCACCTCTACCGCGCCAACTCCCCCATGACCGACCGGGTGTTCGGCGACGCCGACGGCGAGCTGCTGTTCGTTCCGGAGCGCGGGTCGGTGTCGCTGTGCACGGAGTTCGGCAGGCTGGTCGCCGCGCCCGGCGAGGTGGCGCTCATCCCGCGCGGGGTACGGTTCCGCGTCGAGCTGCCGGACGGCTCCGCGCGCGGCTACCTCTGCGAGAACTACGGCGAGCCGCTGGACCTGCCGGAGCTGGGCCCGATCGGGGCCAACGGCCTGGCCGCCGCCCGGGACTTCCTGGTGCCGGCCGCCGCCTACGAGGACGACACCGGCCCGGTGGAGGTGATCACCAAGTTCGGCGGGAACCTATGGGCGGCCACCTACGACCACTCCCCGCTGGACGTGGTCGCCTGGCACGGGAACCATGTGCCGTACCTGTACGACCTGCGCCGGTTCAACGTGCTGGGGTCCATCAGCTTCGACCACCCGGACCCGTCGATCTTCACGGTGCTGACCGCGCCCTCGGTGGACTTCGTGGTGTTCGCGCCGCGCTGGCTGGTCGGCGAGGACACCTTCCGCCCGCCGTACTTCCACCGCAACGTGATGAGCGAGTACATGGGCCTGATCGAGGGCGCCTACGACGCCAAGGCCGGGGGCTTCGTGCCCGGCGGCGGCTCGCTGCACAACATGATGTCGGCCCACGGCCCCGACCGGGAGACTTTTCTGCGGGCGAGCACGGCCGAGCTGAAGCCGCAGAAGGCCGACGAGGGACTGGCGTTCATGTTCGAGACCCGCTGGCCGGTGACGCTGACCGCGCAGGCACTGAACAGTGAGCACCGGCAGCGCGGATACGACGACGTGTGGCAGGGTCTGCAACGGAACTTCCTCGTCTGACTTCGTCGATCCGGAGCGACCGCCGTGACCGTCTTCGCCCCCGACTCGCTTGAACTGAACCGGAAGCTACCGCTGTGGTACCAGGTGTCCCAATCGCTGCGCGCCTCGATTCTCGGGCGCTCGCCCGGGGCGCCGCTGCGGCTGCCCACCGAGGAGCAGTTGGCCGGCCACTACGGGGTCAGCGTGCTGACGATGCGGCAGGCGCTCAAGGAACTGGAGACGGAGGGGCTGATCACCCGCCACCGGCGCCGGGGAACGTTCATCCGGCCAACGGCCCGGCACGGCGCGCCCGTGCGGCTGCTGGGCTCGGTGGACACCATCGTGGCGCAGCAGTCGGGCGAGACGGCGACGCTGATCGACCACGGGCCGGTGCCGGTGCCCGCCGATCTCGCCGAGCACTTCCCCGGGCTGGCCGAGGTGGTGCGCTTCCGCAGGCTGCGCCACGACCGGGTCACGGGTGAGCCCGCCAACTGCGCGGAGAATCTGGTGCGTCCGGAGATCGCCGACCGCATCGACCCGGCCGCGCTGGAGCGTTGGCCCATGACGAAGGTGCTGCGGGACGTCGCCGGGGTGACGGTGAGCCGGATAGCCAACACCGTGCAGGCGCGGCTGGCCGATCCGCCCATCGCCCAACTGCTCAGCGTGCCGTTGCTGAGCCCGATCCTGCACATCACGGGTGTCGAGTACGACGAACGCGGGCGGGCCGTTGATGTCGCGCGCATCCACTATCGCGGCGACCGCTTCTCCTTCGCCGTGACCATGGACGCCTCCCCCGAGTGACCGTCCCGCCGGACCTGCGCCGCGTGGCCGTGAAGCCGCCGGGTCCTGCCCGGCGGCTTCCTCAGCCGCGGCCGCCGAACAGCGTGCGCCGCAGTCGGCGCAGCGGCGCGACGAGCAGCACACGCGCTCCGCGCCCCGTCCGGACCGAGCTCGTCTCGTCCCGCTTGGTGAGCTCGCGCATCAGCGTGGTGGCCTCCTCGGCCTCGCGCTGCGGCACGGCGGGGCCGGAGAGCACGCTCAAGTGACGGTCGAGGCGCGCGCTGTTGGCGCTGCTCCCGCAGTTGATGGCAGGCACCTGCGGCGGCCTGCTCCGCACTGTTATCTGCTTCATGACTCTCCCACCCGTACAGCGGCACCCGGTCCGGGCAGGGTAACCCTAACGCCCCACAAGAGCGCATGGGTATCCCGGTCCCATGATTCACCTTTCCCAGCAACGGGGTTGACGAACACCACAAGACACCCGTTCACCTACGAAACCCCCGTGCGCGGGGGGCGGGGGTACCGGATCATGGACAGCATGGTGCCAGTGAACCCTTCCACTCCCAAGGAGGAATCCGCGATCCAGTTCACCGTCTCGGAGGCCGATTCCCCCGCCGACGCGATCGATATGCTCCTGCTGACCGATTTCACCTCCGGTGCGCTGCCGTTCGCCCAGGGTCAGCGGCTGGGTCAGGTGAAGGAGCATCACACGCTGCTGCCCGAGGGCGCGGACATCAGGCGCAGGCATCGCGACACCGACTCCGAGACGGTCCTCGCCTCGGGCGAGGGCTGGACACTGCGGGCCCGGCGCTGGCGGTACGGGGCACATGTGACGGTGATCGCCGAGAGCGACGCCCTGGCCGAGCGCATCCTCAAGCAGGCCGTGGACGGCGCGGAAGAGGAGCCGGAGGCCGAGCCGTCCCGGGTCACCATGGGCTTCTGGCACTTCTCGCCGGGCGGCCGGGGCCCCGTGCGCACCACCCGCAAGATCGCCGCCGACGCCTGGCCGGACGTGCGCGCCGGGTACTCGGCGGCGGCGGCCGGGGCGCTGGAGCGGCTGATGGAGCTGACGCCCGAGGACGTCTCGGGCCGGCTGCTCCTGCTGCACGGGCCGCCGGGCACCGGGAAGACGTCCGCGCTGCGCGCGCTGGCCCGCTCGTGGCGGGAGTGGTGCCAGGTGGACTGCGTGCTGGACCCCGAGCGGCTGTTCAACGACGTCGGGTACCTGATGGACGTCGCCATCGGCAAGGACGACGAACAGGAGCAGTGGCGGCTGCTGTTGCTGGAGGACTGCGACGAGCTGATCCGCGGCGGCGCGAAGAACGTGGCGGGCCAGGCCCTCTCCCGGCTGCTCAACCTCACGGACGGGCTGCTGGGGCAGGGCCGCAAGGTGCTGGTCGGCATCACCACCAACGAGGACCTGGAGCGGCTGCATCCGGCCGTGGTGCGGCCCGGGCGCTGCCTGGCGCGGATCGAGGTCGGGCCGCTGAGCCGGGCCGAGGCGAGCGCCTGGCTGGGCAGTGAGCGGGGCATCGGGCGGGACGGCGCCACGCTGGCGGAGCTGTACGCGCTGCGGCGCGGGACGGAGCCGCCGACGGTGCCGGCGCCCCGGACGGAGTCCGGCCTGTACCTGTGACGTTCCGCGCCCGCACGGGGGCCGTTTGTCCCGAACCGGTTCAGGCGGCCGCGCGGAACGCCCTGCGGTAGGCGGCGGGTGTCGTGCCCAGCGCGCGGGCGAAGTGCTGGCGGAGGCCGTCGCCGGTGCCCAGGCCGCTGCGTTCGGCGACGGCGTCGACGGGCAGGTCGGTGGTCTCCAGCAGCTCCCGGGCGCGGGACAGCCGCTGCTGGATCAGCCACTTCAGGGGCGTGGTGCCGACCTCGCGGGCGAAGTGACGGCCGAAGGTGCGTTCGCTCATGCCGGCCCGCCGGGCGAGCTCGGCGATGGCCAGGGGCTGGTCCAGTCGGGCCAGCGCCCAGTCCAGCACCGGGCCCAGGCCGGTGTCGGCGCGGGCGGGCAGGGGGCGGCGCGGCGGGACGTACTGGCGCTGGCCGCCCTCGCGGTGCGGCGCGACGACCAGGCGGCGGCCGGTCTCGGCGGCCCGGGCGGTGCCGTGGTCGCCGCGCACGATGTGCAGGCACAGGTCGATGGCGGCGGCGGTGCCCGCGCTGGTGAGGATGTCGCCGTCGTCCACGTACAGCGCCTGGTCGTTGACGGTGACCCTCGGGTGGCGGCGGCGGAGCTCGTCGGCGTACATCCAGTGCGTGGCGGCTTCGCGGCCGTCGAGCAGGCCGGCCGCGGCCAGGACGAAGGCGCCGGAGCACAGTGAGGCAATGCGGGCGCCGTTGCGGTGGGCGGTGCGCAGCGCGTCCAGGAGGTCCGCCGGGGGCTCGTAGCCGTCCATCACACAGGCCGGGACGACGACGAGGCCGGCGGCGGTGAGCGCCTCCAGCCCGTGCTCGGCGCGCAGCGTCAGCCCGCCGGGGCCGCGGTGACCGGGGTCGCCGGCCGCGGTCGCGCACAGCAGCAGCTCGTACTCGGGCTCGGTGAAGACGGCGCAGGGGACGGCGAGTTCGAACAGGGAGGTGCGGTCCAGCAGGGCCACGGCGACCCGGGTCGGCGGAACGGTCATGGCGTAAATCTAGTGCATCCTGACGTTTCCGCCAGTGGTTGGCCGTCGCCGCAGGTCACAGGGTTGAGGCATGAAACGTGAATGGCAGATCGGCATCGCGGGACTGACCGCGATCGGGGTGGGCTTCGGCTTCGCCCGCTATGGCTATGGACTCTTCCTCCCCGAGTTCCGCGCGGAGTTCGGGCTGTCGGTGACCGCGGTGGGGCTCATCGGCAGCGCCACCGCCGCCGGATATCTGGTGGCGCTGCTCTCGGCCGGGGTGCTGGTCGCCCGGCGCGGCCCGCGCCCGGTGGTGGTCGCCGGCGGCGTCGCGGCGACGGCCGGCATGGCGCTGGTGGCGGTGGCCACCGCGCCCGTGCCGCTGGCCATCGGGCTGGTGCTGGCGGGGACCAGCTCGGGCCTGGTGTGGACGCCGTTCTCGGACGTGGTGGACCGGCTGGTGCCGCGCGGGAGCCGGGAACGGGTGACGGGCGCGATCGCCAGCGGCACGGCGTTCGCGGTGGTGGTCGCGGGCCCGTTCGCGCTGCTGGCGAACGCCACCGGCTGGCGCTTCGCCTGGCTGGTGTTCGCCGCCACCGCGCTCGTCACCACCTGGTACAACGCCCGGGTGCTGCCCGGCGGCCGGGGCCCGGCGCGCGCCCGCGCGGCAGGCGGGCCGCGCTCCTTCGCCCGGGCGGCGGCGGTGCCGCTCTATCTGACGGCGCTCGTCTACGGCGTGGCCGGGGCCGTCTACTGGACCTTCGCCATGGAGGCGATCGAGGGCGGCGGGGCGGTCGAGCCGCTGTTCTGGACGCTGATGGGCGCGGCCGGCACGGCCGGGGTGCTGACCGGGCACGCCATCGTCCGGCTCGGGGTGCGCCGGGTGCAGATCGGGCTGTTCACCGGCATCGCCGCGGCGCTGGCGCTGCTGGGCGCCGCGCCGGGCGCGATGCCCGCGGTGGTGGCCTCCGCGCTGCTGTACGGGCCGTGCTTCATGGCGGGCTCGGGCGTGCTGGCCGTGTGGAGCCACCAGGTCTTTCCCGAGCGGCCCTCGGCGGGCTTCACGGCCACCGTGCTGTTCCTCGGCGTCGGCTCGGTGGCGGGCCCGGCCGCCCTGGGCGCGTTCGGCGACCGGTACGGCCTGGGCGCGGCGTTCCTGGTGACGGCGGCCCTGACCCAACTCGCCCCGCTGGCCCGGCCGACGCGGGCGGGGGCCCGGGCCCGCGGTGGCCGCATACCTCCTAGGGGTATGGTGCATGGTGCGGCCGTGACGGGCGACCTCCGCTAGACATACCCCTAGGGGGTATGTAATCTGAGGGAACACCGGGCCGGTCGATGCCGGTGTCCAGTCCTCGTGAACGGGAGCACTTCCATGAGCACCTCCGCCACCACCGCCGTCGCCACCTACACGGTCGCGGGGATGACCTGCGCCCACTGCGTCGGCTCGGTCACCGCCGAGGTCGGCAAGGTTCCCGGCGTCACGCACGTCGACGTGGATCTGGCCTCCGGCGCCGTTCGGGTGACCGGTGAGGCCCCGCTCGACGACGCGGCGGTGGCCGCCGCGGTCGAGGAAGCCGGTTACGAGGTCGTCGAGTCGCCGGGCGCAGCGAGTTGCTGCGGCGGAAGCTGCCACTGACCGGACACTCAGCCGCAGGACGCACGGAAGGACAATGAGCGATGAACACGGCCACCAGAGTCGGCGCCTTCGGGGCCGGGCTGGCCCTGGCGTTCGGCACCGCGTTCGGCGTCGGCAGCCTGGTCGGCCCCGTCGGCTCGAACCCCGAGCCCGCCGACCACGGTGAGCACTCTGCCGCCGACGCGACGCCCGCGCCGGCCCCGGACACCGGCGCGGAGACGCCGGGCGGTCTCCAGATATCCGAGCGCGGTTACACCTTGGTGCCGCCGGCGGAGCCGCTGACGGTGGGTGAGGTGGCCGACTTCCGCTTCCGGATCCTGGGGCCGGACGGCGAGCCGCTGACGGCCTACGAGGAGAGCCATGAGAAGGATCCGCACCTGATCGTGGTGCGCCGGGACCTGTCCGGCTTCCAGCACCTCCACCCGGTTCTGGGTGAGGACGGTATGTGGAGCGTTCCGCTGACCCTCTCCGAGGCGGGGGACTACCGGATGTTCGCGGACTTCGTGCCCGCCGGCGACCCCGGCGGTGGGCTGACTCTTGGCGCGGATGTCGCGGTCGCCGGGGAGTACGGCCCTGAGCCGCTGCCCGAACCGGCCCGGACGGCCACCGTGGACGGCTACACCGTCACCCTGGACGGCGACCTCACCGCGGGCGCTTCCGGCGAACTCACGCTGAACGTCAGCCGGGACGGCCGTCCGGTCACGGATCTTCAGCCCTACCTCGGCGCCTACGGCCACCTCGTCGCGCTGCGCGCCGGCGACCTCGCCTACCTCCACGTCCACCCCCGGGAGGGCGGCCCCGGCCCGGACATCGGCTTCGACACCGAGATCCCCAGCGCCGGCACCTACCGGCTCTACCTCGACTTCCAGCACGAAGGCACCGTCCACACCGCCGAGTTCACCGTCACCGTGGGCGACGACGCGCCCGCCCCGGCCGCCGAGGACTCCGGCGACCACGCGCACTGACCACCGCACCGCTAGTCAAGGAGAAGAGCGATGAGTACCGATGCCGCTGCCCCCGCCGGTACCGACCGGGTGGAGCTGTCCATCGGCGGTATGACGTGCGCGTCGTGCGCCAATCGCATCGAGCGTCGGCTGAACAAGCTGGAGGGCGTGTCGGCGACGGTCAACTACGCCACGGAGAAGGCGCGCGTCACCTACGCGCCCGGGGTGACCGTTGATGACCTCATCGGCCAGGTCGAAGCGGCCGGCTACACCGCCGAACCACCCCCGCCGCCCCCCGACCCCGACGCGGACTCCGGCCAGGACCAGGACGAGGACGGTGGCCGGCTGCGGGCGTTGCGGGAGCGGCTGGTGGTCTCCGCCGCCCTGACCGTGCCCGTCATCGCGCTGGCGATGGTCCCGGCCTGGCAGTTCGAGGGCTGGCAGTGGATCTCCCTGGCCCTGGCCTGGCCGGTCGTCGCCTGGGGCGCCTGGCCCTTCCACAAGGCGGCCTGGACCAACCTCCGCCACGGCGCGGCCACCATGGACACCCTCGTGTCGATGGGCACGCTGGCCGCGCTGGGCTGGTCCCTGTACGCCCTGATCTGGGGCACCGCCGGCACCATCGGCATGACGCACCCCTTCAGCCTCACCATCGAACGCACCGACGGCTCCGGCAACATCTACCTGGAGGCCGCCGCCGGAGTGACCACGTTCATCCTGGCCGGCCGCTACGCCGAAGCCCGCGCCAAACGCCGCTCCGGCGCCGCCCTGCGCGCCCTGATGGACCTCGGCGCCCGCGACGTCGCCGTCATCCGCGACGGCCGCGAACAACGCGTCCCCATCGGAGAGCTCGCCGTTGGTGACCGCTTCGTGGTGCGGCCCGGGGAGAAGATCGCCACCGACGGCATCATCGAAGAAGGCACCTCCGCCATCGACGCCTCCATGCTCACCGGCGAATCAGTACCCCAGGAGGTAGGTCCCGGCGACACCGTGGTGGGCGCCACCATCAACGCCGGCGGACACCTCACCGTCCGCGCCACCCGCATCGGCGCCGACACCCAACTCGCCCAGATGGCGCGCCTGGTCGAAGACGCCCAGAACGGCAAGGCCCAGGTCCAGCGACTGGCCGACCGCATCTCCGGCACCTTCGTGCCCATCGTCATCGCCCTGGCCGCCGCCACCCTCGGCTTCTGGTGGGGCACCGGCGAAGGCATCACCACCGCATTCACCGCCGCCGTCGCCGTCCTGATCATCGCCTGCCCCTGCGCCCTGGGCCTGGCCACCCCCACCGCCCTCATGGTCGGCACCGGCCGCGGCGCCCAACTCGGCATCCTCATCAAAGGCCCCGAAGTCCTCGAATCCACCCACCACATCAACACCATCGTCCTGGACAAAACCGGCACCATCACCGAGGGCCGCATGACCCTGCTGGCCGTCCACCCCGCCGCCGGAGAGGACGACGCCGAGGTGCTGCGCATCGCCGGCATCCTGGAGAACGCCTCCGAACACCCCATCGCCCGGGCGATCGCCGGGGCCGCGAAGGAGCGGGCGGGCGAGCTGCCCGCGCCCGAGGACTTCGCGAACGTCGAGGGTCTGGGCGTCCAGGGCATCATCGACGGCCACGCCGTTCTCGTCGGCCGCCCCAAGCTGCTGTCCGACTGGGCGCTGGCCCTCCCGCCCGAACTGGAGGGCGCCATCGCCGGGGCCGAGGCGGAGGGCCGCACCGCCGTCGCGGTCGCCTGGGACGGAAAAGCCCGCGGCGTCCTCGTCGTCGCCGACACGGTCAAGCCCACCTCGGCCGAGGCCATCGGCCACTTCCGTGAACTGGGCCTCACCCCCATCCTGCTCACCGGCGACAACGCCACCGCCGCGGCCTCCGTCGCCCGTCAGGTGGGCATCGACCCGGACGACGTCATCGCCGAGGTCATGCCGCAGGACAAGGCGGATGTCATCGCCCGCCTCAAGGCCGAGGGCAAGGTCGTGGCCATGGCCGGCGACGGGGTCAACGACGCCGCCGCGCTGGCCACCGCCGACCTGGGGCTCGCCATGGGCGCCGGCACCGACGCCGCCATCGAGGCCGCCGACCTCACCCTCGTCACCGGCGACCTGCGCGCCGCCGCCGACGCCATCCGTCTGGCCCGCCGCACCCTGACCACCATCAAGAGCAACCTCTTCTGGGCCTTCGCCTACAACATCGCCGCCCTCCCCCTCGCCGCCACCGGCCTCCTCAACCCCATGCTCGCCGGCGCCGCCATGGCCCTCAGCTCCGTATTCGTCGTCACCAACAGCCTCCGCCTCCGCAACTTCCACGGCCGGCCCGGCATCCCGACGGCCGTCTGAAACCGACCATGCACAGGTCCCCGCCCCGGACACATGGGGCGGGGACCGTCCCTTTCAACGGAGCGCCAGCCAGGCCCTGTCCGGCCGACCTTGCCGAGCCCGCCCCGCCGTGCACGGCACGACGCTGCTTCCCTCGATTCCTCCCCCGGACTTCGTCCCGGAGCTACCCCCGGGGGTAGCTCCGGGGGTGCCCCAGCGACCGACCGGACAGGACCCAACGATCCGGCATGGAAACCCGCCTGGCCGCGGACGCGTCAGTTCACCGCAGCGCGGCGTAGTCCGTCTTTCCGCTGCGGTTCAGGGGCAACTCGCGGTGGGCGACCCAGCGTTGGGGGATCATCGCGGCGGGCAGGGCGGCGCGCAGGTGATCGCGCAGCTCCTGCCAGCCGGTGTCCTCGTCGGCCACGAAGTGGGCGGTCAAGCAGGGGCGTTCGGGATCGCCGCCGGTGGTGACCGCACAGGAGCGGACGGCGGGGTGGCGGGCCAGTTCGGCTTCCACGGCGCCCAGTTCGATCCGGGCCCCGGCGATCTTCACCTGGCGGTCGGCGCGGCCGAGGCAGTAGGCCAGCCCGTCGGCGAACCGGGCCAGGTCGCCGGTGCGATACAGGCGCCCGCCGCGGCCGTCGGCGAAGAAGCGGGTGCCGGTCAGTTCGGGCCGGTCCAGGTACCCCAGGCCAACGGGCAGGCCGCCGACCCACAGTTCACCCACCTCGCCGGGCTCGGCCGCGCGCCAGCCCGCCGCCTCCTCGACCAGCAGGTGGAGGGTGGCGCCCGCGACGGGGCGGCCGATGGGGACGCGTTCGCCCAAGTCGCCGGCCACCACCGTGTGGTGGGTCACGTCGTCCGAACACTCCGTCGCGCCATAGGCGTTGATCAGCTCGACGCCGTCGAACGCGGCCAGCGCCCGGGCCGCAAGCGCCGGGGTCAGCACCTCGCCGGTGGAGATCAGGCGCGCCAGTCGGCCGGGGCCGCCGCCGCGCCGCGTCAGGTGGTCGGCCAGCGGCCCGATGGCGGAGGGCACCAGTTGCAGCACCGTGACCCCGCCGGTGAGCAGGACGTCGTGCAGCCGGCGCGGGAAGAGCAGGTCGGCGTCGTCGACGACCACGACCGTGCCGCCGGCCAGTGGCGCCGCCAGCATCTGCCACACGGAGATCACATAGCTCAGCGGCGCGGTGAACGCGACGCGTTCCCCCGCGGCCAGGCGCAGCGCGTCCACCATGAACCATAGGTGGTTCATCATGCCCCGGTGGCCGACCACGGCGCCCTTCGGTGCGCCGGTGCTGCCCGAGGTGTGGATGACGTAGCGCGGCTCGTCCCCGGTGACGGCCCGCGGCCGGGGGGCGGTCCCGCCGCCGGGGCCGGCCCGCAGCACGGGGACGCCGGCCCGCCCGGCCGCCGCCCCGGGGTCCTCGCCGCCGAGGTGCAGCACGGCGCGCGCCCCGCTGCCGCGCAGCACGCGCGTCAGCCGGTCACCCGGCCACCCGGCGTCCAGCGGCAGATAGACGGCCCCGGCGTTCTCCAGCGCCGCGAAGGCGGCGATGACATCGGCGCCGCGTGCCGCCGTCACCGCGACGCGGTCGCCGGGGGCGATGCCGGCCGCGCCCAGCGCGTCGGCGAAATGGCCGACGCGCGCGAGCAGTTGGCCGTAGGTGACCGTCGCCTCGCCGTGCACCACGGCCGGGCGGTCCGGGTGCGCCGCGGCGTGGGCGGTCAGCCACGCGGTGACGGTGTCGCCGGGCGCGGCCGGGCGCGGCGGCGGCCCGGTCAGGGCCCGGGCGGCCACGCGCTCGCGTTCGCCGGGCAGCAGAGGGAGTTCCCGCATGCCGGTCATGCCGGTCAGGACACCGCGGAGCGGATGAGGGAGGCGGAGACGGCCTTGTTCACCGCGTCCAGCCGGGAGGAGGCCCCGAGCTTGAGGAACGCGTTGTACAGGTGCCGTTTCACCGTGGCCTCCGAGATCACCAGGGCGCCGGCGATCTGCCGGTTGGACAGCGCCTGCGCGACCAGTTGCAGCACTTCACACTCGCGCCGCGACAGCGAGACGTTCCCCGAACCCTTGAGCCCGTCGTTGTCAAGCACAGCGTCGTTGAGCACATCGTTCTTGAGCACGTCGTCCCTCAGCTCCTCGCTACTTACAGCACCTGCTGCTCAGCACCCCGGTGATTGCGCCACGATGAGCCGCTCGGTCGCCCGCAGGACGTGCTCCGTCTCCGCCCTGGTCAGGCATCCCTCGTCGGCCGCGACGTCCACCCCGCCCAGGCCCGCGCCTCCCGAGACGCGGACGTAGAGCTTGATGTCGCTGTTGGCCGCGTGCAGCAGCTCCCACGCCAGTTCCGGCTCCTCCTCCTCCGCTTCCTCCGCCTTCCCCTCCCGCGCGGTCATCGGCCAGCCGCCCCCGCCCGGCTTGTCCGCCTCGTCCCGCAGGTCGTTGAAGAGATAGGTCAGGTCGGCGGGGGCACCGCGCTCCGCCTCGGTCTCCACGATCGTGCGTCGCAGCTCGTCGGGGTCGTAACGGGCCCGGCTGTAGGCCCGGCGCAGCCCGCGTTCCACCGTGCGCGCCAGCTCGGCGAAGCCGCCGGCCGTGTCGCGGGGCGCGGTGTCCACGGTGATCAGGGCGTGTTGGGACAGCGCGCCGACGAAGTCCAGCGCCACGGGCGTGAATCGGTTGCCCGTGGGGACGCGGAACGTGAGCCGCGACCGTCCGGTCACCTCGGCGAGGACGCAGGCCGCGGCGGTGAGATAGACGGAACCCGAGGTCAGCCCGGTCCCGGCCACCAGTGAACTCTCCGCCCGCCACAGGCGCCTGGAGGTGAGGCGGCCCAGCCACAGCGGGGCGCGGCCGCCGGGGATGTGGGCGAACGGGGCGACGGGCGCGTCCAGCAGTGTCGCGCGCCAGTGGGCCAGGGACCGTTCGGAGACGCGGGCGGCGGCCGGGCCCTGCTCCTCGGCGGCCCGGTCGGCCGGGGTGTGTGCCACGGGCGGCAGCGCGGCGTCGGGGCCGGACGCGAGCAGGGCGGCGAGCTCGTCCTCCAGGACGGCGACGCTGCCGCCGTCCAGGACCACGTGCGAGCAGGCCAGGACGAGCGAACGCACCCGCCCGCCGCGCGTGACGGCGGCGATCTTCAGCGGCGGGTCCCGGTCCACATGGGGCTCGCCCGCCAGGAACTCGGCCTTGAGCTTCTCGCAGGCGTGCACGCCCTCACCTGCGTCGGCCACGTCCTCGATGCGCACGGGCAGGCTGCCCTCGCCGCGGACGATCTGCCGCAGGCCCGCGGTCTCGTCCCGGCTGACCGTGGTGCGCAGCGCCTGGTGCCGGAGGACGAGTCGCCGCAGGCAGGCCAGCACCTCGCCGAGGTCGCGGCCGTCGGGCAGGTGCGTGTCCCACACGATCTGGTAGAAGCCGTCCGGGCGGTGTTCGCGCACCGTGGCCCAGAATTCCCGCTGACTCCACGTCGCGGGGAACTCCCCGGCGTCGCCGTCGGCGAAACGCAGTTCGGTCGTCCGCTCCATGGCCGGCGGGTCAGCTTTCCCTGACCCGGTCGATGACGCCCCAGAGCATGGCGGGCGTGGCGAAGGTCTCCGCGCCCAGGTCCGCCTCGGGGAAGGTGACGTCGAATTCGTCCTCCAGGGCGACCAGGAGGGCGATCATTCCCAGCGAATTCAGCCCCAGATCGAACAGCTTTGCCGTCGGCTCCAGTCCGGTGCCGTCGGTCAGGGCGGGAAGGTGGGCGCGGACGATTTTCTCGAATTGAGTGGACCAGGGTTTCTGCGGCATCATCCAACTTTCCAGTAGTATGACCTACTTCGACCGGTTGCGACACTTCAGGCAAGTGTCGGGCCCGGGCCGGGGAGAGGAAAGGCTCGGGTAGCCGCTCCTTTGCTATGCCCGCATGGCTATGCCCGATGCGGCGTCCCGGGGATATCGGCGGTCAATGAGCGTTCACTCCCGAGTCCGCGCAATGGGCGCCCGCGGAACTGCGTTTCCGGTGCCGCGGAAAGCGGATACGCTACCGCCCCATGCGCTCTTTTCCGGATCGCTTGCCACCGGATACCGACGTCCATAGTCCCGCACGCTATCTGCTGCGACTCGTCGCCGATCACCGCCGTTCCCTGGCGCTCGGCGTCGCCTACGGCATCGTCTGCACGCTGGCCCAGGCGCTGGTGCCGGCCGCGGTGGGCCGGGCCATCGACGACGGGCTCATCGACCGCGACCAGTCCGCCCTGGTCGCGTGGGGCGCCGTCGTGCTGAGCCTCGGCCTCGTGCAGGCGTTCTCGGGCATCCTGCGCGACCGCGCGGCCCTGACCAGCCAGCTCGGCGCCTCCTACCAGACCGTCCAGCTCGTCACCCGGCAGGCGTCCCGGCTGGGCGCGGAGCTGCCCCGTCGGGCCACGGCCGGCGAGGTGGTGAGCGTGGGCGCCGCCGACGTGGGCAGCATCGGCTCGGCCATGTTCAGCAGCGCGCGCGGCACCGGCGCCGTGGTGGCGATCGTCACCGTCGCCGTTCTCATGCTCACCGCGTCCTGGGGGATCGGGCTCGCCGTGCTCGTCGGCGTGCCGCTGATGACCTGGCTCGTCGCCCTGCTGCTCCGGCCGCTGCACCGCCGCCAGGAGGGGCTGCGCGACCAGCAGGGCCACCTCACCACCCGGGCCCTCGACATCGTCGGGGGCCTGCGGGTGCTGCGCGGCATCGGCGGCGAGGAGTTCGTCGCCGAGCGCTACCGCGCGCAGTCGCAGGAGGTGCGGCGCGCGGGCGTGCGGGTGGCGCGCGTCGAGGTGTGGCTGGACGGCTGCAAGGTGCTGCTGCCCGGGTTGCTCGTGGCGTTCGTCGTCTGGCTCAGCGCGCACGCCGTGCTGGACGACCGCATCAGCGCGGGGCAGTTGGTCGCGTTCTACGGCTACACGGTGTTCCTCAGCGGCCCGTTGCGCTGGCTGACGGACTCGGCCGACCAGTTCACCAGGGCGCATGTGGCCGCCAAGCGCGTGGTGCGGCTGCTGGCGCAGGAGTCGGGCCTGTCCGACGGGCCGCGCGCGGCCGACGCCCTCGACGGGTCGGGCGACCTGGCCGACCGGGAGTCCGGCGTGGTGATCCGCGGCGGCCTGCTGACCGGCGTGGCCTGCACCGAGCCCGCGGAGGCCGCCGTGCTGGCCGACCGGCTGGGCCGCTACGCGGAGTCGGCGGCCACCGCCGGGGGCGTGCCGCTGCGCGACGTGCCGGTGACGGCCGTGCGGGACCGGGTCCTGGTCACCGGCAACGACGACCGGTTCTTCGCGGGCCCGCTGCGCGCCGAACTCGACACCACGGGACGCGATTCCGCCGCGCTGGAGGCGGCCGTCGACACCGCGTCCGCGCGGGACATCACCGACGCCCTGCCCGAGGGCCTGGACACGGTCCTCACCCACGGCGGCCGGGAGTTCTCCGGCGGCCAGCAGCAACGGCTGCGGCTGGCCCGGGCGTTGTGCGCCGATCCACCGGCGCTGCTGCTGGTGGAGCCGACCAGCGCCGTCGACGCGCACACCGAGTCGGTGATCGCGAGCCGGCTGTCCGACGGGCGCGCCGGGCGCACCACGGCCGTGTTCACCACCAGTCCGATCGTGCTCGACCGGGCGGACCGCGTGCTGCTGGTGGACGGCCTGCGCGTGATCGCCGAAGGAACGCACAGCGAGCTGCTGGCCGAACCCCGTTACCGGGACCTGGTGTTCAGGGAGGACCCCGCATGAGCCGTCTGCCCGTCGCCTCGGCCCGGGAGGTTCGCGCGCACGCCCGGCGTCTGGCGCTGCGCTATCCGCGCCAACTCGCCCTCACCGTCTTCCTGTACGCCCTGGCCACGGTGTTCGGCCTGGCCGCGCCCTGGCTGCTGGGCCAGTTGGTGGAGGACATGCGCGACGGCACCGCGGAGGTGGACCGGACCACGCTGCTCATCGTCGCCGTGCTGGTGATCGAGGCGGTGCTGGTGCGCGGCGCGATGTACACCTCGGCGACGCTGGCCGAGAAGGTCTTGGCCGAGCTGCGCGAGGAGTTCGTCGACCGGGTGCTGGCGCTGCCGCCCGCGACGGTGGAACGGGCCGGCTCCGGCGACCTGGTGACCCGCAGCACGCGCGACGTGGACGTGCTCTCGCGCACCGTGCGGCTGGCCGTGCCGGACTCGCTGACCGCGCTGATGACGATCGCGTTCACGCTGGGCGCGCTGGTGCTGCTGGGCCCGCTGCTGGTGCTGCCCTGCCTGGTCGCGGTGCCCGTGCTGTGGGCGGCGACCCGGTGGTACCTGGCGCGGGCGCGCGAGGGGTATCTGCGGCAGAGCGCCTCCTACTCGGAGCTGACCGACGGCCTGACCGAGACGGTCGAGGGAGCCCGCACGGTCGAGGCGTTCGGCCTGGCCGGCCGCCGGGCGGCGCGGGCCGACGCGGACATCGCGCGCAGCTACGCGGCCGAGCGCTACACGCTGCGGCTGCGCACGGTGTATCTGCCGATCTCCGACACGGCCTACATGATGCCGGTGGTGGCCGCGCTGGTGTTCGGCGGCTGGTGCTACATCGAGGGCCTGGTGCCGCTGTCCGCGGCCACCGCCGCCGTGCTCTACGTGCAGCAACTCATCGAGCCGGTCGACCGGTTGCTGTACTGGATGGACGAACTCCAGGTGGGCGGCGCCTCGATGGCCCGGCTGCTGGGCGTCCGCGGCGAGCCGGCCGCCGCCGTTCCGGCGCAGGTCCGCAACGGCGGCGGCCAGGACATCGCGGTGCGCGACGTGCGGTACGCCTACCGCGCGGGCAGCGATGTGCTGCACGGCATCGACCTGGACATCAAGCGCGGCGAGCGGCTGGCGATCGTCGGCCCGTCGGGGGCGGGGAAGTCCACGCTGGGCCGCCTGCTGGCCGGCGTCCACGCCCCGCGCACGGGCGCCGTCACGGTCGGCGGCACGCCGCTGGCCGACCTGCCGCTGGAGCGGCTGCGGCGCGAGGTGGTGCTGGTCACGCAGGAGCAGCACGTCTTCTCCGGCACGCTGCGCGACAACCTGGTGATGGCCCGGCCGGACGCCGGGGACGACGAGGTGCGCCAGGCCCTGATGGCCGTCGGCGCCTGGGAGTGGGCCGGGGCGTACGGCCTGGACGCCCGGGTCGGCTCGGGCGGCACCGAGCTGTCCCCCGCGCAGGCCCAGCAACTGGCGCTGGCCCGGCTGATCCTGGTGGACCCGCACACGCTGGTGCTGGACGAGGCGACGTCGCTGATCGCCCCCCGGGTGGCCCGGCAGCTCGAACGCTCCCTGGCCGCGGTGCTGGAGGGCCGCACGGTCATCGCCATCGCCCACCGGCTGCACACGGCCCACGACGCCGACCGGGTGGCCGTGATGGTGGACGGCCGCATCACCGAGCTGGGCACGCACGACGAGCTGGTGGCCAAGGGCGGCGATTACGCGGCGCTCTGGCATTCCTGGCACGGCCGCGCGGTCGCGAATTAAGCCGTCAGTCCATCACTTTCCCCAGTGTCCATACGACTTAGGTTGTATGTACGGCCGGCTCCGGCGGAACTAGCCTTTGTTCGCGTCCGCATCCGGAGACCGGCCTGCCACTGCGAGGGAATGAGTTCCCATGCGATTGAACAGCTTTGACGAATGGTCGCCGCTCAAGGAAATCATCGTCGGTTCGGCGGAGAACTACACCTCCCATGAGAGGGAGTTGTCGTTCGATCTGTTCTTCCACGACAACATCACCCGTTCCGAGTGGTATTACCCCCGGCTCTCCGCCAAGGGGTCGGGCGATGACAGGCAGGCCGCGAAGTCCCCCATCAAGCAGCGGTACGTGGACGAGCTGAACGAGGACATCGACGGCATCGTGCGGACCCTGGAGGGGCTGGGCGTCACGGTCCACCGCCCGATGCCTCTGGCAAAGGAGACCACCGAGGTCCGCACGCTGGACTGGTCGGCCGCCGTGGTGCCGCCGCTGAACGTCAGGGACAACACCCTCATCGTCGGCGACGAGATCATCGAGACCCCGCCGATGATCCGCTCCCGCTACTTCGAGACGCAGTTCCTCACCCCGGTCTTCGCCGAGTACTTCCGGCGCGGCGCCCGGTGGACGGTGATGCCCCGGCCGGTGATGACCGACGCGTCCTTCGACCCGTCGTACGCCAGGAGCAGCACGGCCGGCGGCCCGATGGAGCCGATCGAGGACCCGCAGCCGTCGGTCTACGACACCGGGTACGAGATGATGTTCGACGGCGCGCAGTGCCTGCGCCTCGGGCGCGACCTGCTGGTCAACGTCTCCAACGCCAACCACGCGCTGGCCTGCGACTGGCTGGAGCGGCATCTGCGGGGCCGGTTCCGCATCCACCGCACGCACCGGCTGAGCGACAGCCACATCGACAGCATGGTGCTGGCGCTGCGGCCCGGCACGCTGCTGGTGCGCAGCCCGGAGGTGGCCACGTTCCTGCCGGAGCGGCTGCGCTCCTGGGACATGATCGTGCCGCCGCTGCCGACGGAGAACAACTTCCCCCGCTACGAGGACGACGACCTCGTGCTGACCAGCCCGTTCATCGACCTGAACGTGCTGTCCGTGAGCCCGGACACGGTGCTGGTCAACGAGGCGTGCCCGGAGCTGATGCGCACCCTGGAGCAGCACCGGTTCACGGTGGTGCCGGTGCGGCACCGGCACCGGCGCCTGTTCGGCGGGGGGTTCCACTGCTTCACGCTGGACACCGTCCGCGAGGGCGGCCCCGAAGACTACCTGGGCTGAGGAGGGCCGATGCCGGCGCGTCTGACCGGGGTCGGCACCGCCGTGCCGCCGCACTCCTACACACAGGCCGAGTTGCTGGACCGGTTCGCCATCGAGGACCCGCGCATCCGCTCGCTGTTCCTCAACAGCGCCATCGAGCGGCGGCACCTGCGGCTGCCCCCGCCGGACCCCTCCGGCGGCCCGGCGATCGAGAGCCAGGGCGAGCTGCTGCGCAAGCACTCCGCGGGCGGGGTGGAGGCCGGCCGGGAGGCGGTGACCGCCTGTCTGAAGGCGGCCGGTGCCGACCTGGGCGACGTGCGGTACCTGTGCTGTGTCACCTCCACCGGCTTCCTCACGCCCGGCTTCAGCGCCCTGCTCATCAAGGACCTGGGCCTGTCGCCCGGCTGCGCCCGGCTGGACGTGGTGGGCATGGGGTGCAACGCGGGCCTCAACGGCCTGACGGCGGTCGCCGGTTGGGCGGCGGCGCACCCGGGCGAGCTGGCCGTGCTGGCGTGCGTGGAGGTGTGCTCGGCGGCCTACGCCTTCGACGGGACGATGCGCACCGCCGTGGTGAACAGCCTGTTCGGCGACGGGGCCGCCGCGGTCGCGGTGGTCGCCGGGGAACAGGAGCGCCCGGCGGGCCCGGAGGTGCTGAAGTTCGCGAGCCTCATCATCCCCGAGGCCATCGGGGCGATGCGCTACGACTGGGACGACGAGCACACGCGGTTCAGCTTCTATCTGGATCCGGAGATCCCCTACGTGGTGGGCGCGCACGCCGCCCAGCAGATCGACCGGCTGCTGTCCGGCACCGGGCTGCGGCGTTCGGACATCGCGCACTGGGTGATCCACTCCGGCGGCAAGAAGGTCATCGACGCGGTCCGGGTGAACCTCGGGCTGAGCCGGCACGACGTGCGCCACACCACCGGCGTGCTGCGGGACTTCGGCAATCTGTCGAGCGGTTCCTTCCTGTTCTCCTACGAACGCCTGCTGGACGAGCTGGTGGTGACGCCGGGCGAGCACGGCGTGCTGATGACGATGGGGCCGGGTTCGACCATCGAGACGGCGCTGCTGCGCTTCTGACGGCGTGTTTCGCAAAGGCCGCGTCCTCCAAGGGACGTGGGCGCGGTTTCAGGAAGGGAGAGCCACGGTATGCAGGTGGATTCCGATGTCGGCGAGCGGGCGGGCGGGGCCGAGTTCCAGCTCGTCGTGGGACACGTCCGGACCGTCGGGGAGCTGACCGCCGAGCTGAACGCCGTATGCGACCGGGCGGAGGACCGCCGGCCGCCCGGCGTGGTGCTGATGCTGGGCGGGTCGCCGGGCGACTGGCCCTGGCCGGGCGCGGCCCGCATCCAGGAGGTGAACCGCTGGGAGCGGGCGGTGCGGCGGCTGGAGCGGCTGTCGGCGGTGATCATCGCGGTGGCGCGCGGCACCTGCGGCGGCCCGGCCCTGGATCTGCTGCTGGCCGGGGACTACCGGATCGCCGAACCGGGCCTGCGGATGCTGCTGCCGGTCAACGACGGCCACTTCTGGCCCGGCATGGGCGTGCACCGCCTCGTCAACCAGGTGGGGGTGGCCCGGGCCCGGCAACTGGTGCTGTGGGGCCACGAGTTGTCTGCGCCCCAGGCCATCGAGCTCGGTCTGGTGGACGAGGTCACCGAGCAGCTCGACGACGCGATCGGCGCCGCCGCGCTGCTGTTGGGCCGGCTGTCGGGGCCGGACCTGGCCATCCGCCGGCAACTGCTGCTGGAGGCGCCCTCGGTGGACCACGACGAGGCGCTGGGCCCCCATCTGGCCGCCTGCGACCGCGAGTTGCTTCGCCTGCGGCGCGGCCTCGAACCGGCCGCCCCGGCCGGTGAGGAGGCCCGGTGACCGCGGGCGCGCTGGGCCGCTGGCTGGCGGGCCGCCCCGAGCTGGGCGGGACGCTCGACGCGGACGCGGCGGCGCTGTCGACCCATGTCCGGGCGGGCGAGCGGCTGGTGGCCGCCCTCCCGGCCGGGCCGCGGCGCACCGCCGAGGAGGCGGCCGAGGCGGCCCGGGTGACGGAGGTCGCGCGGGAGGTGCGCCAGTGCTTCCTGCGGCTGCACGCCGACGAGGTGTACGACGCGCTGACCGAGGGCCGCATTGTGCACCACCGCCTGACCGAGCTGGCCCACGCGGCGGGCGAGCGCTTCCCGGGTCTGGTGCCGACCCGGGCGCAGCTCGACGCCGAACGCGCGCTGCCGCAGGCGCACAAGGAGGGCCGGGAGATCGACCAGGGGATCTTCTTCCGCTGGCTGCTGCGCTCCCCGCTGGCCGGCCCGCACCTGATGGACGCCATGCTGCTGCCGACCGCGCGGGCCCGTGTCCTGGCCGCCGAGTTCCGGGCAGGCGGCACCGTCGACCTGGGCTCGGTGCTGCTGGAGCGGCGCGGCGCCGCGGCGCACCTGACGATCAACAACCAGCACTGCCTGAACGCCGAGGACAACCGGCTCGTCGATGACCTGGAGACGGCCGTCGACCTGGCGCTGCTGGACGAGAAGGTACGGGTCGGCGTGGTGCGCGGCGGGGTGATGACCAAGCCGCGGTACCGGGGCCGGCGCGTGTTCAGCGCGGGCATCAACCTCAAGGACCTGCACGACGGCCGCATCTCGTACACCGGCTTCCTCCTGGGCCGCGAGCTGGGCTGCCTGAGCAAGCTGCTGCGTGGGCTGCTGGTGGACCCGGCGCCGGACGCGTTCCCCGAACGCACCGTGCAGAAGCCGTGGATCGCGGCGGTCGACTCGTTCGCCATCGGCGGCGGCATGCAACTGCTGTTCCTCTTCGACCGGGTGATCGCCGAGGAGGACGCCTACTTCAGCCTGCCGGCGGCCCAGGAGGGCATCGTGCCGGGCGCGGGGAACTTCCGGCTGGCCCGGTTCACCGGCGGCCGGCTCGCCCGGCGGATCATCCTGGGCGGGCACACGATCCGCGCACGGGACCCGGAGGCCCCGCTGGTGTGCGACGAGGTGGTGCCACACGCGGCGCTGGACGCCGCCGTGGAGCGGGCGGTGGCGGAGCTGGACAGCCCGGCGGTGGCGGCCAACCGGCGGATGCTGGCGCTGGCCGAGGAGGACACCGACCGCTTCCGCGCGTATATGGCGGAGTTCGCGCTGGTCCAGGCGCTGCGCCTGTACAGCGCCGACGTGCTGGACAAGGTGGCCCGCTCCTGGGCGACCGCGCGGGCGGCGTCGTGACCGGCCCCGGGGTCCGCCTTGCGGCGGAGGAGCTGCATCCGGCGCTGTCGGACCCGGTGCTGGACGCCATGTCGTTCCTCAACGAGATCATGGCCCGGCACCCGGACGCCGTCTCGTTCGCGCCGGGCGCCCCGCACCTGAGCCACTTCGACGACCTGGATCCCGACCGTTATGTGCGGCGGTACGTGGCGCACGTGGCCGCGCGGCGCGGGGTGAGCGAACGGCGGGCGCGGCAGGTGCTGTTCGAGTACGGGCCCAGCCGGGGCCTGATCGGCGACCTGGTGGCGCGGGCGCTGCACGCGGACTACGGGTGCGCGGTGCCGGAGCGTTCGGTGGTGATCACCGTCGGGGCGCAGGAGGCGATGTTCCTGGCGCTGCGCGTGCTCGGCCGCACCCCGGACGACGTGCTGGCCGTGGTCAACCCCAGCTATGTGGGCATCATCGGCGCGGCGCGGCTGCTCGGCATGCCCGTGGTCGCGGTGAACGACACGGACGACGGCCCGGACCTGGCCCAACTGGCGGCCGAGTGCCGCCGGTTGCGGGCCGAGGGGCGGCGGGTGCGGGCCCTGTACGTGGCGCCGGACTTCGCCAACCCGTCGGGCACGTATCTGCCCGCCGGGGCCCGGCGGCGGCTGCTGGAACTGGCGGAGCGGGAGGACTTCCTGATCCTGGAGGACACCGCCTACGGCTTCACCGGCCCGGCGGCCAGGCGGGCGCCGACGCTGAAGGCGCTGGACCCGGGGGCGCGGGTGGTGCTGCTGGGCACGTTCGCCAAGATCTGCCTGCCGGGGGCGCGCGTCGGCTTCGCCGTCGCCGACCAGCCGGTGGCCGCCGCCCGCGGCGAGCGGCTGCTCGCGGACGACCTGGCCGCGGCCAAGTCCATGGTCACGGTGAACACCTCGCCGCTCGCCCAGGCCGTCATCGGCGGGATGCTGCTGGAGCACGGCGGCTCCCTGGCCGCGCTGGGCCGAGCCCGCGCCGAGTTGTACAACGCGAACCTGGCGCACCTGCTGGACGCGCTGGAGCGGCACGCGACCGGCCCCGACCTGCACGGGCGGGTGACGTGGCACCGGCCCCGGGGCGGCTTCTTCGTCCGCATGCGGCTGCCGGTGCCGGCGGACGCCGCGCTGCTGGAGCGCTGCGCCGCGGTCCACAAGGTGCTGTGGACGCCCATGTCCCCGTTCTACCTGGACGGTTCCGGCACGCACGAGATCCGGCTCTCGTGCAGCTACCTCGACCCCGGCGAGATCGACGACGGCGTCGCCCGGCTGGCCGGCTTCCTGCGGTCCCTTCCCGACACCCGAAGGCGGAGTCCATGACCCACCCCGAAGCGACCGACCGGGTCGCGGAGCGTTTCGACCTGATCGTCAACGGCCCGGCGCTGTTCAACGCGGTGGTGGCCGGCCTGGAACTGGATGTGTTCGGCCGGCTGTCACGCCAACCCGGCGTCCCGTTCGAGGAGTTGCGCGAGCACACCGGCCTGCCCGCGCACAAGCTGCGGATCCTGCTGCACGCGCTGTGCGCCACCGAGCTGATCGAGCTGGGCACCGCCGGCTACACCAACTCCCCCACGGCCGAGCGGCTGCTGGCCACGGACGGCCCGGACAGTTGGAAGGACATCCTGCTGGGCTGGCAGAAGATCTACTACCCGGCGTTCGCGGAGATGACGGGCGCCCTGAAGAGCGGCACCAACACCGCGCTGGCCACCCACCCGGGCGACGAACCGACCCTCTACCAGCGGCTGTCGCACGATCCGGAGGCCGAGCGCGTGCTGCACCGGTCGATGGCCGCGTTCACCCTGCGGTCACTGAGCGGGCTGCTGGAGAACATCGACCTCACCGGCGTCAAGCGCCTGCTGGACGTCGGCGGCGGTGACGGGACCACGGCCGCCGCCCTCACCGACCGCTTCCCCGGCCTGGACATCACCGTCTTCGACCTGCCCAGCGTCACCGAACTCGGCCGCGACGGCGCGCCGTCGGCGGCGCCCGGCGGGCGGATCGCGTTCCACCCGGGCGACCTGTTCGGGGACGACTTCCCGGGCGACGTGGACGCGGTGCTGTTCAGCCATGTGCTGGAGGTGTTCTCCGCGGATCAGATAACGACGCTGCTGCGCAAGGCGTTCGACGCGCTGCCGCCCGGCGGGCGGGTCTTCCTGTACGGGTTCAACGCGATGGACGGCGAGCGCCGCGGGGTGTACTCCGCCCGGCTGTCGCTGTACCTGAACGTGCTGGCCACCGGCCAGGGCATGGCCTACCCCACCGGGGACTACGAGAAGTGGCTGACGGAGGCGGGCTGTTCACAGGTGGCGTCCATCACGGGCCTGCCCTACGAGCACGCCCTGATCACGGGAACAAAGCGGTGACCGGCCCACCGGTGCCGCTGCCGGTCAAGCGGGAGAACCCCTTCGACCCGCCGCGGCTGCTGGACGCGTACCGGGAAACGGAGCCGGTGCGGCGGCTGGTCTACCCCGACGGGCACGTCGGCTGGCTGGTGACGGGCTACGAGCTGGCCAAGTCGGTACTGGCCGACCGGCGGTTCAGCGCCCGCTCGGAGCTGAAGCGGGTGCCCGTGTCCCGGCCGGGCGCGGACCCGTTCATCGGCCAGCCCGCCCTGCCCGGCTGGATCGTCGACATGGACGCGCCCGAACACACCCGCGTCCGCCGCCTCGTGGCCGCGCGCTTCGGGGCGGCGCGGACGGCGGCCCTGCGGCCGAAGATCGAGGCCATCGCCGAGCGGTGCCTGGACGCGCTGGCGGACGCCGGCCCGCCCGCCGACCTCGTCACCCACTTCGCGCTGCCCGTCCCCTCGCTGGTGATCTGCGAGCTGCTGGGCGTGCCGTACGGTGACCGCGACGCGTTCCAGCACAACAGCACCGTCCTGTTCAGCCTGGAGGCCAGCGCGGCGGACGGTGAGCGCGCGATGACCGCGCTCACCGACTATCTGCTGGAGCTGATCGAGCACAAGCGGCGCCACCCGGCGGGCGATCTGCTGGGCTCCCTGGTGGCCGGCGGCGAGCTGGCCCCGGTCGAACTGGCCGGGCTGTGCGTGCTGTTGCTCACCGCTGGGCACGAGACCGTGGCCAGCATGCTGGGCCTGGGCGTCTTCGCGCTGCTGAGCCACCCCGAGCAGTGGGCGGCGCTGGTCGCCGACCCGGGCCTGGTCGAGGGCGCGGTGGAGGAGCTGCTGCGCTATCTGACGATCTTCCAGTTCGGTGTGCCGCGCACGCCGCTGACCGATGTGGAGCTGGGCGGCCACCTGCTGCGGGCCGGGGAGTCCGTGACCGTGTCGCTGCCCGCCGCCAACCGCGCGCCGGAGCGCTTCCCCTGCCCGCACGCGCTGGACGTGCGGCGCGAGCCCCGGTCCCATCTGGCGTTCGGCCACGGCATCCACAAGTGCGTGGGCCAGCATCTGGCCCGCGAGGAGCTGGCCATCGGCTACCGGGCGCTGCTGCGGCGCTTCCCCGGGCTGCGCCTGGCCGTGCCGCCCGAACGGGTGCGCATGCACGACGACATGGGCTTCTACGGAGTGCACGGGCTCCCGGTCACCTGGTCTCCCGGCCACGAGGCCGGCGCCCCCGCCCCGACCACCGGAGGGAAAGCCGCATGACCCGACTGCTCGTCGCCAACGACTTCATCGAGGACCAGGCGTTCGTCGCGGACGCCCGGCTGAAGAAGACCGGCTGGTGGGCCCAGCGCATGGTGTGGTTCGCCCGGGACGGCGACGTCCTGGTGATGACGACGCGCCCCGAGGACGCCTACCTGGACTATGTGACGTCGCTGACCGGCACCCGCCTGGCCACGCTGCGCGTGGTGGTGCCGCCGCCCGGGCGGCTGGGCAGCGGCGTGCTGACGGCGGACCGGCTGGCCGACGCCGGGTTCCGCGCCCGGCTGCGGGCGGAGCTGGACGGCCGGGCCGTGGACCAGGTGCTGTCCCTGCACCCCGATCCGGCGGTGGTGGACCTGGCGCGGTTCCTCGGCGCCGAACACGCCCTGGCCGGACACGGGTTCATCGCCCAGGGCGGCGGCTCGCTGGCCAACAGCAAGGTGGTTTTCCGGGCCATCGCCGGCGGCGTGGGCGTGCCCCTGCCGGACGGCGGGGTGTGCGGAACGCGGCCGGGGGCCGAGGAGCTGATCACCACGATGCTGGCGGACGGCCCGCTGATGCTCAAGCACGACCTGCGCTCGGGCGGGCGCGGCAACGAGGTGCTGAGCCCGGTGCCCGGCGTGGACCCGGTCGGTGCCCAGCGGACGGTGGTGCTGCCCGACCGGGCGGCGGTGCGGGAGTACCTCGCCGAGCGGTGGGACTGGCTGACCGGGCACGGGCAGGGCCGGTTCGTCGTCGAGCGCTACTTCCCGGGCAGCCAGGCGGTGTTCGCGGAGTTCTCGCTCACCGACGACGGCATCACGTTCGCCGGGCAGGGCGAGATGGTCTCCGCCCCCATGGCGAAGGCCGAGATCATCCCGGCGCCCGGCCTCAAGCCCGACACGGTCGCCGCCCTGCTGGAGGGCGGCGAGCAGCTGTGCCGGCCGCTGCACGCCATGGGGTACCGCGGGCTGCTGAGCGCGGACGCCATCGTCACGCCCGACCAGGAGCTGTACTTCACCGAGTACAACGGCCGGATCACCGGCTCCACGCACATCTACGAGATCGTCGGCCGGCACATCGTGGGCCCCGACTACGCCGAGAACCGCGTGCTGCTGGAGATCGACGGCTGGCAGGTGCCGTCGTTCCAGGAGGGCGTGGATCTGCTGCGCACGTCCGGCCTGGGCTACGACCGGACGACGCGCACCGGCGTGATGCTGGTGATGGCGTTCAACCCGTCGGTGGACAGCATCCGTTATGTGGTCGTCGCCAGGAATCTGGACTCCGCCTACGAACAGGCCCGGGAACTGGAGGCGCTGACCGGTACTAGCCCGGACTCCCCGGCACCAGACCGGACTTCATCGCCGCCACCACCGCCGCCGTCCGGTTCGGAGCGCCGAGCTTGAGCAGCACCGCCGCCACCAGCCGCTTCGCGCCGTGCGGGGAAATGCCCAGCAGCGCGGCGATCTGCTTGTTGCTGAGTCCCCGGCTCAGCAGCGTCAGCGTCTCGTGCTCCCGGGCGGTCAGCGCGACCGGCCGGGCCTCGGCCGGGTCGTACCCCACGCGCGGCGCCGTCAGTAACCGGCGGGCGAGCGCGGCCGGCATCGGGATCTCGCCGGCCGCCATGCGCTCGATCGTCTCGGCGAGGACGCGGCTGGACAGCCCGGCCAGCGAGATGAAGCCGTCAGCGGGGAGCTGCGGCAGCGGGCCGCCGACATTCTCGTCGAGCTTGTCGCCGAGGACGAGTATGCGCGGCGTGCCGCACCGGGAATTCCGCGCGTTTTCCAGAAGCGGCCACTGGTCGAATGCCACGATCAATACGTCGATTTCCCGAGAGGCGAGGATCTCGGATAGCGAGAGGGGATCGCAGGACCTGATCATCGCCGTCCGCTCCAGGCTTCGCAGCATTGTGGCCAGACCGCTGCGAATGACCTCGTTCTCGATGAGAAGCGCGATGTCGAGGCCTTTCCTTTCCTCCCCGGCAGTAGCATTGAGCACCGCGGCGCTGTCCATCGGGCGCCCCTTTCTTGGATCAATATCTCAACACAATGCGGTAGAGCGGCGAGAGATGGGATCGGCTGGTCGGGGAGGGTGCCGGCGGGGAGGGACCGGCGTGCTGGTGGGATGGCCTGCCGACCGGGAGTCGGCGGGGTGCGGCTCGGTCACGAACAACAGGTGCGGCAAGGCCGAAATCGGGCGCGGAATGACAGGGTCCGCGCGTCACCGAAAAATTTTCAGAGGCACGGTCAGACGGGCGCGGCCAGCGATCGAACGGAATGGTTGCACATGAAACGAGCACCCCTGTCTGCACAGTTGACTCGATGACGACCCACGGCGCCCGATCTTAGCACAGCCTTCCGAATGACAAAGTTACGCAGAGTCATTACCGGATGGGTCCCGGAATGCCTGTGCGGCATTACCCGTGGCGCCCCCGAAGACCGCGCCACTCGGTCGGGAAATATCCGCAGAGGGGAATGTCATGTCTCATGTCCGCTACGAGAAGGACGGCCGCATCGCCCGGGTCACCCTCGACCGTCCCGAGGTGCTCAACGCCATGGACACCCGCATGCACGAGGAACTGGCCGCGGTCTGGGCGGACTTCGAGGCCGACGACGAGGTGTGGGCGGGGGTGGTGACCGGCGCCGGGGACCGGGCGTTCTCCGTGGGGCAGGATCTCAAGGAACTGGCCGCCCGCGACCGCGCGGGCAGCGCCGGCCCGGCCACGTTCGGCAGCCGCGGCAAGCCCGGGTGGCCCCGGCTGACCGACCGGTTCGACATCAGCAAGCCGCTGGTGGCCAAGGTGCGCGGCTACGCGCTGGGCGGCGGCTTCGAACTCGCCCTGGCCTGCGACCTTGTCGTGGCCTCGGCGGACGCGGTCTTCGCCCTCCCCGAGGCCCGGTTGGGCCTGATCCCCGGCGCCGGCGGCGTGTTCCGCCTCACCCGCCAGCTCCCCTACCGCACCGCCCTGGGCTACCTGCTGACGGGCCGCCGCATGACGGCCGCCCGCGCCTTCGAACTCGGCCTGGTCAACGAGGTGGTGCCCGCCAGCGAGCTCGACGACCGCGTCGAGGGCTGGCTCGAAGACCTGCTGCGCTGCGCCCCGTTGTCCGTCCGCGCCATCAAGGAGGCCGCAGCCCTGTCGGCCACCCGCCCGCTCCCGGAGGCGTTCACCGCCCATTACCCGTGGGAGGAGCGCCGGATGCACAGCGCCGACGCGAAGGAGGGCCCGCTGGCCTTCGCCGAGAAGCGCCCCCCGCGCTGGACCGGCACCTGACCCTCACCCTCCGGCCTAATGCATTATCCGAGCTTTGATACGTTAGAAGAACGGAGGCTATAACTAACGCGACTTCTCGCCCTGGAGGCATGTGACCATGACGTCCCCCGCCGCAGCGCGCATCGCCGTGCCCGCCCGGACCGCCCACCGACGCGTCGACATCGACGGGGTGGAGGTCTTCTACCGGGAATCCCTGCCGGAGCGCGCCGACGCCCCGGTCCTGCTGCTCCTGCACGGATTCCCGTCCGCCTCGCACCAGTTCCGCCGCCTCATCGACGCGCTGGGCGCGCACTACCGGCTGATCGCCCCGGAGTACCCGGGCTTCGGTCACACGGCGGCTCCCGAGGGGTTCACGTACACCTTCGAGCGGCTGGCCGATGTCACCGAGCGCTTCGTCGAGCGCCTGGGCCTGACTCGTTTCACCATGTACGTCTTCGACTTCGGCGCCCCCGTCGGCTTCCGCCTGGCGCTGCGCCACCCCGAGTGGATCGCCGGCCTGGTCGTGCAGAACGGCAACGCCTACGCGGCGGGACTGTCGGACGCGGCCCGGGAGTTCACCGCGCTGACCCCCGACACCCCCGGCGCCGAGGAGGCCATCCTCGGCCTCCTCACCCTGGACGCCACCCGCGCCCAGTACGAGGGCGGCACGGCCGACCCGGAGCTGATCGCCCCGGAGGGCTGGCTGCTGGACCAGTACTTCCTGGACCGGCCCGGCCGCAAGCGGGCCCAGCTCGCCCTGGCCTACGACTACCGCTCCAACGTCGCCGCCTACCCGGCCTGGCAGGCGTGGCTGCGCGAGCACCGCCCGCCGACGCTGATCACCTGGGGCGTCAACGACCCCTTCTTCCCGGAGCCGGGCGCCCACGCCTACCTGCGCGACGTGCCCGGCGCCGAGCTGCACCTGTTCGACACCGGCCACTTCGCCCTGGAGGACCACCTCCCCGAAATCGCCCCGCTGGTCGCCGACTTCCTCGACCGCACCTGGGCGGAGGTACCCCCTGGGGGCCGGGGCCGGGGCCGGCTGCGAAAGTGACGCGTGGGACGATTGCCCATGCCTGTGACAAACCCGTGGCTGGCCGGTCCGGCCCCCAGGAAGCGGCTCGACCGGGAGCGTCTGGAAGAGCGGATACTCAACCTGTTGTCGTCGCAGAACATGTGCGTGATCGCGACGGCGGGCCCGGCCGGTCCCCTGGCGACGCCGGTGCGCTATTTCCCGCTCGACTTCGCCGTGATGTTCACCGCGGCCGCGAATTCGCCGAAGATGCGGAATCTCGCGGCCGATCCCCGGGTGTCCGTGGGCGTGTTCGCCCCGCTGGTCGGACAGGCCAGCAGCCGGGGCGCGCAGATCTTCGGAGAGGCGCGCGTTCTCTCCGAGGAGGACCCCGACTTCGGGCACTACTGGCCGGCCGTTCGCTGGCAGTCCGACCATGTCGAGCGTTCCCTGCCCCTCGACGAACCGCCCTCCGGACCGCTCGTCGTGATCGAGGCACAGCGCATCGTCTACACCGAACACTGGCTGCGCCGGGAGGGGTTCGCGCCGCGACAGTTCTGGACGCGGGCGGACGCGGCCTAACCGGACGGCGGGCGCAGCGCCTTCACCATCACCCGCTCCCTGGTCACGCCGTCGGGCAGCCACTCCCCCGGCTCTTCCGTGGCGACGAACCCGAGGCGCCGGTAGAGCGCGATGGCGGGGGCGTTGCCCGGGACCACGGCCAGCCTCAGCGCCGAAGCCCCGGACTCCCGGGCCCAGTTCTCCACCGCCGCGACCAGCCGCTCGCCGATCCCGCGGCCCCGCGCCCAGGGACCGACCCACACGGACCTCAGCTCGCTGACGCCGTCCTCCCCCGGCTCCCCTCTGGCCGATCCGGCGGCCCGGCCGTCCAGCAGGGCGACGACGTTGTGCGCGCCGGGCATCGTCAGCCGGGCCCGCCACTGCTCCTCGCCGCCCCGGTGCCAGTCACCGAGCCGCGCCCGGAAAGCCTCCGGCGCGTCGGCCAGCGCGGCGAGCCGGACCTCGCGCCACAGCGGCCAGTCGGCCGCCGTGACCACCCGCAGACTCACCATGCCGGAGAGTCTGCCGCAACGCCCGCCCGCCGTCACCCGGACCGCACGACGCGGAACCCCACGTCGTCGAGCCGGAACGTCGGGTGGCTTCGGCGCCGCACCGACGCCCGGCAGCTCCAGTGCTCGTCGAACCAGCCGCCGCCCCTGAGCACCCGGTAGGCGCCGTACACCTCGGCGTCGTAGACGTCCCAGCACCAGTTCCAGACGTTGCCGAGCATGTCGTACAGACCCCAGGCGTTGGGCCGCTTGCCGCCCACGTCATGAATCCGCCCGTTCGCGTTGTCGCGGTACCAGGCGATCTCGTCGAGCTCCCCGTGGCGCGGCCCGGTGGTGCCGGCGCGGCAGGCGTGCTCCCACTCGGCCTCGGTCGGCAGCCGGTAGCCGTCGGCGGCGGCGTCCCACTCGACGTGCTCGCCCTCGGCGGGGAGACGGTACGCGGGCGTGAGCCCGTCACGCACGGACCACGCGTTGCAGAACCGGACCGCGTCCCACCAGGAAACGCCCTCGACAGGCAGCCGGTCACCCCGAGAAGTGCTCGGCCGCTCACCGGTGACCCGCGCGTACCAGGACTGTGTGACCGGGAACGCCGCCATCCGGCAGGGCGCGACGTCCACCTGCCAACTCCGCTGTGTCCGCCGGTCGGACAGCGTCACCCGCCCCGGCGGGACGGCGACCATCTCGTTGTCCGCGCTCACGTCCACGGGAAAGATCATCCCACTGGCCACCCCGCCCTGGCGCGGGCCAGCTAGACCTTGACGATGGTGACGCGCTCGCCGCACAGTGCGGCAAGATCCTCCGGGTCCGAGGTGAGCACAGTGACCGGACCGGGCGCGGCGAGGGCGGTCGCGCCGAGCATCGCATCGATGGCGCACGTGTGGCCGTGCAGGCCCGCCTCGGCGAGGAGAGCGGCAGCGTGGCGGGCGACAGCCTCGGTGACCGGCTCGACGACGAGGCGGGACAGGGTCCACTCCAGAGCCGGGCGGTTGATCCGGGGGTGCACCACCTCCACCAGCGTGGCCGCCGACGTGATCACTCGCAGGTCATCGGCGTGGGCCAGGGCGAGCCATGCGGTGACCGTGCGATCGCGGAGGACGCACGTGGACAGCCCTTCGCTGTCGAGGACGAGAGTGCCGCTGGGGACGGCAGCGGAGCGGGTCACGCGGCTCCGGGCCCGCCGCTCCTCCGCTCGCGGCGGGCCTGGTGCAGCTGATCGCGCAGGGCCTGGACCTCTTCGTGGGTGATGGGCCCGTGTTCGGCCTCGGCGACGGCGACGAGTTCATTGAGGTTGTCGCGCTCAATCTGGCGGGCGACGGCGGCGGCCACGTAGGCGGACAGCCCCGCGGGGCCGCTGCGGGCTCGGGCGGCTTCGGCGATGTCGCGCGGCACGGTGATCGAGTACGTGACGGTGGGCTCACTCATGCCGTCAATCCTGCCGTTCATCTTCCCGGCCGCCCAGTTCGCCGGCCCGCCCGCCCCGTTGACCGTTGTTACCGTGTCCACATGACCAGCGACAACCGTTCCGTTCCCGGTCGCCGCGAGCAGATGCGGGACTTCCTGCGCACCCGCCGGGCGCGGCTCGCGCCCGGGGAGGTGGGGCTGCCGACGGCGGCGCGGCGCCGCACGCCGGGGTTGCGGCGGGAGGAGGTCGCGATGCTGGCCGGGGTCGGCGTGTCCTGGTACACCTGGCTCGAACAGGGCCGGGACATCAACGTCTCCGCCGACGTCCTCGACGCCATCGGCCGGGCCCTGCGGCTGGACGGGCCCGAGCGCGAGCACCTGTACCTGCTGGCCGGGCTCAACCCGCCGCCCCCAGCGGGCGCGGCCCGCGCCGGGGCCACGCCCGAGCTGCTGCGGCTGCTCGACGCCTGGGCGCCGCGCCCGGCCGTGCTGCTGGACCGGTACTGGAACTTCGCGGCGGTCAACGACGCGGCGCTGGCGGTCTTCGGCTACGACGACAGCGACCGCAACTGCCTGATCTCGTTCTTCACCAACGCCCGCTACCGGGCCATGCACACGCACTGGGCGGCGGTCGCGCCGGGCGTGGTCGCCGCGTATCGCGCCGCCGCCGCGCGGCATCCCGGTGACGCCGAGTTCGCCGGGATCGTCGAGGAACTGACCGCGCGCAGCCCGGAGTTCGGCGAGCTGTGGGCGCGCCACGACGTGGCGGCCATGACCCAGGCGGTGAAGGCGGTGCGGCACCCCGAGGTGGGTGAGCTGATCTTCGACACGACGACGCTGGCCCCGGCCGACCGGCCGGGCTATCACGTGGAGTTGCAGAATCCGCGGCCGGGCAGCGGGACCGAGTCCCGGCTCCAGCACCTGCCGGGCATCGCCTGACGCGCTCAGGGTGGTGGTGGGAGACCCAGGACAACTGGGCACTGTTCGCCCCGGTCACCGGCCCGCAGGCTGGGGCACATGAGCAACAGCACTTCCCGATTCGAGAACAAGATCGCACTCGTCACCGGCGGCGCCCGCGGCATGGGCCTGGCCGCCGCCCGCCGGCTGCTGGCCGAGGGCGCCCAGGTGATCATCACCGGCCGCGACCGGGCCCGGCTGGACGCCGCGGTCAAGGAGCTGGACGCCGGCGGCCGGGTGCGGGCGGTGCCCAGCGACGCGTCCAGCGTGGCCGACGCGGACGCCCTGGCCGCCCTGATCCGGGAGCGGTACGGGCGGCTGGACGTGGTGTTCGCCAACGCGGGCGTCGCCTCGTTCATGCCCGTCGGCGAGTTCACCGAGGCCGAGTTCGACCGCATCGTGGACATCAACCTCAAGGGCGTCTTCTTCACCGTCCAGCGAACCCTGCCCCTGCTGGCCGACGGCGCCGCCATCGTGATCAACGCGTCGTGGACGGCGCACCGCGGCCTGCCCACCGCGTCGGTGTACGCGGCGACCAAGGCGGCGGTGCACACCCTGACCCGCGCGTTCGCGGCCGACCTCGCCCCGCGGGGAATCCGGGTGAACTCCGTGAGCCCGGGCTACATCGAAACGGCGATGTACCACGACGCGATCCCCGCCGAGGCGGAGGCCGGGATCGTCGCCCAGATCGCCGGCGGCCGCCTCGGCACCGCCGAGGACGTGGCGGACGCGGTGGCGTTCCTCGCGTCGGGCGAAGCCGCCTACATCAACGGCCAGGACCTGATCATCGACGGCGGCCTGGTCGCGGCGGTCCCGGCCGAGGGCTGAGCACGGCCGCCGGCGGCCCCGTCCGGTCCGCTTCCGGGGCCCGCCGGCCCGTTACGCCGCCGTCGTCGGCGCCCGCAGATACGGGGCGAACTGCTCGGCCACCACCGACGCCACCGACGCCGCGTCCAGCGTGCCGTCGACCTCGATGACGCGGATGCCCAGGCGGCGGGCGTGCTGTGCCGCGTCCTCGGCGACCAAGCGGTCACGGGCGACGCGGTTGGCCTGGGCGCGGGCCGGGTCGCTGACGGGGACGTTCAGCACGCTCGCACGCGGGACGGTGCGGAGTTGATACTGCCGGAAGTCCTCGGTGGGCACGAGTACGACCATCCGCCGGGGCGAGTCGAGCAGCGGCGCGACCAACTCCGGCCGCAGTCCCCAGCCTTCGGCGATCGCCGGGCGGCCGGTGAACAGCGCGCGCAGGTCGTCCAGCGCCCATGCGAAGCGGACCGGGAAGCCGGCCAGCGTCTCGGCCGCCATCTCCTCCGAGGAGCGGTCCACCCAGACCTGGTCGGCGGTCGGCTCCCCCACCGGCTCGCCGCGTGTGACCCGGCGCGCGACCCGGCGGTCCTGGTGGCCACGGGAGTCGTGATAGTCGTAGTGGTACACCGTCAACCCGTACTGCTCGGCGACCAGTTCGGCCACGGTGCTCTTGCCGGCCCACTGCCCGCCGCCGATCCACAGCATGCGGCGCAGGCTGCCGTGCGGGTCCCACATCTCTGGCATGAACGTCCTCCCGCTGGAAAGTGGCGCGGGCCGCCACCGGGGAACGAGTGTCCGGGTTTCGGCGGAAAAACAACAGTCTTGTTTTCACCGGCCAGTTGACAGAGAGTGGGAGAAGAGGGCCACGCCCGCGCCAGCGCCCGGAGCCCCGGGCCCGTCAGTCCGCCCCCGGCCGGCCGCCGCGCCGCGCGTAGGCACGGGCGGCGCGGGCGCGGTCGCCGCAGCGAGTGGAGCACCAGTGGCGACGCCCGTGGCGCAGCAAGTAGCGGTTGCAGGGCGGTGAACCGCAGCCGGTGAGGCGGTCGGCGTCGGGGCCCGTGAGCAGGTCGGCCGCGTTGGCCGCGAGGGACGCGAGCGCGCGGTCGAGGATCTCGTTGGTGGGGCACGGCGCCGCACGGTAGGGGCCGTTCTTCTCGTCCCAGTACAGCAGGGCGGCCGTGGGGGCCCTGCCCAGCGCGTCGTTGATGGCGGACAGCGCCGAGGGCAGGGCGGGCAGCCCGGCGACGCGGGCGGCGAACAGCGCCCTGAGGTGCTCGCGCAGGGAACGAAGCTGCGCCGCGCACATCTCCCGCACCCCGGCGTCGGCCGGCGCGAGGCCGTGTGCGGTGAGCCAACGGTTCGCGGCCTCCGGCGTGCCGAGGAGATCGATGAAGTGCCCGCCGGGCAGCGCGATGGCGCTGTTGACGAAGTCGAGGGCGGGATACTCCGCCGCCCCCGGTGCGGGCGGTGGCACGGACTCGGCGGCCGGGGACTCGCTCATAACTCTCATGGTACGGCTTGCCTTTATCCGTGAGACGCCCCTACCATCCTCACGGATAAGACCATTTTAATCCGTGAGGACTTGATGGCTGGCACCAGCACGACCACCGAGCAGATCCCCATCCGCGTCTTCGGCGGCCCGACCGCCCTTGTCGAATACGGTGGCCTGCGCTTCCTGACCGACCCGACGTTCGACGCGCCCCGCGACTACCACGTGCCGGGCGGCCAACTGACCAAGACGGCGCCCTCCTCCGCCGCGCCGGCCGACCTGGGCCGGATAGACGTGGTCCTGCTCTCCCACGACGAACACCCCGACAACCTCGACGACTCCGGCCGGGCCCTGCTCGCCGGCGTTCCGCTGACCCTGACCACGCCCGGCGGCGGGCAGCGCCTGGGGGCCGGGGCCAAGGGGCTGGCCGACTGGGAGTCGATCGAACTGGACCGCCCCGGCGGCGGCACGGTGACGGTCACGGGCGTGCCCGCCATCCACGGGCCCGGCGCGCGCGAGGAGGTCGAGCCGGTCACCGGCCAGGTCGTCGGATTCGTGCTGACCGGGAAGGGCCTGCCCACGGTCTATGTCAGCGGCGACAACGCCTCGTTGGGCCTGGTCGAGGAGATCGCCGAACGGTTCGGGCCGGTGGACACGGCCGTCCTGTTCGCCGGTGCTCCCCGTTTCGCCGTTCTCTTCGACGGCGCGACGATCGTCCTCGACAGCGCGCAGGCCGCCGACGCCGCCCGGATCCTCGGCGCCCGCCGGGTGGTGCCCGTCCACTACGACAGTTGGGCGCACTTCACCGAGGGCCGCGACGAACTGATCGCCGCGTTCACCGAGGCCGGGCTGCTCGACCGCCTGGACCTCCGCGACCGGCCCCACATCGACGGCTGACGAGAGAACCCTTGTGACGACTACCGTGCCTGCCCAGACCGACGATCTCGCGCGGTCCCAGGCGCAGCGCCGCGTGCTGACCGTCCTGGTCGCCGCTCAGATCCTCAGCGGCGCCGGCCTGGCGGCGGGGGTGACCGTCGGTGCCCTGCTCGCGCAGGACATGCTCGGCTCCACCGGCCTCGCCGGCCTGCTCAGCGCCCTGTCCACCGCCGGTTCCGCGCTGGCGGCCATCGCGGTGGGGCGTGTCTCGCAGGCACGCGGCCGACGCCCCGGTCTGGCCGCCGGCTATCTGGCCGGTGCCATCGGCAGCGCGGGCGTGATCGCCGCCGCCGTCGCGGGCAACGCCGTGCTGCTGTTCGTCGCGATGTTCGTCTACGGCGCCGGCGCGGCCACGAACCTGCTGGCCCGCTACGCCGGCGCGGACCTGGCCGCTCCCGAGTACCGCGCCCGCGCCGTGTCCACCGTGCTGGTCGCCACCACCCTGGGCGGCGTGGCCGGCCCCAACCTCGCCGCGCCCGCCGGCGACCTCGCGCACGCCCTCGGAATCCCCCGCCTGGCCGGGCTGTTCCTCGTCTCGGGCGCCGCCTACGCGACGGCCGCCCTGGTCCTGGCCGTCTGGCTGCGTCCCGACCCGCTGCTCCTGGCGCGCGCGCTGGAAACGGAGCGTGCGGCAGGGCCGTTGGCACCGGCGGCCGGACGGCGCCGCTCCGGCGTACTGGTGGGCGCGCTGGTCATGATGCTCACGCAGTTGGTCATGGTCGCGATCATGACGATGACGCCGGTCCACATGCACGACCACGGCCACGGCGCCGCCGCCTCCGGCCTCGTCATAGCGATCCACATCGGGGCGATGTATCTGCCCGCGCCGCTGTCCGGCTGGCTCGTCGACCGCTTCGGCCGGCTCACGGTCGCCACCGCCGCCGCACTCGTCCTGCTGGCTTCCGGGATCCTCGCGGCCACCGCCCCCGGCGGCTCCACCGCCGCGTTCGCGGTGGCCCTGGCGTTGCTGGGCGTGGGCTGGAGTCTCGGCCTCGTGAGCGGCACCGCGATCATCACGGACGCCGTCCCGCCGGCCACCCGAGCCAGGACCCAGGGCGTGGTGGACGTCTCCATCGCCATCGCGGGCGCCACCGGCGGCCTGGCCTCGGGCCTGATCGTCTCGGCCGCCGGCTACCCCCTCCTCGCCGCCGGCGGGGGCATCGCGGCACTGGCCATCGTCCCCACGGTCGTCGCCGCGACGCGCAAGCGCTGAACGCCGCCCCGTGCGGGCCGGGCCGAGCCCGGCGTCGACGGCCACGGCCGCGAACGGTGCGACGGGAGCGGATCTGGCCGGGGCCCGTCAACTGGCGGGATCGTAATGGAACGCGCGGACCTCCTGCGCACATCGGCACGCGACCGCGAGCTTCGCGGCCCACTCCAGTGCCGCCTCGCGGGACGGCAGCTCCAGAACCGCGTAGCCGCCTTCGATCTGCCGCGTCTGCGGGTAGGTGCCCTCGGCCACGGTCCCATCCCCATCCACCATGACAGGCGGAACGCTTTCGTCGATGCCACCGCCGAACACCCAGACGCCGGCGTCCTTCGCCTCCTGCACCACGGCGTGCGACGCGTCCGAAACCGCCTGCATTTCCTCCTCGGGAACGACCATGGCGCCGCTCGGGAACGAGATCAGGTATTTCGTCATCGCGTCGACTCCTTCTTCGCGCTTCAGGGTGTCGCCCCCATCCTCGCCGACGCCGGCGCGCCGTCCAGTGCGGCGTCAGGCCCGGCAGGCGGCGCGCAGGTCGTAGAACCACGACAGGTAGGCGTCGTGGACCGTTCGTCCCATGACGCGCAGTTGCGAGTCGTCGGAGTTCTCCAGGTGGGTGAAATTGGCGCTGCCCGTGTAGACCCGCGGCACGATGTCGTCGTCGTAGCGGCCGTCGGTCATCATGACCTTGGCGTGGGCGGACCTGGTGTCCGGCGGCCACCTCGTGGGTGCACGGGGTGAGCTGGATCCGCTTGCCGTTGCTCGCGGTGTTGTCCAGTGTGCTCATCACGGTGGACTCGATGCCGTTGGTGGCGTAGACGACGTCGATCCAGCAGTTCTCGCCGCGCAGCCGGATCAGCTCGTCGGCGATGGCCGTGCGGGCTTGCGTGAACGAGGAGATGACCAGCCTGATGTCGGTCTGCCGGGTGACGCCTGCCTCGTCCTGGTAGGAGCACTCGATGCCGCGCAGGATGTTCACGATCGGGTCGCCGGTGCCCAGGGCGCGCGGGTAGAAGTGGGCCCGGTACGTCGAGCCGGTGGGGGTGGTCCAGAAGTAGTCGGGGGCGACGGCCCGTTCGCGGCCGGCGTTCAGGTCGGCGAAGTGCGTCCGGTAGCCGGCGTAGACGGTGGCGTCGCTGAGGGTGAAGGCGTCGTTGTAGGAGTTGAAGAGGTACCAGTCCGACAGGTTGGACGAGCTCTGGAAGACGACGTTGCGGTGGGTCGCGCCGCCGTCGAGGACCACGCGGGAGAAGAGGGCGAACTTCTCGTGCGAGTAGTTCCGCCCGATGCAGCCGCGGCCGGTTCCGCACTGGACGACCCAGGAGCCGGCGGAGTCGTCGTGCCCCAGGGCGCCGTCCAGCCGCTGGTGCACCGGGTCGTTCTTGTCCGTGCTGTCCAGGGTGATCCGCACGTCAACGCCCCGGTCGTGCGCGGCGAGCAGGCCGTCCACCACCTGCTGCGGGACGCCGCTCGCGCCGTTGACGAACTCGAACATGGCGAACTCGATCCGCTCGCCGGCCGGAGTCGCCGCGATCAGGCCGATGAGCTGGTCGAAGACCGCCCGCTGCGCCGCGGTCGGCGTGCCCGAAGCGGGCCCCGCGGCCGGGTCGTTGAAGACCGCCCCGTTCATCACCGGCTCCCCGACCGCGGCCGGCCGCGGCTCGCCGGCGGCGCCGGGTGCCAACGGCCCCAGCAGCGCGGCCAGGCAGAGGGCCACCACGCCCAACGGCGAACGTAACGAACGAACGCGCGGCGGACGCATGGGGCCTCCCGGCAGTCGGGGCAACGCGGCCGGAACGCTATAGCGGACGTCCGGCCCGGTGCAATGGGACATAAACACCCAACGCATCCGGCGGATGCGGCGGCCCCGCGGCGATGAGTTCCGGCCGGTTCCCGAGTCTGTCCCGGTGACATCGCACGACGTCTGATGACACCGACCGGCACAAGACACCACGGAGGACCCCATGACGACCACACCGGACACCCCGGCCACCGCGCCGCCCGGCCGCCCGCCCGTCGTTGACCTGGCCACCTGGCAGGCCGCCCGCGACGAGCTGCTGGTCCGCGAGAAGGCCCACACCCGCGAGGGCGACGCCCTCGCCGCGGCCCGCCGCCGGCTGCCGATGGTGGAGCTCGACGGGACGGTCGAGGTCGTCGGGCCCGACGGCCCGGTCCCGTTCCTGGATCTGTTCCAGGGCCGCGACGAGCTCGTGGTCTACAAGCACATGTGGCACGACGGCGCGCCGCACCAGGGCCAGTGCGAGGGCTGCACCACCACGGCCTGGCACCTGAAGGACGCCGTCTACCTCAACGCCCGCGGCGTCTCGTTCGCCATCCTGACCACCGGCCCCTGGGACGAGGTGGCCCCCTACGTCGAATTCATGGGCTACACCCAGCCCTGGTACTCGGTGCGCGACGTGGCCGCGCCGGTCGGCGGCGACATGGGTTACCTCACCTGCTTCCTGCGCGACGGCGACCGCGTGTTCCTCACCTACTCCACGACGGGCCGTGGCAACGAGCCGGTCAACGGGTCCCTCGCCCTGCTCGACATGACGCCCTACGGCCGCGGCGAGGCGTGGGAGGACACCCCCGAGGGCTGGCCCGAGGGGCGCGGCCCGTGCTGGTACTGGCGCTCGGACGCGGACGGGAACGCGACCTGGGGCCGGACCACCCGCCCCGTGCCGCAGTGGACCCGCCCCGGCGCGACCCCCGTGGAGACCCTCGGCCGGCGCGGCCACCACCACTGACGCGCCTTCGTCGACGGCGTCAGCACGGGCGGTCCCTTGAGTCGCGTCCGGCCTCGGCGTTCCTCAGGGGACCGCGGGAGTCGCGGCCGACCGTTCCCAGTCCCCTCGCAGCAGCACACACACCGCGTACGGCGCGTCGTCCCGCTCTCCCTCAACCCCTTCGACCAGACCACGGCTCCGGATCTCACCCACGTACCGCATGCCGATGCGCTCCATCACGGCGCGCGAGCGCACGTTGTGCCGGACCGTGCACGACACCACGGCCTGCACCCCGAGGACGTCGAACGCGAACGCCAGTGCGGCGCGGCCGAGTTCGGACGCGTAGCCGCGCCCCCAGAACGCGCCCCGCAGCGCCCAGCCGATCTCGACCCAGTTCGCGTGCGCGACGAACGGGTCGTGAACACCGTGCGCGACGCGCACCCATGGCTCCGCCGGCAGGAAGTCGTAGATCTGCCCCCAGTCGTCGTCGACCGGCGTGCGCGACAATCCGCCGCGACCGACGACCTCGCCGGTCTTCCGGTCGTAGGCGATCCACTTGTGGACGCCGTGGAGACGCCATGAGTCGCCCATGAACGTCGCCCACTGCCCCGCCTGTTCCAGGGTCGGCATCTCGCCGCCGTACCAGGGCCACACCGCGTCGTCGTGATGCACGGCCCACAGCTCGGAAGCGTTGGCGGGGCCGACCGGTTCAAGCCGCAGGCGCCTCGTGAACCGGGAGTCGTCGGCGCCGGCCAGTGACGGATCTTCCACGCGGCACAGCGTTCCACGAGGGTGACGACGCCGCATCTGAAAATCTGCGGGCATCGTCACCGCGCCACTCGACGTTCCCAGCTGAGCCCCGTGGCCGCCGCCGCCTGCCCTCGGCGGCATGAACGGCCACGAGAGCGGCGCGTACCTGGAGTGGTGGGCCAACCGCTCAACCTGCCTGGCCCGCATACTGGTCCGGATCACGACCGGCCCGGGCGGCACGGCCCGGGAGGCGGTCGCCTCCCCCGCACTGGGCGACGGCTCGGTCACCGAGGTGGCGGTGGAGAGCTCCGGAGACGTCAATCGCCTGCGCTTCGCCTCTGTTCCGCCGGGTCATGGGGTTGTGCTCGGGGCGCGGTGCAGACGGGCTCCGGTGAACCGCTCGTTCTCGAAGGTCAGCCGGACGCCGTCCAGGTGCCCGAAGGGCGTGCCCCACGACGCGAGATCCGCGTCGGGCAGGCAGGCGACCAGCGCCGGCTCGATCGAGCCGCCGTGCGACACGACGAGCGCGCCGCTGCCCTCCGGCACGGACCGCACCGCCTCGGTCCAGATCATCCGGTGCGCCGCCGCCACCGCGGCGAGTGCTCCGCCGCGTGCGATCAACTCCGCGTAGTGGACGTACGGTTGGGGCCAGGCCCACTGGTCGTGGTGGTCAACCTCGCCGGGCACGTAACCGGATGGCATGTCGAGGGCGTCATCGACGGCCCACCCCATGGCGATCGCCGTCTCGATCGCCCGGGGCGACGCGCTGGTCACCACACAGGCGAACGGGCCCGACTCGGCGCCGACGGCACGCGCGAGCGCGACACCACGCGCGGACAGATGCGAACCGCGGCCACGGGCCGCCCCCTTCTTCGTCGGCGCGTGCCGCCGTACCTCCAGCCAGCGCATCCCGCGACTCTAGGGCCTGTATCGAGTTCCCGGTCGGATCAGCCCGCGGCGTCAGACGCGGTGCCCCCCCAGGCCCTTGGGGGCCTGGGAGGTACCCCCAGCAAGGCACCGGATCGCAGCTCATACCCGGCCGTATTCGCGCGATTCGGCTGGGGGCACCTCCCAGACGGAGTCTGGGGGAGCGGCGAGGTGCCGTGACTGGCGTCGCGGGCCCGGGCGGGAACTCGATACAGGCCCTAGGGGCGGGGCAGTTCCTTCAGGTAGTACACGAGGGTCCAATGCCACTCCGTCCGGGTCTCCCGTCCGGTCTCCCGGTAGCCCAGACTCGCGTAGAAGGCCATCGCCTCCGGCTGATTCGTCGCCGTGTCCAGCCAGGCCTCCCGGAAGCCCTTGGCCCGCGCATGGGCTTCGAGAGCGCTCATCAGCGCCTGTCCGAGACCCCGCCGCCGCAGTGCCGGATGGACCCGGACGCGCAGGATCTCGATGCGGCCCGGGCGGTCGCACCGGGGGCGGAACCCGCCCATGGCTGCGACGTGCCCGTCCACCGTCGCCACCAGGAAGCACCCGCCCACCGCCTCGAAATGCCGCCAGGGATCGGCGAGATCGGCGAACGGCTCGGGTGCTTCGGACGCACCCGGCAATGGCAGGGGCACGGAGGAGTCAGCCGTCGCGCCAATGTTGGGCAGCGTGGCCATCGCCCACAGCACCGGCAGGTCTTCGCGCTCCACGGCTCTCACGGTCACCATCCCGCGAGCATGACACCCGGCCCCCGGGACGGCATCGGGATTGGCGGACGGCCCTTTGTTTCCCCAGCGGAAAGTCGCGTGTTGCCACGATGGAAACTAACGGCTAGTGTTTCCTTCATGGAAACTGACGGAGCCGCCATCCCCCCGACCCCGCAGCAGGCCCTCGCCGCGCTGGCCGACGCCGAGCGGGTCCGGGACTCGACCGCCGCCCTGTCCGCCACGCCGTGGCCGCGCTGGTTCGTCACCGCGCTCACGCTGTACATCGCCGCCATACCTCCGGTCTACGGAGGCACGTTGGCGAGTTCCCAGTGGCTGCTGCCCAACCTGGCCTGGGGCGCCGTCATGCTGGTGATGACCGTGGCCTACCTCGCGCTGTTCGGGGTCGCGGCCGCCAACTGGCGCAAGGAGACCGGCGTCGCGCTGCGCCTGGACGTGCTGCCCAAACGCGCCACCGTGCCGATGGCGATCGGGCTCCCGGCGGTGCTGCTGGGCTCGGTCCTGGTCTTCCGGGTCACCGAGCAGCCGCTGTGGCTGTTCGCCGCCTCGGCCGTCGGTGCCACGGTGTCCATCGCCTTCCACCGCGCCTTTGTCCGCCTGCACCGGAAAGCCTCGTGAGCGGCGCCGTCCCCGACCCCATGGCCGGTTTCGACACGACGATCCACGCCCCCAACCGGCTGCGGATCTGCGCCCTGCTCGACACGGCCGGCGAGGCCGAGTTCTCCGCCGTCCAACGGGAACTCGGCGTCTCTGCCTCGGTGTTGAGCAAGCACGTCACCGTGCTGATGGACGCCGACTACGTCGAGCAGCGCAAGGCCGTGCGCGACACCCGGCAACGCGTCTGGCTGCGCCTGACCCGGAGCGGACGCGAGGCGTACGCGGCACATCTGGCCGCCCTGCGCGCCATCGTCGGTCCGTAAGGGGCCGTAAGGGGCCGTAAGGGGCCGTAAGGGTCGGCGACTCACTCCCCCGGCCGCGGCCAGCAACGCCGGGAAGACGGCTACCAGTTGACGCGCGCCAGGCTGGGCACACGCGAGGCCCGGCTCCTGCTCTGGCAGGAGCCGGGCCAACAACGGCGCGAGTCGGGCCGGCGCCCCGGCTAGGGTGCCGGTTCCGTCGAGGCCGACGGGGACGTCGTGACCTCGCCGTCCGGGCCGTAGGCCGCGATGTCGTACTCCAGCGAGTAGTCCGTCGGACTGAAGAAGAGCCGCCCCTCGTTGAACGCCATGAAACTGTCAGGCGTCAGGAAGACATCGTCGACCTTGAAGAGCGGTTCGACCCGCCGGCCGTCGGTGATCCGGACGACCTGGCCCAACTCCCCGTCGAATCCCACCTGATGCACGATCGCGCCCTCCTCGTCCGCGGCCAGGACCATCTGCCGGAAGAAGTCCTCCGTCCGGTGCGACCACACGACCTCACCGGTCGTCGCGTTCATCGCCGTGACCGTGGTGCCGCCCCCGATCCCCGTTTCGGGCGAGATGTACAGCAGGTCGCCGTGGACGGCCAGGCCGCCGCAGTCGTCCACCGCGCTGTAGGGGATGCCCTCATCCCGGCACGCCTCGCCGGCGAAGAGGCCGGCGTCGGCCGCGGGGACCCCGGTGGTCTCGATGGGGACCTGGCCGGTGATCTGGCCCGCCTCGACGAACATCAGCTCGGTGACCGGGCCGAACTCCTCGGAGGTCAGCGACACCACCAGCGGCGAGGAGCTGTGGATCTTCTCCAGCCACCTGCCCTCCGGCAGGTCGAGGGTCCACATGGTGTCCCCGGTGTCCGGGTCGATCTCCTCCAGGCGGAAGATGGGATCGCCCAGCGTGCCGGCCGCGGCGTCGAGCACGATCGCGCACGTGCGCAGCCGGATCAGCGCCGCCCCGCCGGCCACCGCGTCCACGGCGCACACGTCCTCGCCGGTCACGAGTTCCGGCGCCTCCTGGCCGAACACCGTTTGTCTGGCGTCGTTGCTCAGCGCGTCGTACCCGGCCCCGGCCGACGAGATCTCCTCGCCGTCCGCGACGCGGTGCAGGTTCCAGCCGCCGAGCGTGTGGATGGCGTAGGACGATCCGGCCATCGCGATCTGGAACCCGAGGGGGTCCTCCTCGGGCTCCAGCGGCCTGCTCCAGCCCGTCTCACCGGTGGTCAGGTCGATCTGGGTGATGTTCTGACCGCAGTTGTGCTCCCCGTGGCCGACGACCAGCAGCCCCTCGGGGGTGGCGGTGGAGGGCACGCAGATGGCGTCTCCCTCCAGTTCGAGGGTCCAGACCTCGGAGCCGTCGGCCATGGCGTAGGCGGTGAGAACGGATCCGTTGGCCTTGACGATCGTGTCGTTCACCGCCCAGAAGCCCGTGGGGCGCGTCCCCTCGTCGGGCACGTCCTCGTCGACCGACCACATCCGTCCGCCGGGCGTGCTGGGATCGACCGCCGAGACCCGGCCGCCGGCGCTGTCGTCCTCGTCGGAGCCGAGCAGGAACCAGGCGCCGCCGGCCAGGGCGAGCACCAGGACGACGGCGATCACGGCGACGACCGGCGACCGGCCCCCGCGCCGGTGGCCGCCCGGCGGAGGCGGCGCGGCGCCCGGCGGTGGCCCCCCGTACACCGGTCCCGGATACGGCGCCTGGGGCGGCTGGCCGTAGGGGTGGTGCAGTGCCGGGTACGCGCCCGGCGCGGGCGCCGGCGGCTGCGGCCCGGGAACGTGCTGCGGAACGCCGCCCTGGGGCGGGAACTGCGGCGGGGGCGGCTGATGCGGCGGGTGGGGCGGTGGGAAGGGCGTGTTGCTGGACATGGCTCACTCTGTCGGTGTCAGCGATGGGATCGCCGGGTGTTCGTGCCGGGCCGGCGGCGCACCGCCGCCGGCCCGGGCATCCCCCTGTTGGCCACCGGCCGGCTCGGGAGGGGCCCCGCGGCCGGTGGCTGGCGTACCAAGAGTGGCGACCGCGCTTTCATCGCGCTTTCATACCGGGGAGACACTCACGGCGGGGGACCGGCCGAACGGTGGGCCGCGGGCCGAGAGGAACGGGGGGCGTGATGGATTTCGTGGTGCTGGGTCCGGTGGAGATCCGGCGGGACGGGGATGTCCGGGCGGTGTCAGGGCGGCTGCGGCGCACCCTGCTGGGCGTGCTGCTGGCGCGGGCCAATCAGTCCGTCCCGGTGGATGTGCTGACCGACGCGCTGTGGGGCGAGCGGGCCGATCCCCGGGCCGCGCAGCGGCTGCACCTGCATGTGCACCGGCTGCGGGGCCTGCTCGGCGAGCCGGACCGGGTGTCGTGGGGGCCCGAGGGGTACCGGTTGCGGGTGGCGCCCGGGGAGCTGGACGCGGAGCGGTTCGAGTCGCTGGCCGACGAGGCGGCGGGCATCGCCGCGCGGCATCCCCGGCGGGCGGCCGAAGTGCTGCGCGCCGCACTGGACTTGTGGCGGGGCGCCCCGTTCGCCGAGCTGGACGTGCCGCTGCTGGGCGACTGGGCGCACCAGTTGACCGAGCGTCGGCTGGCGGCGCTGGAGGCGCTGTACGAGGCCGAGTTGGCGAGCGGGCCCACCAGGGCGGTCGTCGCGGAGCTGAGCGGGCTGGTGCGGGAGCACCCGGCGCGGGAGCGGCTGCACGCACTGTTGATCACCGCGCTGTACCGGTCGCGCCGGCCCGACGAGGCGCTGGCGGCCTACCGGACGGCGCGACAGCGGATCGCCGCCGAGCTCGGCCTGGACCCAGGCCCCGAACTGCGGGAGCTGGAGCGGCGGATACGGGCCGGCGAACCGGTGGAGCCGGAACCGGACGCCGCCCGGCGCCCCGACGCGGCCGTTCCCGACCAACTGCCCGCCGACATCAGCGGCTTCGTCGGCCGGGACGCCGAACTGGCGGAGCTGGACAGTCTGTTGTCGGGCGACTCACCCGTGCCGCTGTCGGTGGTCGCGGGCACCGCGGGCGTGGGCAAGACGGCGCTGGCGGTGCGGTGGGCGCACCGGGTGCGCGACCGCTTCCCGGACGGGCAGCTCTATCTAGATCTACACGGCTACGGCCCCGACCAGCCGGTGCCGCCGGAGGAGGCGCTGGCCGGGCTCCTGCGCGCGCTGGGCCTGGAGGGCACGGCCGTGCCGCAGGATCTCGCCGAACGGGCGGCGCGGTTCCGCACCCAGCTCGACGGGCGCCGGATGCTGCTGATCCTGGACAACGCCCGCACGGTGGAACAGGTGCGTCCGCTGCTGCCCGGCACCGCCTCGTGCGTCACGCTGATCACCAGCCGGGACGCGCTGGGCGGGCTGGTCGCCCGCGAGGGCGCCTGCCGCGTCAGCCTGGACCGGCCGCCCGTCGCGGATGCCCGCCGCCTGCTGGGCGAGCTGCTCGGCGACCGGGTGGCGGCCGAGCCGGAGGCGGCGGACGCGCTGATCGAGCGGTGCGCCCGGCTGCCGCTGACGCTGCGCATCGCGGCAGAGCTGGTCAAGTCGCAGCCGGGGCGCAGCATCGCCGACCTGGCCGGTGAACTCGCCGACCGGCAGGGCGTGCTGGACGTGCTGGGCGTGGACGGTGACCCGCACCTGGCCGTGCGCACGGTCTTCTCCTGGTCCTATCAGCGGCTGGACGCGGCGGCGGCCCGGGCGTTCCGGCTCTTCGGCGTGCACCCGGGCCACGACATGGACGCGTACGCCGTCGCGGCCCTGGCCGGGAGCGGGCTGCGGGAGACGCGCCGGGGGCTGGAAGTGCTGTGGCGGGCGCATCTGGTGGACCGCACGCCGGCGGGCCGTTATCAGCCGCACGACCTGCTGCGCGCCTACGCGGCCGAGCTCGCGGCGTCCACCGACAGCGCGCGGGAGCGCGAAGCGGCGCGCGACCGGCTGTTCGACCACTACCTCGCCACCGCCTCGATCGCCATGGACCTCGTCGCGCCCTACGAGTCCGGCAGGCGGCCGAAGGTGCCCCTGCCCCGCGGCGCGACCCCGCCGCTGACGACCCATGACGAGGGCCTGCGCTGGCTCGACACCGAGCGGGACAACCTGCTGGAGGCCACCCGGCACGGCCGGCCCGAGTTCGTTCTCTGCCTGGCGGAGACGATCTGGCGCTACCTCGATGTCCGCGGGTGCCACGACCTGGAGATCACCGTGCACACCCGGGCACTGAACGTGGCCCGAAAAAACGGCGACCTGCTCGCCGAGGCCAACGCCCGCCGCCACCTGGGCACCGCCATGAGCCGCCTGCGCACCGATGACGAGGCGGCGACGGACCATCTCCGGCGGGCCCTGGCCGGCTACCGGCGGGCCGGGGAGAAGGAGTTGCAGGCCGCCACGCTGAACAACCTCGGGATCCTGTACCGGACGAAGGGGGACGCGGCGCAGGCCGTGCGCCACCTGGAGCTGGCCCTGGCCGTGTCCGGCCCGGCCACGAGCTGGCAGCTCCGGCGCGCGGCCCTGATCAACCTCGCGGGGAACCTGCGGGACCTGGAGCGGTTCGAGGAGGCCCTGGGCCATGTGCGGGAGGCCATCGACGTGTGCGGAGCCCATGACGACAAGCCGAACGAGGCCAACGCACTCGCCGTCTTCGCCGAACTGTGCATGAACATGGACATGGAACGCGACGAGGAGGCGCTCCGAGCCGCCCACCGCGGCCTGTCCCTCGCCCGCGAGACCGGCTACCGCACCATCGAGTCCGTCTGCCTGCGCCTCCTCGGCAGCCTGCACCGCAACCGCGGCGACCACGAGCAGGCGCTGGGTCACGGCGTCGAGGCGCTGGCGCTCGCCCGCGCCGTGGGCGCCGCGGACCTGCTCAGTCAGGCCCTGAACGCGCTGGCGGCCACCCACGCGGCCGTGGGCCGGCCGGCCGAGGCGCTGAGCCACTACCGGGAGGCCCTGATAACGGCCGCCGACGGCGACAACCGCAAGGAGCTGGCCGACACCCGGGCCGGCATGGCGGCGGTGCTCGCCGGTCTCGGCGAGCACGAGCAGGCCCGCGAGCACTGGGAGCAGGCGCTGCGCGACTACACCGACCTCGGCCTGCCGCGGGCGGCACGCGTGCGGGCCCGGCTGGACGCGGGACTGGACCGCCGCGCCGCGTCGCCCTCGCGAGTCAACGGTCATGCCTCGTCGGCCAGTTGCCGCAGCTCCTGATAGCCGCTCTTGTCGTGCCGGACCCGTACCAGCGCGTCGACCAGCCGCACGAACTCGCGGTCCTCGCGGACCAGCGACCGCAGGGCGGCCGTGTCCTCGCCCAGCCCGAGCCGGCTGGCGGCGTCCAGCGCCTTCTTGTCCGCGAACGGGCCCAGCTCGTCCCAGATGAGCTGGGCCTCGCGGCAGAAGGCGTCGATGACGTCACCGTTGACTCCTGCGAAGTGCCCAAGCAGGTCCCGCTCGCGCGCCGGATCGCGTCCGGCGTCCTCGCGCAGCTCGTTCAGGTCGCCGCCGTGCTCCTCCTGGAGGTGCAGCGCCGCGTCCGTCATCGCGGTGGTGATCCGTTTCCGGTCCCCCTCCGGGTACCCGGCCTCGGCGAGCGTCTGGGCGATCGGCCCGGACCCGGCGCCCAGCACCTGCCCGGCCGTCGACAGCCGCTGACCACGCAGCGCCGTGAACGTGTGCACCGCCGTGTCGGGATCCACCCGCGCGTCGGTCAGCGCCGCGAGCTGCAAGAGCTGGAACATCGAGTGCGGGGACTGTTTCAGGTGGATCTCGGCGTCCTCGGCGAAGCTGCCACGCCCATAGCGCCCGAGCAGCGCCCCGACGACCGTCTGCTTGGCCATGTCCACCATGGCTCACCCCTCTCCCTTCCCCTGCTCGGACTTTCCCTGCCCGGCCTTCTTGGCCAGCCTCCGCCGCTGCCGAGGTGACACCTCCTTGCGCCCGCTCTGCCGGAGATATGCCTCTTCGCGCCGATCGTTCCTCATGCCTCCAGCACACCACCGACCACGCGCTCGCGCGACCCGTCCGGCGGCTCACGGCCCCGGGGCGGGGCGGCCCTTCGCGGGCGAGGTGGCGATGCGGGCGCCGCTGAGGTAGCGGGCGGTGTTGACCAGCCCGACCAGGCTGAACGCCTGCGGGGTGTTGCCGAGGTGGTGCCCGGTCGCGGGGTCGTACTCCTCGCTGAGCAGGCCGACGTCGTTGCGCAGATCGAGCAGACGTTCGAACAGCTCGTGGGCCTGCTGGACGCGACCCAGGCCGAGCAGGGCGTCGGCGAGCCAGAAGCCGCTCGGCACGAAGACGCCCTCCGTGCCGGGCAGCCCGTCGACGCCGCCGTCGGCGTCCGGGCGGTAGCGCCACGGGAAGCCGCCCTCGCACAGCTCGCGCTGAACGGCCTCGACGGTGCCGATCACGCGCGGATCGTGCCACGGCAGAAAGCCGACGCGGGGCAGCAGCAGGAGCGCGGCGTCCAGCCCCCGCGAGCCGTAGAACTGGGTGAACGTGTTCCGTTCGGGGTCGTATCCCCGCTCGCAGATCTCGGCGTGGATGCGGTCGCGCAGCGCGGCCCACCGATCGGCCGGGCCCGGCAGGCCCTGCTCCCGGACGGAGTGGACGGCCCGGTCCAGGCCGGCCCAGGCCATGACCTTGGAGTGGACGAAGTGCCGCCGCGGGCCGCGCACCTCCCACAGGCCGTTGTCGGGTTTCTGCCAGTGGCCCTCCAGGTAGTCCAGCAGGGCGCGCTGGAGGTTCCACGCGGTCTCGGTCGGGGTGATGCCGATCTGCCGGGCGAGATGCAGGGAGTCCAGGACCTCGCCCCACACGTCGAGCTGGTGCTGGCCCACGGCGTCGTTGCCGACCCGGACCGGGACGGACCCCCGATGGCCCGACAGCCAGGCGAGGGTCTGCTCGGGGATGCGGCGGGTGCCGTCCAGGGCGTACATGATCTGGAGGTCCGCCGGGTCGCCGGCGACCGCGCGCAGCAGCCACTCGCGCCAGGCCCACGCCTCCTCGATGAAGCCGGTGCCCATCAGCGCCTGGAGGGTGAACGTGGCGTCCCGCAGCCAGCAGTAGCGGTAGTCCCAGTTCCGGGGTCCCCCGGGCTGTTCGGGGAGCGACGTCGTGGCGGCGGCCAGGAGGCCACCGGTGGGCCCGTGGGTGAGGGCCTTCAGCAGGACGAGCGCCCGCCGCACCGCCTCGGGCCAGTCGCCGTCGTAGCTGCAGCCGCTCATCCAACTGTCCCAGAACCGCTGGGTGTCCGCGATGGCCCACTCGGCGTCCACCGGTTTTGGGGGCGGCAGATGCGAGGCCTCATACGTCAGGACGAACGGAACGCGCCGGCCGGCCTCGACGGTGAACTCGGCCCGGATCCCCCGGTCCGCCTCGTCCGTGCGAACGGGGGTGCGCAGCCAGACCGCGTCGGGTCCCGCGACGGCCCCCAGGTCCTCACCCCGTCGGCTGACCCACGGAACGATGTGGCCGTAGTCGAACCGCGGCCGCAGGTCCATGCGCATGGGCACCCGGCCGGAGACCCCCTCCACGAGGCGGACGACGTCCGCCGCCTCGCCGCGCGGCGGCATGCAGTCCACCACGCGCACCACGCCCTCGGGAGTGCGCCATTCGTTCTCCAGCACCAGCGAGTCACCGCAGTAGCGCCGCCGGGCGACCGAGCCGCCGGCGGCGGGAGCGATGAGCCAGCGGCCGGCCCTCTCGTCGTGCAGCAGGGCCGCGAAGCAGGCGGGCGAGTCGAACCGGGGCAGCGACAGCCAGTCGATGGACCCGTCCCGGCCCACCAGCGCGGCGGTTTGCAGGTCGCCCAGCAGTGCGTAGTCCTCGATGGCGGAGCCAGCCATGGGACGTGCTCCCTTCACGGACGGGTGCGGTGACCGAACTCCCGGCACGCCCGGCGCCGGGGGCGTGGGACGTCACCCACCCTCACACGGGCCCGTCCCGGCGGCCACCGGAGCCGGTCCCCCGGTCCCGCGGCCGGGTATTCAACGGCACCTCACCGCGCCACCCGCTACCCTGGCCGGTATGAAGCGCGCCGCAGTGACGACGACGCCGGAGAGTGTCCCGGCGCGCTGACCGATGTCGTAAGTCTTAAAGCCCCGGGGCGAGTGCCCCGGGGCTTCGGCTTGCGGTCACTCGCCCGCTGTCCGCGAGGAGACCGCCATGCACGACCACCGCAAACTCGGCCGCGAGCTGGGCCTGTTCGACACCGACCCGCTGATCGGCGCCGGGCTGCCGTACTGGCTGCCCGACGGCGCCGCCGTGCGCCACGCCCTGGAGGAATACATCCGCGACGAGGAACGGCGGGCGGGCTACCGGCACGTCTACTCACCGGTGCTCGGCAAGCGGGAGCTGTACGAGATCTCCGGGCACTGGTCGCACTACGGCGAGGACATGTTCCCCCCGATGGACCTCGGCGGCGATCAGGTCCTCCTCCGGCCCAGCCTGTGTCCGCACCACGCGGTCATCTACCGTTCCCGAGCCCGCAGTTACCGCGACCTGCCGCTGCGCATGGCCGAGCTCGGCGGCATGTACCGTTCCGAACTCTCCGGCGTGCTCGGCGGATTGACCCGGGTGCGGGCCATCCAGCTCAACGACGCCCACATCTTCTGCACCGTCGACCAGGTCGCCGACGAGGCACGGGGCGCCCTGGAGATGATCGGCCGCGCCTACCGGGCGCTGGGCATCACCCCTCACCGGTACCGGCTCTCCCTGCCCGGCCCCGGCGGCAAGTACGTCGCCGCGCCCGAGCTGTGGGAACGGTCCACCGCGCTGCTGACCGAGGTCCTCGACCGTTCCGGCCTGCCGTACGAGGCGGCCGAGGGAGAGGCCGCGTTCTACGGGCCCAAGATCGACATCCAGGTCGCCGACCCGGCCGGCCGGGAGTCCACCCTGTCCACCGTTCAGGTCGACTTCCACCAGCCGGAGAGGTTCGACCTGCGCTACACCGGCCCGGACGGCGGGGGGCACCGGCCGGTCATGGTCCACCGCAGCATCATCGGCAGCGTCGAACGCGCCGTGGCCCACCTGATCGAGCAGCACGGCGGCGCCTTCCCGGCCTGGCTGGCCCCCACCCAACTGGTGGTCCTCCCGGTCACCGAGGCCCAGGAGCCAGGCGCCGCGGCGCTGGCCGGGCGCTGCCTCGACCTCGGGCTGCGCGCCGAGACCGCCGGGCCGGAGCACGGCAGCCTCGGCGCCCGTGTCCGCAACGCCCGCCTGGTCCCGTACCAGGCCGTCATCGGCGCCCGGGAGGCCGCCGACGGCCACATCGCCCTGCGCCTGCGCGACGGGCGCCGACTCGACCCGGCGCCCGCCGACGACGTCCTCGACCGCGTCCGCGCGCACATCGACGCCCGCGCCACCGGCCTGTGGGACGACGCCCCGTCCTGACGGTCCCGTCCGGAGGGCTCAGGAGGCGCGGGTCCTGCGCCGGGCGCGGAGCAGCACGGCACCGAGGACGATGGCCGCGGTGGCGGCCAGGACCGCGGGGAGGATCACCGAACCGGTGGTGGCCAGGGAACCGCCCGGGTCGCCGGAAGCGTCCGCGGCGGCGTCGGGGCCGGGGTCCGTGCCGACGGGAACGGTGCCGGTGCCGGTTGTTCCGAAAATGATTGTCATCCCTGTGGGGCGATGCGGTCAAGATCGGTCGCGTCACCGCCCTCTTCCCCCGCCACCCGGGCTTCGTTATGGTCTCCCCCGGGAGCGCACCGCAGGATTCCGCCCGCCCTCCGGGGCCGCGGAACACATGTCGTCAATCAACGAAGTGTGGCGATACAGATGCCCTTCCCCCACAAATCCACCGTCGCGCGCGGCGCGGCGGTCCTCGGGTCCTCCATGGCGCTGCTGGCGTCGCTCGGCACGGGCAGCGCCTCGGCACACGGCGCGGTCAGCGATCCGCCCGCCCGGCACTACGGCTGCTGGGAGCGGTGGGCCGGCGACTGGCAGTCGCCGGACATGGCCACCGAGGACCCGATGTGCTACCAGGCGTGGCAGGCCGACCCCAGCGCCATGTGGAACTGGAACGGTCTGCTGCGCGACGGCGTCGGCGGCAACCACCAGGCCGCCGTTCCCGACGGGCAGTTGTGCAGCGGCGGCCTGACCTTCGACGGGCGCTACGCGGCCCTCGACGTGCCGGGCGAGTGGCAGACGGTGGACAAGCCCAACAGCTTCACGCTGAACCTGCTCGACACCTCCTCGCACGGCGCGGACTACATCGACGTCTACGTCACCGAGCAGGGCTTCGACCCCACCACCGAGCGGCTGAGCTGGAGCGACCTGGAACTCGCGGGCCACGTCGAGAACATCCCGACGGGGACCACGACCCCGGTGAACGTGAACGCGCCGGGCCGCAGCGGACACCACATCGTCTACACGGTGTGGCAGGCCAGCCACCTCGACCAGTCGTACTACTTCTGCAGCGACGTCAACTTCACCGGCTGAGCCCGGTCCGGGGGCCGGGCGCGGTCCCGGCTCCCGGCTCGGCCGGCTACTCCTGCCAGGTGGCGGTGAGTCCGGCGCGCTCCACCCACTGCCGGACGCCCGGCCCGTCCGGTTCCCAGCGGTGACAGAACTCCTGGAGCGACGCGCATCTGGCGAGCATGGCGGTCCGGCGGACGGGCCAGGGGGGCACGTCCCCGGCGTAGGCGGCGAAGAAGTGGCGGAGGGATTCCCGGTGTTCGGGGTGGTACATGCGCACGATCCATTCGCACCAGGCGAGATCCTCCACCGGGTCGCCGAGGTGGGCGAACTCCCAGTCGACGACGGCCGTGACCTCGAAGGTGCCCGGGTCGAGCAGGACGTTGTTCGGCCCGAAGTCGCCGTGCACGAGCACCGTGCCGGTGTCGCCCGGTCCCGCGAACGGTACCTCCGCGGGCAGCGCGTGAATGCGGCGCAGCACCTCGCCGCACGCCCGGAGAACGGCCTCCGCGTGACCGGCGTCCAGCAGCTCCTGGCCCTGCACGCCGGGCGCGAAGCCGAGCGTCAGAGTGTGCTCGTCCGCGCCGAGTACCGGGGGCACCGGCAGATGGTCGCGCAGCCGCGTCAGCAGGTCCCGCTCGCGGGCCAGCCTGCGGGCGGCGTCGGGGCCCTGGTAGGACTTGTCCACGGTCGCTCCGTCGCCGACGGTGCGGTTGGTGTAGCCGTGTTTCAGCGGGCGCACTCGCCGATGGTAGGGGTGAACGCCACCGACGATCAAGGCCGAGCGCCGTGGGAGGCCGACTCGGACAGCGCCGCTTCGCGCAGGTGCTCGGCGAGCGCCGCGGTGGCCGACGGGGCCCGGCCCTTGGCGCCCCAGGCCAGCACGTGCTGGCGGCGGGCCCAGGGATCCCGCAGCTCGCACACGTCGAGCGGCTGGTGGGCGTCGATGACCCGGCGCGGCACGACGGCGAGCCCGACACCGGCCGCCGCCAGGGCGACCAGGACGTTGAGGCTGGCCACGCTGGTGCGGTAACGCACCGCCGGGGCGTGCGGACCGAGGTTCCTCTCGATCCAGTGGCGCAGCGAGGAGTCGGCGTCCAGCCCGACGAGCGGGTGCTCCGCGACCTCGTCGTAGGTCAGCGCGGTGCGCCCGGCGAGAACCCCGCCGGCCTGGCCGATCACCACGAGGGAGTCGTCGGCGAGGGGTTCCATGTCGAGGCCGGAGTCCCGGGCCTCGTCGTCGATGACGATTCCCAGGTCCGCCTCGCCGTCGGCGAGCATCCGCACGGTCCGGGGGGTGCGGCTCTCGGCAACGGTGACGTCGACGTCCGGGTGCGCGCGGAGGAACGTGACCAGGGCCCGCGGCACCAGCCGGTGCATCGCGGAGCCGCCGCCCAGCAGGGTCAGCGGAGTGGCCGGCGACCGGGCATAGCTGGCGACGGCGCTCTCCAGCCGCGCGGTCCGGGCGAGAACGTCGCGCGCGTGCCGGGCCAGGGCCGTCCCGGCCGGGGTGGGCCGCACCCCCCGCCGGCCGCGGACCAGCAGCGCCACACCGGCCTGGCGCTCCAGCGAACGCACCCTGGCGCTGGCCGAGGGCAGGCTCAGATGCATGCGGCGGGCGCCCGCCGTGATCGAGCCCTCGGCCACGATGTCGAGGAAGAGCCGCAGATCGTCCAGGTCGTACCGCATCCGGCGAGCCTATGGCACAGCCTTAGGCTGGGTACGCCGATCACGCATTGTGAACCCCTGGGCCACGGGGCGATGCTCGGTGGGTGTCCGAGATGCTGCTCGTCCTGCTGGCCGGTGCCGTCGCCGGAACGCTCAACTCCATTGGCGGCGGAGGGACGTTCGTCGCGCTGCCCGCTCTGGTCGCGGTCGGCATGTCCCCGGTGACGGCGAACGCGTCGTCGACCATCGCCCTGGTGCCCGGGAGCCTGGCCGGGGCCTGGGTCTACCGGCGCGAACTGACCCCGGTGGGAACGACGTCCACGACGGCGCTGACGGCGGTCAGCGCCCTCGGCGGCGGCCTGGGGGCCGGCCTGCTGCTGGCCCTCCCGGCCACGTCGTTCGACGCCGCGGTGCCCTGGCTGCTCGCCTTCGCCACGGTGGTGCTCGCCTTCGGGCGCCGCGTCTCCCAGGCCCTGAACACCGCGCTGGGCCGCACCGGCGGCATGAGTTCCCGGACCGTCCTGATCGGCCAGTTCGTCCTCGCCGTGTACGGCGGATACTTCGGCGGTGCCGTAGGCATCCTGATGCTGGCCCCGTGGAGCATCGGCCTCGGCCTCGACACCGCGGTCGGCAATCCGACGCGGATCGTCCAGACCGCGGCCATTTACCTCAGCGCGACGGCGCTGTTCCTCGTCGCCTCGGACGCGCTGAACTCTCCCCTTCTCCTCACCGGCATGCTGGCCGGCGCGGTGGCCGGGGGCCTCGCCGGCGCCCATGTCGCCCGCCGGCTCCCCGCCCGGCTGCTGCGGGGCGTCATCCTGACCACCGCGGTGAGCATGACGGTCCTGTACTTCGTGAGCCGCTGCCCGCCGCTTGACTTCAAGTTCACTTGAAATTCTACGGTGATCTTCATGACGACCCACCACCTCTCCGACGACCAGCTCGCCGCCCAGCCGGCCGCGTACTGGACCGGCGTGGCCTACGAGGCCCTCATCGCGTTCACCCGGGCCCGGCAGGCCGAACTCGGCTTCACCCAGCCCCAGTACTGGCTGCTGCGCAACCTGTCGAAGAACGACATCTCGCCCGACGGCCACGGCATGACCATCCCCGAACTCCAGCGGGCCATGAGCTCCTACCTCAGACCCGAGGACGACCTGAAGGCCGAGGCGGAGATCCTGCTGGAACGCGGCTGGCTGACGCGCGACGCCGAGGACCGGCTGTGGATCACCGAGGCGGGCGACGAGGCCCGCGCCGGCTTGAAGCGGCACGCCCCGGCCATCCGCGACCGGATCCACGAGGGCATCGACGACGCCGACTACGTCACCACCCTCAAGGTGCTCCGGCGGATGATCCGGAACACCGGCGGCGCCTTGGCCTAGCCGCCCCGGCCGGGAGATCCTGTGTCACTGCGGGCAGGACCTCGGCCGGAGAGAAGGGGCACGCACCGGTGCGCACTGTGTACGTCATCACCCACCCGGAGGCCACGCACCACGTCGAGGGGGTGGTCGGCGGGTGGCATGACTCGGACCTCACCCCGGCCGGCGTCCGGGCGGCGGCCTCCGCCGCCCGGGCGCTGCGCGCCCAAGTCCCGGACGGCGCCGAGGTGGAGCTGTTCTCGTCGGATCTGCGGCGCACCCGGCAGACGGCCGACGAGGTGGCCGAGGTCTTCGGCGTGAAACCGGTCCTGGACCGCAGGCTGCGGGAGAAGTCCTACGGCGAGGCGGAGGGACGGCCGCAGGAGTGGCTGGACCGGCGGTTCATCCCGCCGCCGGCCGTCGGCGACCGGATGGGACACCACGAGGGCGTGCCGGGCGCCGAGACCAGGGCGCAGTTCGCGCACCGGATCTACCCCGCCATGGACGACATTCTGCGGCGCCCGTGCGAGCACCAGATCATCGTGACGCACGGGTTCGCCCTGACGTTCGTCGTGGCCGCCTGGATCAAAATGCCGATCGAGTCGCTGGGCTCCGTCGGTTTCCGGGCGCCCTCCGGCAGCATCACCACGCTGCGCGAGGACGACTTCTTCCACAACCGCCAGGTGGTCGCCCTCGGTGACACCCGCCATCTCGACACCGCCCGGACCGGCTGAAGTCCGTCGCGGAACAGCCGAGTCGGGTGTCACTCACCCGTGGCGCCGTCGATGGCCTCGCGGAGCAGGTCGGCGTGGCCGTTGTGCCGCGCGTATTCGTCGATCATGTGGTTGAGGACCCAGCGCAGCGACTGCCGCTTCCGCCGAGAGGGGTTGAACCCCACGGCGTCCAGGGGGTGTTCGGCCACCACGCGGCGGGAGTGCTCGACCTGCTCCCGCCACAGCGCGACGGTGGCCTCGCCGGTCGCCGAGCCTATGTCGTTGAAGTCCTCGTCGTCGTCATCGGTCGCGGTGAACAGCTCCGCCGGTTCCTCGCCGGCGACGATCACCTGGAAGTACCACCGCTCCACCCCGGCCAGGTGCCGCATCAAACCCATGAGGGTCAGGCCGGAGGTGGGCACCGCGCGCAGGCGAAGCTGCTCGTCGGTGAGCCCGGAGCACTTGCGCAGCAGAGTCTCTCGGTGCCAGTCGAGGAACGTGAGCAGCAGCGTTCGCTCGTCGGCCGTGGTCGCCAGCTCGAAACGTGAGTCGGACATGGCTGGATCATAAGGATCCGGCCGGCCCGCCCTCCCGGCGCCTACCCCAACAACTGGTCCAGGAACGGGTTGCCGAAGACCCGGTGGGGGTCGAGCCGGTCGAGGATCCCGACCGCCTCCCCGAACTGGCCCGGGGCGTAACTCGCGGGCACCCACTCGCCGATGACCTCGCCGTCGGCCCACGACGCGGCGTCCGTGTAGGCCCAGCCCTTGGACCACTCGACGCGGGCGAGGGCGTGGCCGCCGTCGAAGGTCCGCATCAGGAAGCGCTCCAGCTCACGGTAGAACTCCGCCGCGCCCGGGGTTTCCGGCTGTGTCAGGACGTCCACCCAGATCGCGCAGTCCCAGTCGGGCCGTTCCGGGTGCGGCCGCACCACCGACAGCAGGGGCGGTCCGGCGCCGGGCGCGGCGTTGTCGGTCGGCTGGTCGAGCCCGGCCACCCGGATCTCGACCTGCCCGTTCACAGGGTAACGCCCCGCCGCCGCCCAGGCGTTGAGGCGTTCCTGGTAGAAGCCGGCGAACTCCGCGATCACGCGCTGCACATCGGCGCGCCGGGTGAGGATCGCATAGCCGTTGGCCGTCTCGCGCAGCGTCGTCGGCCGCAGGTAGAACAGCAGGCAGTACGAGGGGCCCCACAGGTCGTGCGCCGCCGTCAGGCTCAGCCCGCCGGCCGCCGCCGTCCACTGGGCGGCGCCGAGCACGGGCGCCAGGTACCAGGCGGCCTCGGCCACCAGCCGCCCGGCGAGGCGGGAGACGGACTCCGGCACCGAGTCGCTGAACGGGTAGTTGTAGGGGCTGTGCACCCCCCGCGCCCCGGTGGGCCGGCTGGGGCTGGGGCTCCACACCTTCAGCCAGGGCTTGTCGGTGAAGGCGAACCAGATCGCCTCCACCCGTCCGGACGCGTTCACGAAGTCGCCGAAGGTGCGCCCGCCCGCGGCGGCGCGGCTGCCGGGCGGGGCGAACAGTTCGTCGGCGGGGATGTCGATGCGGCTGACGCACCGCAGCGGCGTCTCCCGCCCGGCCTGGAGCACGGCCTCCGCCACCAGGCCCCGCCCGAGGTGGGCGGCCAGCGCGCCGCACTCGGGGTCGCGGCCGCGTTCGAACGTCTTGAGCGCGTAGGCGCCGCGCGTCTCGTCCCAGACCACGGCGGTCAGGGAGAGCACGAGGTTGCTGAGCGTGCCGTAGGTGTGGCCGGGGCGCGGCGTCTCGCCCTCGGCGGGCACGCTGGTGCCGTGCGCGTCGATCGCGAGGGTGCCGCCGAGGGTGAGCTCGCCGGGCGCGGGGGTGTTGGTGACCCCGAGGCCGTTGTCGGCGAGGAAGGCCATGAGGTCCTCCAGCAGCACGCCGGGCTGGGCCCGCACCGCGCCGGGGGCGCCGGCGGGCGGGTCGGCGAGTTCGACGTGGGTGAGGTGCTCGGTGGTGTCGAGCAGCAGCACGCGATCGCCGGAGGGCATGGCCGGGGTGATGGTGAGGGGGGACCACGTGTGCGCCATGCCGCGCGGGCGCAGCCGCCAGCCCTCGGCGTGCGCCCAGTTGGCGAGGTCGACGAGGTCCTGCGGGGTGCGCGGCGCGCAGGCCCACAGGCCGGGGTGGGCGATCTCGCCCGACCAGTTGAGGTAGGCGGTGCGGTAGGGGGCGAGCCCGTTCGGCAGTTCGGGCGCCGCCGTGCCGCCCCGCGCGGCCCCGGCGCCGGCCAGGGTCACCGCCCCGGCTCCGACGGCGCCGCGCAGAACGCCGCGGCGCGTGACCGATCCGCCTGCTTTTCCCGCACTTGGGGTCCGGTTTCCTGTCATGTACGCACGCATACCCCAATTTGCTGATCACGCACGGGTCGAAGGACCAACAGCCGTCTCCTGACGGGGCTTTCAGCCAGGCGCCGGGACAGCAGCGCTCCGGCGGTCATGGCCACCGCTCCGGCGAACGCCGCGGTGGCGGCGATGAGGGCGGCGCCGGTGTGGCCGAGGGCGACGGCCACCACCGCGACGGCGAGCACCACGGGGGTGGGCAGGCGCGCCGCCACCCGCTTGATCAGGGGCGAGCCCACGGCGGTGGCGGCGTAGAAGGCGCTGATCATCAGCCCGACGGCAGTAGCGGAGGCGTTCAAGAACGGAGGGTTCCTAACCGGCCGGATGCGGCCAGGGATTCGGTACGCAGGTGAGGCCCGTGACGGGGCTGGTCAGGAACTTGGTCTGCTGCATCATGACCGGCGCGGGGGCACCATCGGCCGCGCAGTCGGAGTGACCGTAGCCGATGCGGTGCCCGACCTCGTGGTTGATCAGCATCTGCCGGTACCCGCGGATGTCGTCGCCGTAGGTCTCCGAACCAAGCGCCCAGCGCCAGGCGTTGATCATCACGCGCTCGGTGGTCGCCGCGTCGCAGGACACGTTGCTCTGCGTGGTGTCCAGACCGGACCTCGCGCACCACTCGGCGGTGGTACCCGGGCTGGCCAGCGTGATCACGAAGTCATAGTGGCCCGACGACACCCGCGCGAAGCCGCGCTCGCCGTCGTTGCCCCAGCTCCGCTCGTCGTTGAGCGTCCGGTGCACCGCTTCGGCGAAGAACTCCGGGTTCACCGGCAGACCTTCCTCGACGTCCACCCGGTACCGCAGCAGCGTCGTCGCGTCCGGATCGGCCGCCGGCGCGCTGCCGCCCACCGGCACCAGCTCTCCGGAGCCGGTGAGTTGGGGGTCGAGGGGGAACGTGGCGGCCATCCAGTCGTCGTAGTCCGGCTCGGCGCCCGATTCCGGCTCGGCGCTCGACTCCGGGTCGGGCGGAGCGCCGCGCGTGTGCCGGACGGTGTCCACGGAGTGCTCATGGCCGGTGTCGTCCGCCCGCGCGCCGGAGGATGTGCCGCCCTGGTACGCGGTCAGGACGATGATCACCGCGGTGGCCGCCACCGCCCCGGTGGCGAGGCCCGCCGACACCACCACTCGGACCCGAGAGGCCTTTCGGTGCCGGGTCGTCGCCGCGGCACCTGGTCGGAGTCGCATGTCAGACCCCGGACACGGTCGTAGTCGTCACGTCATTCCTCATTGTCTTCGGGCTTCGATCCCTCACGAGATGAGAGCGAAAGCGATGTCGTCGAGCTGGCTTCTGCTCAGTGGCGCCGGATCGGCCGCCGTTCCCTCCACCGAGACGACGGCCCGCTGGAACGCGTTGGGCCGGGCCTCGACGACGTGCCGGAACCCGTTCTCCCGGCCGCCCATGTACCGTCCGCCGGGGAAGAGTTCGCAGTCCGCCGCGAGCGGGGCCTCGGGCGGACTGGTCGGGCACGCCAGCTCCTTCAGCTCCACGCTTGAACTGTCGACCGTCACCGCCGCCCGGAACACCCGGGAGGACGTCGTGAAGCTCACCGTGAAGCGCCAGGACAGGAGCGTGTCCTCGGTCGGGACAGGGGCGTCCCCGGCGGACAGCCGGACCACGTCGGCGTCGGGCACGTGCTCGGCGAACGCCTCGGTGAGCCGGTCCTCGATGATCTCCCCCACCGCGTCGTACTCGGCGGGTGCGTGGGAGGGAGCCGTCTCGCCCCGGCTCGGCCACAGCGGTGGCAACGTGGGTCCCGGCCCCGTGGGGTCCGGGTCCGCCCCTTCGCCGAACGCGGGTCCGCCGGACGCCGGGGGCACCTCGCCGGCCCCGCCGCCGGGGGACGTGGTCACCAGCGAGGGGAGCACCGTGGCCAGCCCCGCGACGAGCGCCGTCATGGCGCCCGCGCCCAGCAGCGTCCGGCGCCGCGCCGCCCGCCGCCGCGCGCGGGCGGCGATCTCCGCCATGCCGACGCGCAGCGGGGGCTCGTTCGCCACGGCCTGCCGCAGCCCTTCCCTGATCCGCTGATCCGTCACCGGGCCGGCCTCCCCGTGATCGACACGGTCAACTCGGCCTCGGAATCGCCGATGTACTGCCGGAGCGTCCGCAACCCGCGGGCGGTCTGGCTCTTCACGTTCCCCTCCGAACAGCGCAGCGCGGCGGCCGTGTCCGCGACGGACAGATCGTCGAAGTAGCGCAGCACGATCGTGGCCCGCTGCCGGGGCGGCAGCGTGAGCAGCGCCTCATGAACGAGGCTGCGCACGTCCATCCGGTGGGCGATGTCATCCGGCTCGGCCGACACGTCCGGGCTGTCCGGCACGCTCTCGCAACTGCTCTCCGAACGGCGCCAGGGCTTGCGTCTCTCATCCAGCCAGGTGCGCAACAGCACGCGCCGGACATAGGAGTTGAGCTGGTCGCGCCGTTCGAGACGAGACCATGAGTGGTACATCTTGATCAACGCGCCCTGCATCAGATCCTCCGCCAAGTGCCAGTCCCCGCACAGCAGATAAGCGGTCCGGCGCAGCGGCCGGGCTTGAACTGCCGCGAACTCGCGAAACCGCTCTTCGTCTTGCCGGCGCATCCGTTCCCCTTTCACTCCTACGTCACGGAGGAGAGGCCGACGGGGTTGCATCGGCGGGGTGGAATCGCGCGGCGGCGTGGACCGTTCGGCACCGGGGCCCGGCGGTCACAGGGAGCGCAGGAACCGGATCAGCACCTCGTTGACCTGTTCGGGCCGTTCCTGCTGGATGGCGTGGCCGCAGCCGGGCAGGACGACCGTCTCGCGCAGGTGGGGGAAGGAGCGGGACCTGCCGGACATCAACTCCAGGCTCCGCGGCATCCCGATAGCGCCGTCCCGGCCACCGATCAGGTACAGGGCGGGCGCCGGCGCGGGGTTGTGCCGCCAGGACGCCGACAGCTCCCCGTTCCGGTCGAGGTTGCGATATCAGTTGAGGCCGCCGGTGAAGCCCGAGCGGCGGTACTGGACGAGGTAGAACGCCTCGCCCCGAGCGGTCCGCAGGGCCGGGATCGGCGTCTGGGCCGGGTCCTGCGGCTCGGCGAAGCGGTCCGGAATGCTCATTCCCACCACCGCCTCGATCCGCTCGGGACGCATCTTGGCCATCTCCCAGGCGACAATGGCGCCCCAGTCGTGGCCGGCCACCGACGGCCAACTCCCCCACCCAGCGGGCGAATTGCCGACCCGCTGTCCTAAGGTGGCGTTCGCCGCACACGCCTTCGCATCGGAACGGTGACCATGACAGACATGTCGTCCGCCTCTCGTCCCTCAGTTCCCGGGATCGACACGACGATCCCCCACTCGGCCCGCGTCTGGAACTACTGGCTGGGCGGCAAGGACAACTACGAGGTCGACCGGAAGGCGGGCGACGCCTTCCTCGAGGTCTACCCGGGCATCCGCGACATCGCCCGGGTCTCCCGCTACTGGCTGGCCCGGGTGGTGCGCCACCTGGCGGGCGAGGCCGGTGTCCGGCAGTTCCTCGACATCGGCACGGGACTGCCGACGGTGGACAACACCCACCAGATCGCCCAGACGGTCGCGCCGGACTCGCACATCGTCTATGTGGACAACGACCCGCTGGTGCTCACGCACGCCCGCGCGCTGCTGACCTCGAGTCCGGAGGGCGCCACCGACTACATCGACGCCGACGTGCACGACCCGGATCGCATCCTGGACGCCGCGGCGAAGACCCTGGACTTCTCCCGGCCGGTGGCCGTGATGCTCATCGGCATCCTGGGACATGTGCAGGACTGCGACGAGGGCCGCTCCATCGTCGCCCGGCTGCTTGAACCGCTGCCTTCCGGCAGCTACCTGGCGCTCTACGACGGCACCGACACCGACGAGGTGTACGTGACCGCGACCGCCACCTACAACGGCAGCGGCGGGGTGCCGTACAACCTCCGCTCCCCGGAGCGGATCGCCTCCTTCTTCGAGGGACTGGACCTCGTGGAGCCGGGCGTCGTGGAGCTGTCCACGTGGCGGCCCGAGGCGAGCCCGCTGGGCGCCCCGCGGCCCGTCCCCGCCTGGGGAGGCGTGGGGCGCAAGCCCTGAGGCCGAGCGGGGACCCGAACGGCCGGGCCCTGTCCGGCCGGTGGCGTTGCCGCGGCCGGACTGGCGCACGAGCGAGCGGAACGTGCCGCCCAGTCCACGACTTCCCGCAGCGGCCCATGTCACGGAAGCGCCCCCGCCCTCGGTGCAGGAGGGCGGGGGCTGTCCGCTGCTGGGTCGTTACCGGGGGAAGTACGGTCTCAGCAGGGGGAGTTGGTCTGGGTCAGCAGGCCGAGCCGCCAGGGCAGGAGGTTGTAGGGGTCAGTGGCGTTCGGGTCCATGCCCTGGTAGAGGAAGCGCAGGTCGCATGGGCTGATGGTGAGGGTCTGGTCGGTGCCGCTGCGGATCAGTTCGCCGTGGCTGATGTCCCGCGTCCAGGCCGTGCCGTTGAACGTCACGTTGTTGGCGCGGGCGAAGGGGTTGGCCTCGGTGTCGGCGAGGGGCTGCCAGGGCCCGGTGATGGCGGGCGCGGTCCAGGAGCGGAAGTAGCGTTTTCCGTCACCGCCGATGGCCTCGACCATCATCAGATAGGTGTTGCTGTCCGACAGGCGGTAGATGTTGGCCGCCTCGAACAGCCGGTACTTGTTGGAGTCCTGCATCGCGATGACGGTGTTGGTGAAGCCGTTGGGGAAGTTGGCCAGCGTCGTCTCCGACCGGTACAGGTGGCCGTTGTCGTCGGAGGAGAACAGGTAGCACTTCGCGCTGTCGCAGATCGTCCAGAAGTCGACCCAGTACCCGTCGCCGATGTTGTCCCGGATGATCTGCGGCATGCCGCCGGAGTAGAAGTACCGCGGCGCGCTCCAGGACTGCGGGTTGCTGATGTCCGACGTGGTGGAGTACGCGGCGTTGTCCCCGGTCTGGAAGACGAGGTACCAGAGGTTCTGCGGCGCGAAGAAGAAGATCTGCGGCGCGGCCTTGTACCCGGAGCCGATCGCTGTCTGGTCCAGGTAGCGGTGCTGCGCGTTGTTCGCCTGCGACCAGTCGGTGAAGTTCAGGTACACCATGCTGTAGGCGCCGTTGTTGTTGGTCGTGGTGGCGAACACGTGATAGCGGCCGTTGTGGTACACGACCGACGGGTCCTTCACCGCGCGGATGGAGTGCGTCGCATCCGACTTCGGCCCGATCAACTGGGCGCTGGAACTCCACTGGAAGCTGGTGGGCAGGGCGTTGCCGGGCGCGCTGCCGCCGGTCTCGACGTCGAGGTGGTCGATGTTGGGCAGGCCGGTCGCGCTGGTCGGGCTGACGCGGATGGTGTTGCTGCCCGCGCTGAGCTGGACGGTCAGCGTCTTGGTGGTCCAGGTGGACCAGGCGCCGCTGCCCTCGAACGAAAGGGTCTGCACCGTCTGGCCGTTGACGATCACGCTCGCCGGACGGGCCGTGGTGGCGCCGTTGGAGAAGCGGATGCCGAGGGTGGCGGTGCCGGCGGCCGGGGCGTTGACCGTGAACTGCGCGTGGGCGCCGGTGGCGTTGTCGCCGTTGCAGAAGCCGCTGCCGGAGTAGCCGGACCAGTTGGTGTCGATGCTGCCGGTGCACACCGCCGGGGACGTCTCGGCCTCGTAGCGGGTGGGGGCGGCGTTGGCCGGGGGCGCGGACAGCGCGACGAGCAGACCGGCCAGGAGGCCGAACAGGCCGGCGCCGGCGGTGAGGGACCTCGAACGCGTCGATGGTCCGCGGTGGAGGCGGCTGGTCGAGCCCCGGGTTCGACGTGCCAGCAGGCGCATGGGGGTGGCCCTTTCTGTGACCGGGCGTGCGGGTGGTTGCGGCGGGCCCCCGGGACCCGCATGGAAGCGCTCCCACAACCGAACGTAAGCGCCTGCCCCGGATGCGTCAACAGCGGCGACGGGTCGACATCGACGCGGAATTGTCCACGCAGCGCACTGAATTGTCCCGCCCGTTGCGCCTACACTTCTCCGGCGTCCGGGCCGCCTCTTGAACGGAGAGCTTTCCGGCTCGTCGCTCAGGCGGCGGCCTCGAACAGCCGCTCCGCCTCGGCGATTGCCCGCGCCAGGGCGTCGGGCTCCGGCCGCAGTCCGGCCACGATCGCGTCGACGCGGCGCAGGCCCGCCCGCCGCAGCAGCCGCTTCTCGTTGGTGACCCACTCACCGCGGGCCGCCAGCACGGCGTGCGCCGTCTGCATGGCGGCGGTGGCCAGCGCGCCCGCGACCTCGGTGACCTGGCCGCCGGTGACATACGACGCCCGGGCGTACTGGAGGGTGATGCCCGCCCGGTCGCGCCACACGGGCGGGGCCGCCGTGCGCAGCGCCTCCGGGTAGCCGGGGCGGGGAAGGCCGCCGCGCAGCACCCGGTTGACGGCGAGCTCGGCGACCACCAGATAACTGGGGATGCCCGCGAGGTGGAACATCAGCGGCTCCCAGTGGAAGCGGCCCCGCCGGGCCTCGGCGAGTTCGTGTTCGACGACGTCGAGGTCGCGGTAGTGGACATCGACGCGCCGGTCCTCAATCGTGAGCCAGGCTCCGCCGTTGAACACGCCGCCGCCCCAGCCGCCGATCTCGGAGACCTCGCCCTCCCAGCCGATCGCGCGCAGGTCGGCCGGGTCGAAGCCGCCCCGGTAGTACACGGCCAGGTCCCAGTCGCTGTCGGGGGTGTGGGTGCCCTGGGCCCGCGAGCCGCCGAGGGTGACGGCACGCACGGCCGGGAGGGCCGCGAGCCGGTCGGCGACGTGGTCGAGGAACAGGTCGTCGGTCATGGAAATCCGTTCAGTGTGAAGGGGGATGTCGGTGAACGCGGGCGCACCGGAGGGACGCCGGAGCGGGAGGCTCGAACGGCGTCGCGGGGATCGGTGCATGAGGGTCATCACTTCACGGCGCGGATCCTACCGGCGTCGGTTCTTCCGCCCCTTCCCGGGGAGGCCGGCGACATGAACGCCCGCGAAGCGCTTGCCCTCCGGGCCGCCCGTTGATTCCGAACATGTGAACGACTTTCGCCCGGCGACGGCTAGGGTGGCCTTCATGACCAACAGCGATCGCCCGTGGGAACCGCCCCTGGCCGGAACCGAGATCGAGCACCTCATCGGCGCGCTCGACCGCCTGCGCACGACCTTTCGCTGGAAGGCGGACGGCCTGGACGCGGCCGGGCTGCGGGCACGCGTCGGCGCCTCCTCGCTGACCCTGGGCGGCCTGCTCAAGCATCTGGCGCTTGTCGAGGACCACGTGTTCAGCACCAGGCTGAGCGGGGAGCCGCTCGGCGCGCCATGGGACGATCCCGGCTTGAACGGCGACTACGACTGGCCGTTCACCTCCGCCGCCGATGACAGCCCCGAGGAGCTTTACGCGCTGTGGGACGGCGCCGTCACCCGGTCCCGGGCACGGCTCGACGCGGCCCTGGCCGGCGGCGGAGTCGACCAGTTGGTCCACATGTCCTGGCCGGACGGCCGGCGGGCCAATCTGCGCCGGCTCATCTGCGACCTGATCGAGGAGTACGGCCGGCACACCGGGCACGCCGATCTGCTCCGCGAGTCCGTGGACGGGCTGGTGGGCGAGGACCCGCCGTCCGGATGGCGCGCCAGGAGCGGCCGGCCGGCCTGAGGGCGTGCGCGACGCTTGAACGGGGTCATTCCGGCGGGGGCGCCGGAGCTTCGCTGCCGGTGACGACGTCCGCCATCAGCGCTTCGTAGTCCGCGTTCCCGGGCTCGGTGTACAGGACGTCCTCGTACTCACTCACGTAGTGGGGGCACTCGCCGGGTTCCGCCCCCGACAGCACATTGCCGTCGACCCTGCGGCCGGTGCGCGCCTCGTAGACGGTGACGCTGTAGCGGCCCGCGTGGTAGTTCAGGGAGGTGGTGCCCTCCGAGCCGACGTACCCGCAGGACGTCCCGCCGTCCAAGTGGCCGAAGCGATCACTGCACATGACCAACTGCACCTCGGACGGCTCGGGCTCCGGGCCGGTGTCCAGCCTCGCGCCGGTCGACGCGGCCTCCTGGTAGCCGTCCTCGATCAGTACCCAGGGGTGCGGGCCGTTCCCCTCGTACGGCGCCGCCTTCTCGAACGGGTCGTCGCTGTCCTCGTATCGCTGGGCGTTCTCGCAGATGCGCGCGAAGTCGTTGAGATCCTCGGGCTTCTGGTCCAGCACGGCTTCGGTCAGGGGCGGCACCACGAACTGCCACGTCACCCAGGCCAGCGCGCCGACCACGAGCGCCCGCACGACGATCTTCCTCGGTCTGCCTCTCACACCGTGTCCCCCTCGTCCTCCGCCTGTGAGGCGAGAGCGTAGACCGGGGGCGCGGGACCCCTGCCGGCTCTTCGGGTGTGAGGACGCGGCCCACCCCACCGGCGAACGAGAGCGAGCAACCAGCGGGCACGGGGCCCGAGCACCGTGCACACCGCGGCACGCGGAACCGAGCACCCTGCACGCTGGCTGGCCGTCAGAGCCTCTTCTACGGTCGTGGCGACGGACCGTCCAACGCACGAAGAAACGACCGGCGTTCCGTCCAACGAGTTCGGGACTAGGCGAAGGGCTGATGTGATCAGGATGAGCAAGTTACCCGCGACCGACTCGACTTCCGCTCCACGGCGCACGTGGGCCAGGCGTTCGGCGTTCGTCGCCGCCGGCGCCGCCATGGTCCTCGGCGTGTCGGGCACCTTGTCCACCGCGTCGGCGCAGCAGCAGACCTACTGGGGGTTCCTGAACGTCGCGACGGACAGGTGCCTCTCCGGGGCGCCGAGCGGCAATGTCTGGGCAGGCAACTGCGACAGCGTCGTCGAACTCCACCAGCAGTGGGACTTCCTCAGCAACAGCGGCGAACAGAGCAGGATCAGGAACCGGGAGACCGGCACTTGCCTGACGACCGGCAGCAGCTCGGGTCCGGACCCCGTCTGGCTGGCACCGTGCGACGAGCCGAATCAGCAGTGGCACTACACCCAATCGACCGGAACGATCCAGTCCATGGCGACCGGGCACTTCCTGCGGACCAGCCCGGCGAACGACGACGTCTACGCCACGACCGACAACCCCGATATCCCTCTCCAGTACTACCAGTGGGCCGGTGCCCACACCTGATGTGAGGGACGACTTCGTCACCACGGTCCACGGCCCCGGGAACACGCCGAAGATCTTCGCGGACAGGTGAGGTAGGTCCTGGCCGGGGTGGGGCTGGCGCTCTCCCCGGCCAGGACCCGGATTTCCGGATCAACGGGATCCTGCGCGGCTGGGCCAACTACTTCACAGGCCGTCCTCACCCCGCGCGCCAGCTCTCCGTTTCATACGCGAAGCCGTACGGCGTGCCGCTGCCGCCGCCGCTGGTGCGGAACGGTTCGCCGCCGTCGTCCACCACCAGCGTGTCGTCGCGCTCGCCGCTGCTCCATTCCAGCTCGATGTACCAGGAGCAATCACAGGAGCGGGTGGCGGCCTCGACGCGCAGCGCCAGCGGCTCCTCGGCGGTGATCGCGAACGGCAGTGCGGGCGGGGTGAGTTCGGTCAGCGTCTCGCCGTCGAACCCGTCCTTCGGCCGGGCGAGGGGGCGTTCGGCGTCCAGGTCGACGGTGAAGGCGGCCGGGGTGAGGGCGCCGCCGCAGCCCGGCGACATGTCGAACGAGGGCCAGTCCAGCGGCGCCCGGCGCTCGGCGACGCGGATGTGGACGGCCTCGACGACGACCGGGTCGGGCGAGGTGGTGGTGACCGTCGCCTCGACGATGGTGGAGTCGCCGTGCACCGCGCCGAGTTGGTCGGCCCAGCGCCGCGCGTCCTGGACGACCGGCGGCTCGGGCACCTCGCCCGGGGGCCGGTCGATGAGGTAGCGGTGGGCGCAGTTGTCCTGCCAGACGTGGGAGCGGGCCGTGAACGACAGCGGCGGCGGAAGCTCCGTGGGCTCGACCGCCGGCGGCGGCCCGGCGGAACCGTCGGAGGTGGCCGCGTTCATGGCCGTGACGATGACGACCAGCAGCGCGGCGAGCCCGGTCACCAGGGGCCAACGGCCCGAGCGGCGGCCGGGGTTCGGCGGCGGCGCGCCGTCCGGCTCCCGCTCCGGAGCCGGGACGGGAACGGGGGCCGGCGCGGGCACGAGAGCGGGCCGCCCGGCCGCGGCGGCGCGCAGCGCGTCGGCGCGTATCCACAGCCGGTGCAGCTCGACCAGCTCCTCGGCGCTCGCCCCGCACAGCCGGGCGAGCCGCTCGACCGGCGCGTAGTCGGCCGGCACGACGGCGCCCGAGCAGTAGCGGTGCAGCGTCGACGTACTCACATGCAGTTGTTTCGCGAGCGAGCCGAAGCTCTGCCCGGAGCGTTCCTTGAGTTCGCGCAAACGTCCCGCGAACTGCTCCCCCGCCGCTTTCCCCGTCATCTCTCCCCATCTCCCCGTCCCGTCCCGCCGTTCCAGGGATGCTTCATCGTCGCACGTCAGACCCGTCGCGGGCGTTCCCGCGTCCCCGATCGGCACGGAACTGTTGCGGGAGCGCGGCGGCGCTCCGCACGCTGCCCTCGGCACCCATCCGCACGATCCCTGAGGGGGGACCCGTGAAGATCCGCAACCCCGGCCGCCGTTACGCGGTGGCCGGTGCGCTCGCCGCCGTCTGCGTGCTGGCCGCGGCGCCGGCCGGCAACGCCCGGCCGGCCCCGGAGCAGGTGGCTCCGGAGGCGTTCCTGACCGGTGACGAGCTGCCGACGCACGTGACCGGCTGGTACTCCTCCGGCGCGCAGCAGGGCCTGCCCGAGTGGCCGGTCTTCTGCTTCGAGAACGAACTGCCGGCCGAGGGCAGTTGGCACCAGCCGTACTGGACCGAGTACGACACCAACGCCGTTCAGGTCATCGTCGAGACCGGCACCGCGGGCGAGGCGGCCGAGCTGGCCGACGCGCTGACAGAGGCGGCGGCCGACTGCGCGCCCGACTGGCTGCGGGACAACCCCGGTTCGACCGCCGGCTGGGACGATCACGGCCCGGTGGACGCCGCCGACGGCGGTCACATCTTCAGCGTGTACACCGCGCCGCCCGAAGCGGGCACCGGGGTCCGGCTGTTCGGGATAGGCCGGGACGGCACACGCGTGACGGTGGTCGACTGGGGTCAGATGGGCCAACTGTCGGACGCCCCGGTGGACGAGTTCCGCACCACCCTCACCACCGCGCTGGCGAAGCTGGGCGCCTGACCTCGGGCGTCGCGCGGTCCGGCGCCTGCCCGTTCGGGGGCGGGCAGGCGCCGGACGATCTTTCCATGTACACGTTTACATCACCCGTTTCAAGCGTTTCACCTGCGGCTCTTCCGTCAACTTGACGGTCTCGCGCACCAATTCAGCAATATCCCAAGATCTTTTCATGCAAGCGATTGCATTACCTCCGCCGTCGGCAGTACGTTCGGCACACTGCCGTGATCGGAGGGTTATGGCCGCCAGCATCATCGATGTCGCCCGGCGCGCGGAGGTGTCCACCGCGACCGTCTCCCGTGCCCTGCGCGGGTTGCCGAACGTCTCGGAGGCGACCCGGGAGCGCGTGTTGCGCGCCGCGGAGGAGCTGTCGTACCACGTCTCCCCGCAGGCCTCCTCCCTCGCCTCCGGCCGGACCGGGACGGTGGGCGTCGTCCTGCCGTTCGTCAACCGGTGGTTCTACAGCCAGGTCGTCGCGGGGATAGATTCCGTGCTGCGCGCCAACGACCTGGATCTGCTGCTGTACAACCTCGGCGACGAGCGCGTGCACGAGCGGTTCTTCGCCCGGATGCCGCTGCGCCGCCGCGTGGACGCGCTGATCGTGCTCAACTTGCCGCTCTCGGCGGACGAGTGCGAGGCGCTGGTGTCGATGGAAGTGCCGATAGCCGTGCTCGGCACCCGCATTCCCGGCTGCTGGCACGTTTCCATCGACAACGCGGAGGGGGCGAGCACGGCGGTTCGCCACCTCATCAACCTCGGGCACCGGCGCATCGGGATGATCACCGGTGCCCTGGGGGACTCCAGGGGCTTCACGACGCCCATCGTCCGCCAGCACGCCTATCGCACGGTGCTGGCGCAGGCGGGCATTCCCTATGACCCGGATCTCGAAGCCCCGGGCCACTTCGGCATCGAGGAAGGCGCCTCCGCGATGGCCCAGTTGCTGAGCCTTCCCGACCCGCCCACCGCGGTCTTCGCGGAGTCCGACCAGATGGCGTTCGGGGCTCTGCGGACACTGAACCGGATGGGTCTGCGCGCTCCGGACGACGTCTCGGTCGTCGGATTCGACAACCACGAGACCGCCGAGTTGCTCGACCTGACCACCATCGCACAACCCGTAGCCCACCAGGGGGAGTTGCTCGCCCGCCAGATTCTGGACGCGCTGTCCGGGACGAGCGAGGAACCGACCCGGGTGGTGGTGCCCACGCGTCTGGTCGTCCGTGGCACCACCGGCGCGGCTCGCGTAGCGCGCCCCCGCAATGATCACCACTCACCCCGGCCGGGACCTGAACCGGACCAGCACAGCCGCACTACTGCGCGGTGAGCCGCTCAATCCGCGCATTTTCCAGGGTCAACTCGCAAGAGGAATGGAAGATACGTGCCCCGCACCCGCATTCATCAGAACACGGCCGCACCCTGGTGGCGCACCGCCGTTGTCTATCAGGTCTACATCCGCAGTTTCGCCGACGGCAACGGCGATGGGATCGGTGACATCGCCGGACTGCGAGCCCGGCTGCCCTACTTGAGGGAACTCGGCGTCGACGCCGTGTGGATCAACCCCTGGTACCCCTCGCCGATGGCGGACGGCGGCTACGACGTGGCCGACTACCGCGGCATCGACCCGTCCTTCGGCACGCTGGCGGAGGCCGAGGAGATGATCGCCGAGGCGCACGCGCTCGGCGTCCGCGTCGTCCTCGACATCGTGCCCAACCACACCTCGGACCAACACCGCTGGTTCGCCGAGGCGCTGGAGGCGCCGCCCGGCTCGCCGGAGCGGGACCGGTATGTCTTCCGGGACGGCCGGGGCCCGGACGGCTCGCTGCCGCCGAACGACTGGCGCAGCCGGTTCGGCGGCCGGGCCTGGACCCGGGTGACCGAGCCGGACGGCACGCCCGGTCAGTGGTACCTGCATCTGTTCGCGCCGGAGCAGCCCGACCTCAACTGGGCGAGCCGGGAGGTGCGGGCGGAGTTCGAGTCCATCCTGCGCTTCTGGTTCGACCGCGGGGTGGACGGGTTCCGCATCGATGTCGCGCACGGCCTGGCCAAGGATCCGGCGCTGCCCGATCTGGGCCTCCCGGAGGAGGCGCTGTTCGACGACGACCGGCGGCGGGAGGAGCATCCGCACTGGGATCAGGACGGCGTGCACGAGATCTATCAAACGTGGCGCAAGATCGCGGACTCCTACGCCGGCGACCGGCTGTTCGTGGCCGAGGCGCATGTGCGCGACCAGCGGCTGCCGCTGTACGTCCGGCAGGACGAGCTGCACCAGGCGTTCAACTTCTCGTTCCTGAAAGCCGCTTGGGCGTACGACGAGCTCCGCTCGGTGATCGACCGCAGCATCTCCGCGCTGGGCACGGTGGGCGCCCCCTCGACCTGGGTGCTGTCCAACCACGACGTGCCCCGGCACGCCACCCGCTACGGCCGCGGCTCCACGCGGACGGTGGAGCACGACGTGGACGCGGGGCCCTGCGACCGGGAGCTCGGGCTGCGCCGGGCGCGGGCGGCGGCGCTGCTGATGCTGTCACTGCCGGGCAGCGCGTATCTGTACCAGGGCGAGGAGCTCGGCCTGTGGGAGGTCGAGGACCTCCCGGAGGAGTCGCTGCGCGACCCCACGTGGGAACGGTCGCGGCACACGGTGCGCGGCCGGGACGGCTGCCGGGTGCCGCTGCCGTGGTCGGGGCTGGACAGCCCGTTCGGCTTCGGTCCCAAGGGCAGCAAGCCGTGGCTGCCGCAGCCGGCCGCGTTCGAGAAGGTGACCGCGTCGGCGCAGTCGGGGATGCCCGGCTCCACGCTGGAGCTGTACCGGGCGGCGCTGCGGCTGCGGCAGGAGCAGCCCGGGTTCCGCGGGGAGTCGCTGCGCTGGCTGGACGCGCCGAAGGGCGTGCTCGCCTTCGAGCGTTCGCCGTTCCTGCGCTGTGTGGTGAACCTCTCCCAGGAGCCGTTCCCGCTGCCGCGGAACTGGGGTGTGCTGCTGGCCAGCGACCGGATCCTGGGCGGCATGCTGCCGCCGGACACCACGGTGTGGCTGTGGGGTGGCGGCGCCGCGCTGGCCTAATCCCGGGCGTAGGCGGCGCGAATCGCGTCCTGGACCGCGGCCAGTGCCGCGGCGCGGTCCAGGCCGAGCCGCCGGGCGCGCTGGGCGTACGCCTGGGCCGCCGCCGCAACCTCCCGCGCGGCGGCGTCCCCGGCGGCGGCGATGAACGTGCCGTGGCGGCCCCTGGTCTCCACGACTCCGTCACTCTCCAGCGCCCGGTACGCCTTGGCCACGGTGTTCGCCGCGAGCCCCAGCTCGTCGGCGAGGCCGCGGACGGTCGGCAGGCGGTGGCCGACGGGCAGCCTGCCGTCCTGGGCCTGCGCGGCGATCTGGGCCCGCAACTGCTCGTAGGGGGCGGTCGCGGCCCCCGGATCGATCCTGATTCGCACCCGCCGATTGTCCCGCAGAACGCCGCTACGCGTTTTTCTCGCGCAGGCGGGCGCTGATGTCGCCCAGGGCCTCGGCGAGGACGGCCAACTGGGCGCGGTCGAGGCCGTCGATCAGCGTCTCGCGGACGCACGTGACATGGCCGGGGGCGGCCTCGCGCAGCTTGCGGGTGCCCTCCTCGGTGAGAGTGGCCATCACGCCCCGGACGTCGGTGGGGCAGGCGCCGCGGGCGACCAGCCCGCGCTTCTCCAACTGGCCTATCTGATACGTGAGTCCGCTCTTGGACGTGATCAGGGACTCGGCCAGCTCGGTCATCCGCAGCCCGGCATCGCCTGCGGCGGCGAGCTTGACCAGGATCTCGTACTGCGGGTGGGAGAGCCCGGCATCCTCCTTGAGCTGCTGTTCCACGACGCGGAAGACCCGGTGGCTCGCCTCCAGGAAAGCCGTCCAGGCCGCCATCTCACGCTCGTCCAGCCACCGCGTTGTCGCCATGACGTCATCATAGGCATGTTGTTCAAATTCGAAGAAACGCGGTACGGTCGTCGCAGCAGTGGTTCCAATTTGAACGAGCCCCCTCATACAGGAGACCGTCGATGACCGCCCCCACGCTCACCACCGCCCCCGCCTCTCCCGGGCCCGCCGCCGCGGCCCCGCACCCGGGGTACGACCTCGGGCTGCTGCTCCTGCGCGTCGCGGTCGGCCTGACGATGGCCGCGCACGGCAGCCAGAAGCTGTTCGGCTGGTTCAACGGCTCCGGCCTCGACGCCACCGGGCAGTTCTTCGACAGCCTCGGCTACCCCTCGGGCGAGACCATGGCCCTGGTGGCCGGGACGTCCGAGACCTTCGGCGGGCTGGCCCTCGCGCTGGGCCTGTTCACCCCGCTGGCCGCCGCCGCGATCGTCGGCACCATGCTCAACGCGGTGGCCGCCGTCCACTGGGAGGGCGGCTTCTTCTCCCCCGCGGGCATCGAGTACCCCATGATCCTGGGGCTGGGCGCCGCGTCCCTGGCGCTCACCGGCCCGGGCCGTTACGCCGCCGACCGCTTCCTGCCCGTTCCGGCGCTGCGCTCGCACCGGCTGGTCACCGGCCTCGCGGCCATCGCGCTCGCCCTGGTCACCGCGGCCCTGGTGCTGCTGTTCCGCGACTGAAAGACACCCGCGAAACCCTGAAAGCCCGAGGAAGAACATGAGCGACACCGCCGACCGCATGCCCGTGCTGTACCTGAGCCATGGGGCGCCGCCCCTGGCCGACGACGGCCTGTGGACCGCGCAGCTCGCCGGCTGGGCGGCCGAGCTGCCCCGCCCGGCGGCGATCCTGGTGGTGTCCGCGCACTGGGAGGCGGCCCCCGTCACCCTGGGCGCGACCACCACGGTGCCGCTCGTGTACGACTTCTGGGGCTTCCCGGAGCGGTACTACCGGGTGACCTACCCCGCCCCCGGTGCCCCGGGGCTGGCGGCGCGCGTGCGCGGGCTGCTCGCCGGCCCCGGCACCCCCGTGCACGACGCGCCGGACCGCGGGCTGGACCACGGCGCCTACGTTCCGCTGGTCGAGATGTATCCGGACGCCGACATACCGGTGCTCCAGCTCTCCCTGCCCACGCTGGAGCCCGAGCGGCTGCTGCGCCTCGGCCGGCGGCTGGCGCCGCTGCGCGACGAGGGCGTCCTGATCGTCGGCAGCGGCTTCTTCACCCACAACCTGAGCGAGCTGTCCTGGGGTTCGGGCCCCGACGAGGCGCCCGGCTGGTCCCGGGAGTTCGACGCCTGGGGGCGGGAGGCGCTGGACGGCGGGGACATCGACGCCCTGCTGGACTTCGAGCACACCGCCCCGGCCGGGCGGCGGGCCCACCCGCGCACCGAGCACTTCGCGCCGCTGTTCGTGACGCTGGGCGCGGGCGAGGCCGACCTGGCCGGCCAGCGTGCCGTCATCGACGGCTTCTGGGCCGGCCTGGCCAAGCGCTCGATTCAGGTCGGCTGACCCGGCTGACCTGGCTGGCCGAAGGTCTGGAACGCGGTGCGGCGCGGGATGCGGAAGACCTCCCGGCCGCTGACCGCGTTCAGGATCAGCGCGCCCCGGTAGGCGCCGATGCCGAGGTCGGGGGCCGCGGCGCCGTGGGTGTGCAGCTCGGCGTTCTGCACATACAGCCCGGCGCCGACCTCGGGCACCGTGGTGACGCGGTGGCCCGCGGTGATGTCGTAACGGCCCTTGGCGTCCCAGGCGATCAGCTTCTCCACCGGTGCCAGGCAGTCGGGGCGGCGGCCGGCGTAGCCGGTGGCCGCGACGACCGCACCGGTGACGCGCGCCGTCTGCCCGCCGGTGTCGGCGTGCGTGATGGTCAGCCGCACGCCGTCGCCCTCGTCCGCCGCGTCCGCCACGGCCGTGGCGGGCAGCAGCGTGACCGGCGGCCGGTCGCCGTCGAGCATGTGGTCGTACAGCTCGTCGTGGATGAGGTCGATCGTCTCCGTGTCGATGCCCTTGTAGAGCTGCCACTGGGAGGCGATCAGCCGGTCGCGCACCTCGGGGCCGAGGCCGTGGAAGTACCGCATGTACGCGGGTGTCGTGTACTCCAGGACCAGCTTGGAGTAGTCCAGCGGGGCGAACCCCCAGGAGCGGGTCAGCCAGGTGACGGCCCAGCCCGCGGTGCGCTGGCGGCGCAGCAGGTCCAGGAACACCTCGGCGCCGGACTGCCCGGAGCCGACCACGGTGATGTCCCGCACGCCGGCCGCGGTCAGGGCGTCGATCCGGTGCAGATACTCGCCGGAGTGGAAGACGCGTTCCCCGGCGGCCTTGGCGAGCGCGGGCGGCAGCGCCGGCTCGGTGCCCACGCCCAGGACGACGTTGCGGGCCTGCCGGACGTGGCCGGCGCCCGTGTCGGTGTCCCGCAGCGTCAGCTCCCACAGGTCGCGGGCGGCGTCCCAGCGGACCTCGTCCACCGAGGTGCCGAAGTGGCAGCCGGGCAGCCGGGCGGCGGCCCAGGCGCAGTAATCGGCATATTCACGCCGGGGCACATGAAAGCGCTCGGCGATGTAGAAGGGGTACATCCGGTCGTGCTCGACCAGGTAGTTGAGGAACGACCAGCGGCTGGTGGGCCGGATCAGGGAGACCAGATCGGCCAGGAAGCCGACTTGAAGCGACGCCCAGTCGAACATCAACCCGGGGTGCCAGTCGTAGGCGGGCCGCCGGTCCCAAGCGGCGAAGGAGAGCCCGTCCACCTCGTCGGCGAGCGCCGACAGCGAGAGGTTGAACGGCCCGATTCCGACCGCCGCCAGGTCCAGCACGTCATCGGTGCCGCTCACGACAGCTCCTTCTCCACGGCCGCGCCGGCCTCGGCCACCGCGGTCAGCACCTCGTCGATGTCGGTCTTGGTGGCCTGCGGGTTGAGCAGGGTCAGCTTGAGCCGGACCGTTCCGGCCGCCTCGGTGCGGCCGATCAGCGCGGCGCCCTCGCGCAGCAGACGGCGGCGGAGCGCGCCGTTGACCGCGTCGGCGGGGGCGTCGGCCGTGCCGGGGAGGTAGCGGAACACGACGGTGGTCAGCACCGGTTCGGCGGCGAGTTCCAGTTGGGGGTGGGCGGCGACGGTGACGGCGGCGTGCCGGGCGAGATCGTGGCAGGCGTCCAGCATCGCGCCGATGCCGTCCCGGCCCAGGGCGAGGAACGTGGCGGCCACCTTCAGGGCGTCGGCGCGGCGGGTCGTCTGCAACGAGTGGCCCAGCAGCCCGTCGTAGCCGGCGGCGCCGTCGTCGTCGGGGTTGAGGTAGGCGACCCGCAGTCCGGTGGTGGCGGTGAAGTCCTCGCCGTCGCGGGCGAGGAGCACGCTGGCCGCGGCGGGCTGCCAGGCCGTCTTGTGCAGGTCGATGGTGACGGTGTCGGCCGCCTCGATGCCGGCCAGCAGGGGGCGCATCCGGTCGGAGAACAGCGCGCCGCCGCCGTAGGCCGCGTCCACGTGCAGCCGGACGCCGTGCCGGGCGGCCACGGCGGCGATCTCGGGCAGCGGATCGACCGAGCCGTAGTCGGTGGTGCCGGCGGTGGCGACGACCGCGAGGGGTACCTCGTTCTCGCCCAACCCGGCCAGGGCGCGGTCGAGTTCGCCGGGGAGCATGCGGTGCCGGGCGTCGGTGGCGACGGGCCGGACGGCGTCCTCGCCGAGGCCGAGCACGGCGCAGGCGCGGGAGACGGAGAAGTGGGCGAGCTCCGAGCAGTACACGACGGGCTGGACGGCCAGGCCGGTCAGCCCGGTGCCGCGTATGTCCCGGCGGGCGCGCAGCGCGGTGTCGCGGGCCATCAGCAGCGCCTGGAGGTTGGAGGCGGTACCGCCGGGGGTGAGCACGCCGCCGGCCTCGGGCCCGTAGCCGGTGAGCGCGGTGAGCGAACGGACCAGGCGGCGTTCGAGTTCGACCGCGTAGGGGCCGCTGTCCCAGGTGTCGACGGAGGCGTTGAAGACGGAGGCGAGCACGTCCGCGGCGGCGGCCACGCTCAGGGACGGCGGCTGGAGGTGGGCGGCGGCGCGCGGGTCGGCGAGGTCCACGGTGTTGGCCGCGTAGGAGCGGGCCAGCGCCAGGACGGCGCCGCGCCCGCCGCCGGTGCGCGGCAGCGGACCCTCCGGGAGCTGGGCGTCCAGCAGCCGGGCCAGCTCCTGCGGAGTCAGGGCGGGCAGCGGGCCGGAGCGGCGGCGCAGGGCGCCGGCGGCCTCCCGGGTCAGCTCGGTGACGAGCCGTCCGACATCGGCGAGACCGGCCGGGTCGGCGGCCAGCAGGTCGGGCTCCAGGAGGGTGGGGGGTGCGGGCACGGGTGGGGCATGACCGGGCATGCTCATGGCTTCTGGGGTGTCCCTTGTCTTGGCCGCGTGGGCGCGGCGTCGTGGCGGCTGGGGGCGCTCGCGGCTTATCGCGCGGGGCTTTCGCGACTCTTCCTGCGGTCTCCGTTCACCCGGCCAATTTAGGTTAGGCATACCTAACCTTGTCAACCGGGCCCGGAGCCGGCCGCCCCTCCCCCGGCCCGGCCGCCGGGACACCTGGGCATACAACGGCCGGGCTGGGGTGAATACTTGATGTGACGTCAGAGAAAGTGCCGGCAGGTGGTCGGTTCGGCGTTGGCCGGATCGAGGGCGTTGGCCACCTCGTGGAAGGCCAGCCGGTCGACCAGCCCGATGGCCAGATGCTCGGAGATGTCCAGCGGACACAGGTCCTGGAGCAGGACGTTGGTGACACCGGGCTCGTTGATGAACTGGCTGCGGTACGGGGTCACCACCTCGTCGTACCGGGTGGCGATGACCGTGTAGGTCACGCCGGGCACGGTATAGCCGTCCGCGTTCAGCTCGGTCATGAACTCCGAGCCGACGACCTGCTGCGTCAGGGCCGGGGTGTGCTCGTCCAGCAGATCGCCAGCGCCGGGGAAGAGGTCGAGCAGCCGGGTCAGGCCGCTCAGGGTGGTGCCGTTGGTGTTGGGGGCGATGCCGACCAGGGCGTTCACCTTGGCCGCACCCTCGGGGTCGTGCTTGAGGTAGTGGCGCGGCAGCACGCCGCCCTGTGAGTGGCCGACGACGTCGACTTCGGCGGCGCCGCTCGCCGCCAGCACCTCGTCGACGTGGTCGGCGAGTTCGGCCGCGGACTCCTCCATCGGGCCCAGCCCGTGGAAGAACGGCACCCCGGGCAGCTCCCCGTAGTCGAAGGAGTGGACGCAGTAGCCCCGGTCGGCCAAGTAGGGCGCGAGTCCGAGCCAGTTGTCCACGGCGTTCCCGAAGGTGCCGTGCACCAGGACGACGGGACGGGGGTGTTCGGGGGCGGGGACGCAGTCGGCGTCGTTCCAGCCGCCGTGCTGCTGGGCGGCGGTGGCCGCGGCACCCGGCGCCAGGGCCAGCGGAACGGCCAGCACGGCGCCGGCGAACAGGGGTCGCGTTCGTTTCAGGGCCTGTTTCCGGGACAGCATGATGTGGTTCTCCTCACTGAGCGCACCTGAGAGGGGGGCGGCACCATCGCTCGGTGTGGTCCGGACCACAGTTACTGCCTGGTTACTCGACAAGTTACGTTCGAGTAATACGGCTGCCCACACGGCGGACCGTGCAGATCTCTCCACAACTCCGTTACGCCGCGTCCAGATTCGCCGCCGGACCGGCCGCCTTCCGGCCGAAGAGCCGGCGGGCGCGGTCGGCCGCCGCCTCCGCGCGGCGGCGGCGCTCGTCGGCCGGGTCCAGGGAGAGCTGCCGGGCGGCGTGTGCCGCGTCCACCAGGTCCTCGGCCCGCAGCGCGACCGCGCGGACCCGGGCCCGCTGGAGGCCGAGCGCGTCGTGCAGCGCGTAGGCCAGACCGGCCAACGCCGGGGTGTGCGCGGTCGGTTCGGGCAGGGTCCGGCCGCGGGTGGTGGCGCTCCGGTCGGCGTAGCGGACGGTGAGGGTGAGGGAACGGGCGACCTGCCCCTCGCCGCGCAGCCGGTAGCCGAGTTCGTCGGCGAGGGTGAGCAGGGCGCGGCGGCGGGTGCCGGGATCGAGCTCGTCGTGGCCGAACCGGTGCTCGGCGGACGCCGACCGGGGCGGGGCGCTCGGGGTGACGGGCGTGGGGTCGACGCCCCGGGCGAGCGCGTGGACGCGGCGGGCCGTGGCGGCGCCCAGGATGCGCTGGAGGGTGGCGGGCGGCGCGGCGGCGACCCGGCCGACGGTGTCGAGCCCGTAGGAGGACAGGGCGCGGGCGGTGGCGGGGCCGACCCCGTGCAGGGCGTCGGTGGGCAGGCCGGCCAGGAACGCGGCCACCGCGGCGGGGTCGTCGGGGACCTCGGCCACCCCGGGGCCGCCGAGCCCGTCGGCGGCCAGCCGGGCCAGCAGCGGGTTGGCGGCCACGCCGATGACGCAGTCGGTGCCGTGCAGGGCCAGCGTCCGGACCCGGATGAGGGCGGCCAGCCGGGCGGCGTCGCGCCCGAAGTAGCGCAGCGCGCCCCGGACATCGGCGAGCGCGGCGTCGGGCGGCAGGGCCTGGACGACCGGGGTGATGCCGTGCAGCAGCCGCAGCAGCGCGGGGTATCCGGCGACCGCGGCGGCGCCCAGGAAGCGGATGTGGAGCACCCGCCGACCGGCCGTCATCCGGCGCTCCCCGGGCTGGCGTGCCACAGCTTGCGGGGGCTCTTGGCGGAGTCGCCGGCCGGCCGCAGGTCGGCCCAGGGGTGCAGGGAGTAGCCGGTGGACAGCTCGATGCGCCGGTCCGTCGTACCGTCGCCGCTCTCGTCCCCGTCGGCACCGTTCTCGGCGTCGCCGTCGTCGTCGCCGCCCCCGGCGAGCCGTTCCGCCACCGCGTCGAGGCCGCCGGTGCGGCGGAGCTCGGCCAGTTCGGCGAGGTCCCAGGCCGCCTCGCCGACGACGCTCAGCGTGCGCGGCCCGCGCCGCTGGACCGTGCCGCGCACCAGCAGCAGCCAGGAGTGGAAGACGGTGTGGGCGCAGGCGGCGTGGCTGTCCTCGAAGAAGGCCAGGTCGACCAGGCCGGAGGTGTCGTCCAGGGTGACGAAGATGACCCGGCGGCCGGACCGGATCGGCGGCGTCTGGGTGGCGGCCTTGGCCCCGGCCACCAGCACGGTCTGCCCGTGCGCGGCCTCGCGCAGCCGGTGGGCGGACAGGACGCCGAGCTCGTCGAGGAAGGCGCGGTGGCCGGCCATGAGGTGGCGGGAGGTCTCCATGCCCAGCACGCCGAGCTCGGCGCCGAGCCGTTCGTCCGGGTCGAGGTCGGGCAGCCCGGCGGGAGGGGCCTCCTCGCCGTCGCCCAGCGGCAGTTGGGGCCCGCCGGATCCGCCGCGCCCGGCGGCCCGGCGCTGCCGGTGCTGTTCGGCGATGTGCAGCAGCAGGTCGCGGCGGTTGCCGCCGAACGCGTCCAGGGCACCGACCTGGGCCAGCCGTTCGGCGACCGGGCGGGAGGGGCCGGCGCGGCCCAGCAGGTCGGTGAGGGAGGCGTACGGGCGCCCGTCGGCGATCCGCCGCGCCTCCTCCTCGGTGATGCCCTGCACCTCGCCGAGGGCGAGCCTGATCCCCCACCGTCCAGATTCAGACTCCAGTTCGATTCGATAAGTGGCGTCGGACCGGTTCACATCCAGCGGCAGCACCGGCACCCCGCGCCGCCGCGCGTCGGCGAGCAGCAGCCGCTTGGGGTACATGCCGGGGTCGTGCGCGAGCAGCCCGGCGTAGAAGGCGGCCGGATGGTGCGCCTTGAGCCAGGCCGACTGGTACGTCGGCACGGCGAAGGCGACGGCGTGCGCCTTGCAGAAGCCGAAGCTGCCGAACGCCTCCACGATCTCCCAGGTGCGGGCGACGGCCTCCGGCGGGTAGCCGCGCCGCTCGGCCTCGGCGGTGAACCAGGCGCGCACCCGCCCCTGGCGCTCCGGGTCGGACAGCGCCCGCCGGGCCTCGTCGGCCAGCGCCCGGTCGCAGCCGGTCATGGTGGACAGCACGCCGATGACCTGCTCGTGGAAGATCACCACGCCGTGTGTCTCGCGCAGCACCGGCTCCAGGTCCCGGTGCGGGTAGCGCGGCGTCCGTTTCCCGTGCCGGGCGTCGATGAACGGCCGCACCATGTCGGCGCCCACCGGACCGGGCCGGAACAGCGATATGTCGACAACGAGGTCGTGGAACGTCCCCGGCTGGAGCCGGCCGACGAGATCCCGCTGTCCCGGCGACTCGATCTGGAAGCAGCCCAGCGTCTCGGTCGAGCGGATCAGCGCGTAGGTGGCCGGGTCCTCCTGCGGAATCCGCTCCAGGTCGATCCGTTCCCCGGTGGCCCGTTCGACCTCGTCCAGCGCGTGCGCCATGGCGGACTGCATCCGCACCCCCAGCACATCGAGCTTGAGCAGGCCCAGGTCCTCCACGTCCTCCTTGTCGAACTGCGACATCGCGAAGCCCTCGCCGCTCGTGGGCACCACGGGGGTGCGCGCCCGCAGGGAGGCGTCGGAGAGCAGTACCCCGCACGGGTGCATGGCGACGCCGCGCGGCAGCCCGTCCAGCGCCTCCACCAGCTCCCACATCCGGGGGCCGCCATAGGCGTCGGCGTCGATGCCGCGCAGCTCCGGGAGTTCGGCCAGCGCGGCGCGCGCGTCCCGGGCCCGGATGTGCGGGAACGCCTTGGCCAGCCGCCCGACCTCGTCCGGGTCCAGGCCCAGCGCGAGACCCACGTCCCGCACGGCGTGCCGCACCCGGTAGGTCTCGGGCATGGCGACGGTGGCGACCCGTTCCTCGCCGAAGCGCTCGAAGATGGCCCGGTACGCCTCCAGCCGGCGGGCGGACTCCACGTCGATGTCGATGTCGGGCAGCGCGCCGCGGCGCAGGGAGAGGAAGCGTTCCATCAGCAGGCCGTGCTCGACGGGGTCGGCGTGGGCGATGCCGAGCAGGTGGTTGACCAGCGAGCCGGCGCCCGAGCCCCGGGCGGCGACCCGGATGCCCAGCCGTTTGATGTCCTCCACGACCTGGGCGACGGTCAGGAAGTACGAGGCGTAGCCGAGGCGTTCGATGACCCGCAGCTCCTCGTCGAGGCGGTGCCAGCGCTCCGCGTCCCGCTCGTGGCGGCGCAGCACCATGCCCGCGGCGCAGCGCGAGCGCAGCACGCGGTCCGCGGTGCGGCGGGCCGCGCCGACCAGCCCCGGCTCGGGGAAGTGCACGCCGCCGAGGCCCAGATCGCGCACGGGGTCGACCCGGCAGGCCGCCGCCGTCTCCTCGGTGCAGGCGAGCAGCCGGTGCGCGGCGGACCGCCCGAAGCCGGCCGCCTGGGCGACGCGGGCCGCGGCCTCCGCCATCGCGGCCGGGTCCTTCAGCCAGCGTTCGCCGTTGTCGAGGCCGCCGCGCGGGTCGATGGGCACCAGCCGCCGCGCGGCGTCCAGCACGTCGGCGACCGGGCCCTGGCCGGGGTCGGCGTAGCGCACGGCGTTGGTGAGCACGGGGGTGACGCCCTGCTCGGCGGCCAGGCCCAGGGTGCGGGCGGCGGTGCGCGCGGAGCCGGCGGCGTCGACCTCCAGCCGCAGCGCGTCGCCGAACCGTTCGCGCCAGGGGGCGAGCAGCCCGGCCGCCAGGTCGGGGCGGCCGGCGGCCAGCGCCCGGCCGGGTTCGGAGTCCGGTCCGAGCAGCACGATCAGGCCCTCCCCGGACGCCTCGGCCCACGGCAGCAGGGGCCGCCCGTCGCCGGCCGCGTGCGCGGCGGTGACCAGCGCGCACAGCCGCGCCCAGCCGGCCACGCCGTCCCGGGCGAGGAAGACCACGCGCGGCGCGGACTCGTCGGTGAAGGCGCCGCCCCGCGCCGGCGTCCGCCGGCGCCGGGGCCCGGCCGCCCGCTCGCCGAGCGCCGGCACGGCCAGGTCGGCGCCGTACACCGGGCGCACCCCGGCCCGCAGGCACGCCTTGGCGAAGCGCACGGCGCCCGCGAGGGTGTCGCGGTCGGTCAGCGCCACCGCGTCCATCCCCCGCTCACCGGCCCGTTCCGCCAGCCGTTCGGGGTGGGAGGCGCCGTATCGCGCGGAGAATCCGGAGGCGACGCGCAGATGCGTGAAGCCCGACATCCGCACCTCCTGTCACGCCCGGCCCCCCTGCCTCGTCGCTGTCCGCCTCCACCATAAACCAGCCATCGAACGCGTGTACGAATCTGACGAACGAGCAGGTCACACCTCGCGCGAACGTCCCCGGCCTGGCCGAAAACGAACGGCCCGGGCAGTGCCCGCCCGCCCCTGCCCCCGTCGGCCCGACAGGTTAGGCTGCCCGGGTGGCCCCTCCCATAGAGCCCTTCGAGCTCCTCATCTTCGACTGCGACGGCGTCCTGGTGAACAGCGAGCCGCTCGCGCTGCGCGTCTGTGTCGAGCTCGGCGCGGAGCTGGGCTGGCCGCTCACCGAGGACGAGATCGTCGACCGCTTCCTCGGCCGCTCCGAGCGCGCGGTCCGCGCGCAGATCGCCGAGCGGCTCGGCGAGGAGGCGGCGGCCCTGTGGGGGGAGCGGTACCGGGAGCGGCTGGACATCGCCATCGACGCCGAGCTGACCGCGGTGGACGGCATCGCCGAGGCGCTGGACGCGATCCTGGTCCCGGGCTGCATCGCCTCCAGCGGCAGCCACACCAAGATGCGCCGCACCCTGACCCGCACCGGCCTGTTCGAGCGTTTCGCGGGCCGGATCTTCAGCGCCTCCGAGGTGACGCACGGCAAGCCCGCGCCCGATCTGTTCCTGCACGCGGCGGCGCGGATGGGCGTCGACCCGGCGCGCTGCGCGGTGATCGAGGACAGCCAGTACGGCGTCCGGGCGGCCCGGGCCGCCGGGATGCGCGCGTTCGGCTACGCGGGCGGGCTCACCCCGGCCGCGTGGCTGGCCGGCCCGGACACGGTGGTCTTCGACGACATGCGGAAGCTGCCCGTTCTCCTGACCTCCTAGGCCGGCCCTCCTTCCCAGGACACCAGGGCGTCACGGCAGGCCGAACGCCCGGCGGGCGTGGGTGAGCGCGGCCCGCGCCGCGGGGCTCGGCGACGGCTTCCAGACCAGGGCCAGCAGGGCGCGCTCCGGCACGTCGTCGATCGTGCGGGCCGTGAGGCGGTCGCGGTAGCCGGCCGCCATGGACTCGCTGAGGATCGCCGCGCCCAGGCCCCGCACGGCCAGGTCGGCGATGGCGTCCGCCGCGCCGGCCTGCAACGCGATGGCCGGGCGCAGGCCGCGCGCCGCGCAGGCGCCGTCGAACAACGCGCGCAGGCCGGTGCCGGGCGGCATGCAGACGACCGGGTGGGCGACCACCTCGCGCAGCGTGACCCGCCGTGCCTCCTTCAGGGGGTGGCCGTCGGGGACCGCCACCACGAGCCGTTCGCTGATGATCGTCATCGCGTCCAGCCCCTCGGGAACGGCGGTGGTGCCGACGAGCGCCAGGTCGAGGGCGCCGGCGCGCACCCCCTCGACGAGCCGGTCGGAGCCGTCCTCCAGCAGCGCCAACTCCACGCCGGGGTGGGCCCGGTGGAACGCGGCGAGGGCGTCGAACAGCGGCGTGACCGTACAGCCGATGACCATCCCGACCGCCAGCCGGCCCCGGATCAGGCCGGTCACCTCCCCCACCGCCTCGCCGACCGCCCCGGCCGCGGCCAGCGCGGCGCGGGCGTGTTCGAGCGCGGCCTTCCCGGCGGCGGTGAGCCTGGCGGTCCGCGCCGACCGGTCGAACAGCTCGGCGCCCAGCTCGCGTTCGAGCTGGCGTATCTGGGCGCTGACGCCGGACTGGCTGATGCGCACGCGCTCGGCGGCGCGCGTGAAGTTCCGCTCCTCGGCGACCGCGACGAAGTACTCGAGCTGCCTCAGTTCCATACGCGTAGATTCTAGTTACCAGCAGAAGCATCTGTTGGACTTCTGACTTCGCCGGGGCCAGGCTGGAGGTGTTCCAGACACCGCGCACATCGGGAGACACCATGCCGGAGTACGAGAAGGCCATGCGGCCGGAGGACATCACCCGTCTGTTCGTCGAGCGGTCCAACGCGGGGGACGCGGCCGGGGTCGCCGCCCTCTACGAGGAGAACGCGGTGGTGGCCTACCCGCCCGGCGAGCGGACGGTGGGGCGGGAGGCCATTCACGCGCTGTGGGAGAAGGTCCTGGCGGGCCGTCCCCACTTCGAGCCGGAGGAGCCGCTGCCCACGCTGGTCAGCGGGGACATCGCTCTCACCTCGACCCCGCCGAAGGACGGCAGCGGCGCCCGGGCGCAGGTGGTCCGGCGCCAGCCGGACGGCAGTTGGCTGCGCCTGCTCGACCAGCCCGAGTTCGCTCCCCCGGCTCGCTAGCGGGCCGCCGGCCCTAGGGCCTGTATCGAGTTCCCGCCCGGGCCCGCGACGCCAGTCACGGCACCTCGCCGCTCCCCCAGACTCCGTCTGGGAGGTGCCCCCAGCCGAATCACGCGAATACGGCCGGGTATGAGCTGCGATCCGGTGCCTTGCTGGGGGTACCTCCCAGGCCCCCAAGGGCCTGGGGGGGCACCGCGTCTGACGCCGCGGGCTGATCCGACCGGGAACTCGATACAGGCCCTAGTGCGGGCCCGCCGGGGCGAACTCCGTGCCGCAGGGGCCCGCGCCCTCGCTCTCCCCCAGTGGGACCGGGTCGCCGCTCATCGACAGCGTGCGGTACCAGTGCCCGATCCGCTCCGCCGAGCGGCCGACGTAGTGGCAGATGAACGAGCGCCGGAAACGGTCGGCGGTCCGGTTCGGCTGCGAGCCGTGCACCAGGCTGCCGTTGAAGAACAGCACGTCGCCCGGCGACATGTCGACCGGCACCGCGGTCAGCCCGGGCGGCGGCGGCACGTACTCGCGGACGAACGACAGCTCCGGATCGGCCTCCTCCGGGCAGAACAGGTCCATCCGGTGGGTGCCGGGCACCACTTCGAGCCCGCCGTTCTCCCGGTCGATCTCGTCGCAGGCGACCCAGGCCGCCACACAGGTGCCGGGCTCGACCCGCAGATAGAAGTTGTCCTGGTGCAGCGCCTGTCCCCGGGCCCCCGGCGGCTTGAAGTAGAACATGCTCTGCGCCGCCAGCACCTCCTCCCCCAGCAGCGCCTCCAGGATCTCCCGCAGCCGCGCGTCGAGCAGATACCGCAGCGCCAGCTCGTTGATCCGGTGCGGGTGCATCACTCGCGGATAGGCGTGCAGCGGGTCCACCGGGCCGTCGCCCTCCCGGCCGCGCGGCTCGAAGTGGCCGGGTATCGGTCCGGCCGCGTGCAGGGCCATGAACTCCCCGCGCAGCGCCTCGATTTCCGCCGCGCCGAACAGGCCGCGCACCACCAGGAAACCGTCGTCGTGGAAGCGCGCGACGCGGTCGTCGTCCGCCCGCGCCGCGTTCGCCGTGGCCGTTGTGGCTGTCATCCGCGTACTCCTTCTCGGTCGGCCTCGTCGCCTGCGACGCTAGGCGCGACCGACCACGCTGAGGATGCCTTTGACCCCTCCCCCAGCTGACTGAAGCAGGAGGATTCCTGGCTCAGGAAGCCCCACAGGCCAGCGACCTGCAAGGTCTTACTCCATCAACACCAGCCGGGACGGAACCTGCCCGGTTTGTTGAGCAAAGTTTGGGTGTGCCGTCTTGATTCTCGACCGGCACGGTGTACGCGCTTGGTTCTCGCAACGCACAGCGTGCAGCTTACCCACTCGTGCGGGCGGTCTATCGCCCCGGCGGAGGGCGCCGGGCGCTGGGCGTTCTGGTGGGTGCACTGCCGGGCCCGGCCCGCGTGGGGCGCCTGGCTCCGGCCGCACGCGCGCGGCGACCGGCTGCGGCACGCGGCGCGGCTGCTGGAGGTGACCGGGCTGCCGGTGGCGCGGGTGGCGGCGGCCTCCGGGTTCGCCAGCGCGTTCCACTTCAGCCGGATCTTCCGGGAACGGTACGGGGTGCCGCCGAGCGCCTACCGCGACAGGTTCAGGACCTCCGCGCCCTGATCCAGCAGCCGGCGCAGCGCCAGCGCGTCGGGGGCGACGGCGGTCACCAGCGCGGCCGGCCCGGCCAGCGGGGTGAGCACCGCGGTGTCGCCGAGCGGCGTGGACTCGGCGGGTTTGTCGGCCAGTTCGGGGTCCACCACCAGAAGCTGGCCCAGCGCGCGGTGGCCGCCCAGGACCGCGCCGCCGTCCCAGCCGGGCGCGCCGGGGCCGCAGGCGAACTCCTGGTCGAGCAGCGGCCGGCCCGCGCGGCGCACCACGAGCCGGGCGGTCAGGCTGCCCGGCTCCTCGCCCGCCCGGCCCAGCACCTGCTGCTCGCGCAGCACGAGGCGGGCGGTGGCGGCCAGTTCGACGCGGGTGGTCATCCGCAGGTCGCTGCCCCGGACGGAGATCAACGGCTCGGGCAGCCACCGCAGTTCGGCGTCCTCGCCGACGGCGAGCGCGGTGTCGTAGGTGGCGGGCCCGGCCGGTGCGCGGCCGGGGAGGGCGAGGGTGGCGGCGGCCGAGGTGACGCGCAGGGCGGCGCCGGGCTCCACCTCGGCGGTGAGCCGCAGCCGGTCGCCGCCGAGCGGGCCGCTCATCGCGCCGACGATCGTGACCTGCGCGTAGGGCCCGGCGGCCCGGGTGCGGCGCAGGGCCAGCGGGCCGCCGCCGCGCAGCACCGGCAGCGCGCCGCCGGGGGCGGCGGTGATCCGGGCGTGGCCGGTGACGCCCGCGGTCACGCGCCGGCCCGGGCCGCCGGCGCGGCGGTCCAGGCGGCGAGCCGCTCCAGCACCCAGTCGGCCACCGGGCGGATGCCGTCCTCGGCGGTGAGCGAGGTGAACGCGACGGGCAGCTCGCCGCGCTGGGCCCGGGCGTCGCGCGCCATGGCGGCCAGGTCGGAGCCGACGTAGGGGGCGAGGTCGGTCTTGTTGACGACGAGCAGGTCGGCGGTGGTGACGCCGGGGCCGCCCTTGCGGGGGATGTCGTCGCCGGCCGCCACGTCGATCACGAAGATCTGCGCGTCGACCAGGCCGGTGGAGAAGGTCGCGGTGAGGTTGTCGCCGCCGGACTCCACGAGGATCAGGTCCAGCGGGCCGGTCCGCTCCTCCAGCTCCTCGACGGCCTCCAGGTTGGCTGAGATGTCGTCCCTGATGGCGGTGTGCGGGCAGGCGCCGGTCTCCACGGCGGTGATGCGGTCGGCGGGCAGCACCGCGTTGCGCAGCAGGAAGTCGGCGTCCTCGCGGGTGTAGATGTCGTTGGTGACGACGGCGATGGACAGCCTGGCGCGCAGGTCGCGGCACAGGGCGGCGACGGTGGCGGTCTTGCCGGAGCCGACGGGGCCGCCCAGGCCGACGCGCAGGGCGCGGCGGGTGCCGTCGGGGCGGTGGCTGTAGCTGTGCCGCTGGGGGTAGGTCTCGGGGTGGTCCAGGTGCATGGCGGGCTCCGGTTCGGAAGGGTCGGAAGGCGACTCGGGGTTCAGGAGGCGAAGAGGCGAACGGGCCAGCTCGCGTGCGCCTCCGCGGCGATGTCCAGCAGCGGGGCCGAGGCCGCGGGCAGCGCGTCGGTGCCCCGGGAACGGACGGCGGCGGCCGCCCCGGCGGCGCGGTCGGCGACCAGGTCGAGGTCGGGGGCGAGCCGGGCGAGAACGGCGGTGGCGTCGAACGGGTCGAGGCTGAGCAGCCGGACGACCGCGGTGGCGGGTCCGCTGACGGCGTCGTAGGCGGCGGCCCGGGCGGCGTCGAGCGGGGTCAGGCCGGCGGCGCGGGCGGCGAGGCCGAGCACGACCGGCTGGTGCAGGCCGCGGGGGTGGGCGGCGGCCAGCGCGTCGAGCGCGGGCGTGGGCCAGGTGGCGCGGGCGGCCCGCAGGAGCTGCCGGCCGAGTTTGCGTGCGGTGGCGCGCAGGGCGAGCGAGGGCGTGCGGGCGTCGGCGGCGGCGTCCAGCTCGCCCGGGTCGTGGCCGTCGCAGGCCGCGGCGGCGAGGGCCGCCGCGACCAGGCCGGTGGTGTGCAGGCGGCCCCGGCAGAACCGCGCCAGCGAGGGCGGGTCGGTGATGCGGCCGGCGCGGACGGCGGCCTCCGCGCCGCCGGAGTGCGCGTGCGCCCCGGCGGGGAAACGGCCGTCCGCGAGCAGCAGCAGCGCCGCGGCGGTCATCGGAGGATGCCCATCAGATCAGGCCCATCAGAAGAGGAAGTACCGCTGGGCGAGGGGCAGTTCGGCGGCGGGCTCGGGAACGACCGGCTCGCCGTCGATGGTGACGGTGAAGCTGTCGGGGTCCACGGTGACCCGCGGTCGGGCGTCGTTCAGCCGCATGTCGGCCTTGGTGGTGGCGCGGGTGTCCTCGATCGCGGCGAACGGCTTGGCCAGGCCCAGCCGGTCCGGGAGGCCGTCGTCGAGGGCGAGGCCGGTGACGAAGTTGACCGAGCCGGCGGCGGCGGCCCGGCCCTGCGCGCCGAACATGGGCCGCGGCAGCACGGGCTGCGGCGTCGGGATGGAAGCGTTGGAGTCGCCCATCTGCGCGTAGGCGATCTGGCCGCCCTTGAGGACGAGCAGCGGCTTGACGCCGAAGAACGCGGGCTCCCACAGCACCAGGTCGGCCAGCTTGCCCGGCTCGACGGAGCCGATCAGATGGCCCAGGCCCTGGGCCAGCGCCGGGTTGATGGTGTATTTGGCGACATAACGGCGCGCCCGCAGGTTGTCCGCGGGGCCGTCGCCCGGCAGCGCCCCGCGCCGGCGCTTCATCACGTGCGCGGTCTGCCAGGTGCGCATGATCACCTCACCGACGCGGCCCATGGCCTGGGCGTCGGAGGAGATGATCGAGATGGCGCCCAGGTCGTGCAGCACGTCCTCGGCGGCGATGGTCGAGGGCCGGATCCGGGACTCGGCGAACGCCAGGTCCTCGGGAACGGCCGGGTTGAGGTGGTGGCAGACCATCAGCATGTCGAGGTGCTCCTCGACGGTGTTGACGGTGTGCGGCCGGGTCGGGTTGGTCGAGCTGGGCAGCACGTTCGGCTCGGAGACGACCGTGATGATGTCGGGGGCGTGCCCGCCGCCCGCGCCCTCCGTGTGGTACGCGTGGATGGACCGGCCGGCGATCGCGGCCAGGGTGTCGGCGACGAATCCGGCCTCGTTCAGGGTGTCGGTGTGGATGGCGAGCTGGGCGCCGGTCTCGTCGCACACGCGCAGACAGGCGTCGATGACGGCGGGGGTGGCGCCCCAGTCCTCGTGGATCTTGAACCCGACGGCGCCGCCGCGCAGTTGGCTGTACATCGCGTCGCGGGAGACGGTGTTGCCCTTGCCGAGCAGCCCGAAGTTCACCGGAACGCCGTCCATCGCCTCCAGCATCCGGGCCAGGTGCCAGGGCCCCGGGGTGACCGTGGTGGCCTTGGAGCCCTCGGCCGGGCCGGTGCCGCCGCCGACGAGCGTGGTGATCCCGGAGGCCAGCGCCTCGTCGGCGATGCGCGGGGAGATCAGGTGGACGTGCGCGTCCACGCCGCCGGCGGTCAGGACGCGCCCGTTCCCGGCGATGATCTCGGTCTCGGGGCCGATCACGAGATCGGGGTGGACGCCGTCCATGGTGTCCGGGTTCCCCGCCTTGCCCAGCGCGACGATCCTGCCGTCCCTGATGCCGATGTCCGCCTTGACGATGCCGGTGTGGTCCAGGACCACGGCGCCGGTGATCACCGTGTCGGGGGTGCCCTCGGCGCGGGTGGCCCGGGACTGGCCCATGGACTCCCGGATGACCTTGCCACCGCCGAACACGGCCTCGTCCCCGGCCCGGCCGGGGCCGCCCGCCAGGTCGTCCTCGATCTCGATCAGCAGGTCGGTGTCGGCCAGCCGCACCCGGTCCCCGGTGGTCGGCCCGAACAGATCCGCGTAGCGGACGCGATCCAGCTCGCTCACAGCTCCCCTCCGATCTCGCCACGGAGACCGGGAACGACGCGGCGGCCCCCGATCGGCACCAGCTCCACCTCGACGGGGATGCCCGGCTCGAACCGCACGGCCGTGCCCGCCGGGATGCCCAGGCGCTGGCCGCGCGCGGCCGCCCGGTCGAATTCCAGGCCCGGGTTGGCCTCCCCGAAGTGGTAGTGGGAACCGACCTGGATGGGCCGGTCGGCGACGTTGCGCACGGTGAGCCGGGTGACGGGGGCGCCCTCGTTGAGCGGCACCGGCGTTTCGGCGAACAGGATCTCTCCGGGAATCACAGCGGAAGCCCCTTCTCGGGTCTCAGGCGATGGGCTCGTGAACGGTGACCAGCTTGGTGCCGTCCGGGAAGGTGGCCTCGACCTGAACGTCGTGGATCATCTCCGGCACCCCCTCCATCACATCCGCCCGGGCCAGGACCCGGCGGCCGGAGTCCATCAGCTCGGCGACGGTGCGCCCGTCGCGGGCGCCCTCCAGGATGTGGGCGGTGATCAGCGCCACGGCCTCGGGATGATTGAGCCGCAGCCCGCGGGCGCGGCGGCGGTCGGCCACATCGGCGGCCACATGAATCAGCAGCCGTTCCTGCTCGTGCGGAGTCAGTTGCACGGTCTCCCACCTCACCGTCTCGGATACGAACCGCCAGGTGGTGGAGATTAGTTCGGCCTCGTTACGGCGGCGTTACTTCCATCCCGAAGTATCCGGCGGACCGCAGCACTCAATGTGACGGGCGTCAAAGAACTGGCCGTCGCCACCCGGTCCGGTGCAGGGTAGGGACAGGGCGGGACACCCACGACAGACGGAACACGCAGGACGTAAGGAGCCACATGAAGATCGGGATCGTCGGAGCCACCGGTCAGGTCGGCGGCGTGATGCGGCAGGTGCTGGCCGAGCGGAAGTTCCCGGTCGACGAGCTGCGGCTGTTCGCCTCGGCCCGGTCGGCGGGCAGCACGCTGCCGTGGCAGGACGCCGCGATTCCGGTCGAGGACGCGGCCACGGCCGACTTCTCGGGGCTGGACATCGTGCTGTTCTCCGCCGGAAAGGGCACCTCCCGGGCGCTCGCCGAGAAGGTCGCCGCCGCCGGCGCTGTGGTGATCGACAACTCCTCGGCGTGGCGCATGGACCCGGAGGTGCCGCTGGTCGTCGCCGAAGTGAACCCGCACGCCGTCGCGCGCCGCCCCAAGGGGATCATCGCCAACCCGAACTGCACCACGATGGCCGCCATGCCCGTGCTCCGCCCGCTGCACGCCGAGGCCGGGCTGACCGCCCTGGTGGTGGCCACCTACCAGGCGGTGTCCGGCAGCGGCCTGTCCGGGGTCGCCGAGCTGGACCAGCAGGTCCGCCGCGCCGTCGCGCAGGACGTCGCCCGCTTGGCCTTCGACGGCGGGGCGGTGGACTTCCCCGAGCCCGAGCTGTACGCGCGGCCCATCGCGTTCAACGTGCTGCCGATGGCCGGCTCGATCGTCGAGGACGGCCTGGCCGAGACCGACGAGGAGCAGAAGCTCCGCAACGAGAGCCGCAAGATCCTGGAGATCCCGGAGCTGAAGGTCTCCGGCACCTGTGTGCGCGTCCCGGTCTTCACCGGCCACTCCCTCCAGGTCAACGCCCGGTTCGAGCGGCCGCTGCCGCCAGAGCGGGCCCAGGAGCTGCTGGCGGACGCCGAGGGCGTGGAGCTCTCCCACATCCCCACCCCGCTGCAGGCCGCCGGTCGGGACGCCAGCTTCGTGGGCCGCATCCGCCGCGACGAGACGGTGGACAACGGCCTGGCCTTCTTCGTCTCCAACGACAACCTCCGCAAGGGCGCCGCGCTCAACGCCGTCCAGATCGCGGAGGTCGTCGCCGCCGAATGAGCGAAGGGGCGGTGGAGCGGCCGCCGGCCGCTCCACCCCCCCCCAGCCATCTGCCTTCCAGGGTGACCGGTTACGGCAGAGTCGCGCCGACCGCCTCCAGGGCGTCGGTGACCGGGTAGAAGAACGTGGTCCCGCCCGAGGTGCAGTCGCCGCTGCCGCCCGAGGTGAGGCCGACCGCCTCGCTGCCGGAGAAGAGCGCGCCGCCGCTGTCGCCCGGCTCCGCGCAGACCGTGGTCTCGATCGTTCCGTAGACCGTGCCCTGCGGGTACGTCACGGCGACGTCCACCGCGGTGACCTCGCCGTCGTGCAGTCCGGTGGTGCTGCCGCTGCGCTGCACCGCCATGCCGACCGTGGCCTCCGCGGCGCCGGTGATCTCCTGCGTGGTGCCGTCGTAGAGGTTGACCTCGCTGGGCGCCTCGACGTCGGCGGTGTACTCCACCAGCGCGTAGTCGCTGTTCGGGAACTCGCCCGCGGTCAGCGTGCCGACCGCCGAGCCGCCGGAGGAGTCCGACCAGGCGCTGCCGACCTCGCCGCAGTGCCCGGCGGTCAGGAAGCCGGGCGCGCCGTCGACCGACACGTTGAACCCGAGCGAGCAGCGGGCTCCCGAGGTGTAGATGGCGTCGCCGCCGGCCAGGAAGGGCTGGAACTGCCCGGCCGACTGCTCCAGCGTGGCCAGGCCGTCGAACGATTCGACGGCCTCGCGGACCCCGGCGAGCTCGGCGCCGGTGACCGTGCTGTCCACGGTGACCCGGACGGTGTTGCTCACCGGGTCGACCGACCAGGCGGTGCCCGGTACGGAGTGCTCCTCGAAGTCGGCCTTGACCTGCGTCAGTTCGGCCAGGCTGTGCTCGACCACCCGGGCCTCGGCGCCCGCCTCCTGGACGGCGGCGACCGCGCCCTCGTCCACCACGTTCACCACGAGGTTCCGGGAGTCGGCGTCGTAGAAGGCGCCGGCGGCGTCGCCGCCGAGCAGGCCGGTCAGGGTTCCGGCCAGCTCGCCGGCCTCGGCCGAGGAGAGGACGTCGGGCACGACCGCGGGGGCCGCGCCGGGAGTGGCGTTCGCCTGTGCGACGGCGAACGATCCGGCGAGCAGCGCGGCGAGCCCGGTGGCCGCCACGGCGATACGCCGGAAGGGGGTACGTCGATGTGTCACGCTCTTTTCCTCCTGTGGGGGTTGGAGCCGCGGGGCTCCGGAGAGAGCACAGACTTGGCCAGCTTCAAGATCGGTCACGTCCATGCCAAGCGGTGCTGGCGAGTATTCCCAGCCCGACCCGGATCACACAAGACCGAGTTCTTGCCCCGGACATACGAACACACCGGGTGTGGTAATGCGCGTAAACCGTTCAGAACACTTCGGGTTTTCCCGCCGTGGGCCGACAGGCCGGGCGACCGGATTCGAACGGGGTGACGACAGGTGAGGGCGGCTGTCGGACCGAGTGAGGCCTAGACCTGTCTGAAAACCGTCGTTACGGTCCGTTCTTCGCGCCTCGGCGTCCGCTTTTCGTGCCGGTGGTACGTGATCTGCGCCACTTCCCGCCGGCGCGCACAGCGAACCGCCCCCGTCCGCGGTGCGGACGGGGGCGGTCGGGGCGGTCAGGCTCCGATCAGTAGACGCTCACACCGTAGGCGTTCAGCGCCTCGACGACCGGCTGGTAGTACGTCGTGCCGCCGGTGGAGCAGTTGCCGCTGCCACCGGAGGTCAGGCCCAGGGCCACGCTGCCGGAGAAGAACGGACCGCCGCTGTCGCCGGGCTCGGCGCAGACGTTGGTCCTGGTCAGACCGGAGACGATGTCACCGCCACCGTAGTTGACCGTGTAGTTCAGCCCGGTGACCGAACCGCTGCGCAGTCCGGTCGTGCTGCCGCTGCGCTGCACGGACTGCCCATTGGTCGCGTTCGCCGCGCTGGTGATGTCGCGCGTCGAACCGTTGTACAGGTTGACCGTGCCCGGGCGCGCGACCGAGCTGTTGGAGTAGCGCACGATCCCGTAGTCGTTGCCCGGGAAGCTCGTACCCGCCGTCGGCCCGATGGACGTGCTCAGGGACGAGTTCGTGTACCAGCTCGGCAGGCCCTCGGTGCAGTGGCCGGCGGTCACGAAGTAGTACGTGCTGCCGGACTGGACGTTGAAGCCCGCGGAGCAGCGCCAGCCGGCGCTGGCGTAGATGGCGTCGCCACCGGCGATGTAGCGCTGGAGCCGGCCCTCGGTGCGCTCGATGGTGAGGGCGCCCCGCAGGCTGCCGGCGCTCTGCCGGAGCTCGGAGATCTCGCCGGCCGAGACGGTCTCGTCGACGGTGACGACGACCCTGTTCGTCGCCTTGTCGACAGTCCAGGCCGTGCCGCCGACGTCGGCGGCGAGCACCGCGTCGCTCACCGAGGCGAGCTGGCTGGTGCTGAAGGTCGACACGGGTTCGGCCTGGGCGGAGTTCGGGATGACGAAGGCCGCCATGGCCAGCAGGCCGGACGCCGCGGCGGTCAGCCCCATGCGTCGCGACAGGCGTCTGTGGGGGTTGGTGCGCTTCATACTCACTGCTCTTCCTCCAGGTAAGGAATCAGGGGGCCGTTGGGTAAGCGGTCCCGTGAGGCGTGGCCAGGGACCGGCCGATAGGGCATGCCCCTGACAAGCGCTGCCCTGAGTCTTCTCAACGTCAGCCTTGTTGCCAAGAACGCCTTTCGGACAGCGGAACACGTTCCGTGTCACCCGGTTGGCGGGGCGTGCGCGACTTACTCTCCGTCAGCGACCCGACACCGCAACGTCGCTGATGGCGCGGCACATCGTATGCACCAGAACCGTTACGAAACCCGGTATCCGTGGCTATCCGCTTGGCGCATCGTCCGCATCATGGACGACCATAGGGGAGCGGACGGGTACGGACCGCGTGAGCAGAGAGGAGGCGTCCATGGGATCGGTGCGCAAGGCGAGTGCCTGGCTGGGCCTCGTCGACGACCGCGACATGCGTTACTACGACGACGAGTACGCCGAGGGGCCCGAGCCGGGCGACGACGCCGCGCCGTGGACCACCGACCCCCGGCTGCGCGTGGCGGCGGAGGCCGCCGAGGAGCAGGGGGGCCGGATCGCCACGGTCACGCCGGGCAGCTTCCGGGACGCCCGGCGCATCGGCGAGCTCTTCCGCGACGGCATCCCGGTCGTCATCAACCTCACGGTGCTGGAGGCCGCCGACGCCAAGCGCGTGGTGGACTTCGCGGCCGGCCTGACCTTCGGGCTGCGCGGCGACATCGAGCGCGTGGCCAACCGCGTGTTCCTCCTGACCCCGGCCGACTACGAGGTCGTCAGCGGCGACAGCCGCCACGCCTCGGACGGCGGCTTCTTCAACCAGAGCTGACCCCGGCTCCGCCGCCACGGCGGAGCCGGGCCGCTCACGGCGGCCCGGAGCCGGTGAGCCAGATGGCGCCGTACACCGCGGCCCCGGCCACCGCGCCGCCCACCACGAGCGCCACGGTGCCCCGGCGCGCGCGGGCCAGCGCCACCGCGGCGGGCAGCAGCAGCGGGAACGCGGGCAGCAGCAGCCGCGGCTTGGACCCGAAGTACCCGGCCGCGCACAGCGCGAGCACCACCATGGCCGCGCCGTAGACCAGCAGCGGCACGGGAAGCCGCAGCCGCACGCACAGCACACAGACCCAGATCAGCAGCGCCACCCCGGCGATCAGCCCCACCCCGGCCAGCGGCGCCGAGCCGGTCAGCCGGTCCAGGACGAACGAGGCGAACGCCCGCCCGCCGTCGAACCCGTTCCCCCACTGCTCCTGGATGTCCAGGTAGCCCAGCGGCTCCCCCGTCCGCCCGGCCACCCACACCACATAGCCCAGCCAGCCCAGCGGCGCCAGCAGCACGCCCAGCAGCATCCGCCGGTGCGCCGACCACGGCACGTCCCGGTCGGACAACAGCGTGACCGCCGCCGTGACGGCCACCGCCGCGGCCACCGCCAGCCCGGCGGGGCGGGTCAGCCCGGCCGCGGCGGACAGCGCGCCCGCCCACAGCCACCGCCCGGTGAGCAGCGCGTACAGCGACCAGGCAGCGAACGCCGTGAACAGCGACTCGGTGTACGCCATGGACTGCACGATCCCGACCGGCACGGCCGCCCACAGCACGGCCAGCAGCACCCCGGCCCGACGGCCGTACAGCCGGTCCCCGATGGCGAACAGACCCCAGGCCGCGGCCAGCGAGGCGACCGCGCTGACCAGCAGCCCCGCCTCCCCCGCCGACAGCGGCGAGACGGCGCCGATCCCTCGCTCCAGCCAGGGCAGCAGCGGAAAGAACGCCAGGTCGGAGTGGACGCCGCCGTCCTCCAGCCGCACGGTGCGCTCGTAGCCGTTCTCCGCGATGCTCGCGTACCAGACCGAGTCCCAGCGCCGGGACAGCAGCCGGACCACGCCCTTCTCCTCGGCCGGGTCCCACAGCGCGAGCACCACCGCGCACAGCAGCCGGACGGCGGCGAAGCCGAGCAGCGCGGGAGCGGCATGGCGCACCGGGGCGGCGAGGGCCCCGAGCCGGCGGGGGCCGGGGCCGTTGCGTACGGGCGGCGCGTCCACGCCGGCGAGGTGAGTCACCCGTCCGATTATTCGCGATCCCCCGACCGCGCTCGCCCCCTCAGCCCCGGAACGCGTCCAGGCCGGTCAGCGCCTTGCCGAGGATGAGCTGGTGCATCTCGGTGGTGCCCTCGTAGGTCAGCACCGACTCCAGGTTCGCCATGTGCCGCATCACCGGGTACTCGAACGAGATGCCGTTGGCGCCCAGGATCGTGCGCGCGGTGCGGCAGATCGCCAGCGCCTCCCGGACGTTGTTCAGCTTGCCGAAGCTGACCTGCTCCGGTCGCAGCCGCCCGGCGTCCATGCGGCGGCCCAGGTGCAGCGCGAGCAGCAGCCCCTTGTGCAGCTCGACCGCCATGTCGGCGAGCTTGGCCTGGGTGAGCTGGAAGCCGCCGATCGGGCGGCCGAACTGCTCGCGGGTGCGGGCGTATTCGAGCGCGGTCTCCAGGCAGGTGCGGGCGGCGCCCAGCGCGCCCCACATGATGCCGTACCGGGCGTGGCCCAGGCAGCCCAGCGGCGCCCGCAGTCCGCGCGCCTCCGGCAGGACCGCGTCGGCGGGCAGCCGGACCCCGTCCAGCACCAGCTCGCTGGTGAGCGAGGCGCGCAACGAGCCCTTGTGCCGGAGGGTGGCGGCGGTGAAGCCCGGCGCGTCCGTCGGCACCACGAAGCCGCGCACGCCCTCGTCGGTGCGGGCCCAGACGACGGCGACGCCTGCCGCCGACCCGTTGGTAATCCACATCTTGCGCCCGGTCAGCACCCAGTCGGAGCCGTCCCGTTCGGCCCGGGTGCGCATGCCCGCCGGGTCCGAGCCGTGGTCCGGCTCGGTCAGCGCGAAACAGCCGATCGTCTCGCCCGCGGCCATCGGCGGCAGCCACCGCTCCCGCTGCTCGGCGGAGCCGAACCGGTGGATGGCGTACATCGCGAGCGAGCCCTGCACGGAGACCAGGGAACGGATGCCGGAGTCGGCGGCCTCCAGCTCCAGGCAGACCAGCCCGTACTGCACGGCGGACGCCCCGGCGCAGCCGTACCCCTGAAGCGTCATCCCGAGCGCGCCGAGCGCGCCCAGCTCTCTGGTCAGGCCCCGGATGTCGGGCAGTTCGCCCCGCTCATACCAGTCCGCGATGTGCGGCAGCACACGGTCGGCCGCCCACTTGCGGACCGTGCCGCGCACCGCGAGGTCGTCGTCGCCGAGCAGCTCGTCGAGGCCCAGCGGGTCGGCCGGGTCGAAGGCGGGGAGGTCGGAGGGGGCGGGATCAAGGGCCATGCGCCGACGTTACGGGCGGGTAACGCCGCTCGGCAAGAGCTCCCGCTCGTCCGCCTTCCGGCCCCGCCCGTCGCACAGTTCGCGCGGCAGCCGCAGCGCGGCGAGGGCGCCGAGCACCAGCATCAGCGCGCTGGCCAGCAGCGTCATGTGCATCCCGTGGACGAACGCGTCCCGCGCCGTCCGCCGCAAGTGCTCGCCCGCCTCGCCCCCGAGCCGGGCCGCCACCGTGTACGCCTCGCCCAGCGAATGCCCGGCCGCCTCGCTGTCGGCCGCGGGCACGCCGTTCAGGCCGCGCACGGCCGGGCCGTACATCGCGTTCATCACGCTGCCCAGCAGCGCGATGCCGATGCCCGCGCCGAACTGGTACGCCGTCTCGCCGATCGCCGCCGCTCCCCCGGCCTGCCCCGCCGGGACATCGCTGAGCATGGACTCGTAGGAGCCGAACAGCGTGGTCTCCAGCCCGAAGCCGAGCAGCACGAAGCCCAGGGTCATGACCAGCGGCTTGTCCTGCTCGCCCAGGCAGGTCAGCGTGAGCACGGCGACCGCGGTCAGCCCGAAGCCGAACGCGACCATGGTGCGCGGGCCCAGCCAGTGCAGCATGCGCGACCCCGCCAGCCCGGCGGCGATCGCGGCCAGGCTCAGCGGCAACAGTCGCAGCCCGGTCTCCAACGGCGAGAGCCCGAGCACCAGTTGCAGATACTGGGCGGCCACCAGCGCCAGGCCGACCAGCGCCAGCACCGTGAGCACGATGCAGCCCACGGAGGTACCGAAGGCGGGCCGGGAGAACGCCGACAGGTCGATCAGCGGATCGCCGCGCCGCCGCTGCCGGCGGACGAACGTGACGAGCAGCGCGGCCCCGAGCCCGGCGGCCAGCGCGGTGCCCGGGGTGAACAGGTCGCCGCCGCCGGCCCGTTTCACCGCGAGGATCACGGCGAACAGCCCCGCCGCGGCCAGCAGCGCGCCCGCCACGTCCCAGGGGCCCGACCGGTCGCCGGTGGACTCGGGCAGCAGCAGGGCGCCCACGGGCAGGCAGAGCGCCATCAGCGGGATGTTGACCAGGAAGACCGAGCCCCACCAGAAGTGCTCCAGCAGCACGCCGCCCACCAGCGGGCCTATCGCGGCACCCACCGCCGCGACCGCGCTCCAGACGCCGATGGCCAGCGCCCGCTCGCGCCGGTCGGGGAAGACCTGCCGCAGGATCGACAGCGTGGCCGGCATGATCATGGCGCCGCCGACGCCGAGCAGCGCCCGGGCCAGGATCAGCACCCCGGCGGTGGGGGCGTACGCGGCGAGCGCCGAGGCCAGCCCGAAGCAGCCGTAGCCCAGCAGCAGCACGCGGCGCCGTCCGACGCGGTCGCCCAGCGTGCCGAAGAGAATGAGGAGTGCCGCGCACACCAGCGGGTAGACGTCGACGATCCACAACAGCTCGACGCCGCTGGGCCGCAGCTCCTCGGAGACGGCGGGCACGGCCACGTGCAGCACGGTGGCGTCGACGGCGACCAGGAGCAGACTGGCGCACAGGACGACGAGGACCATCCAGCGGCGACGGTCGTCTGCGGGGGCTCCGGGCGGGGTCATCCCGGACATCTACGCACCTCCTGCTCTCGCGCCGGTCCCTCGCCACCACGGGGGAGTCCCGGTGGTGGCGCGCACACCGGGCACGGTGGGAGGCAGATGGTCAGACAGACTACGACAGCCCCTCCGGGCCGCCGCACCTGTCCCCCGGGGCCGGCGCCGGCCGCCGTCCGGGGGACACCGTTCACCTAGGCATTTCCGGCGGCAACGCGATCAAGGTGCCCGCCGGCGACCCCCGGAGCGACACATTCCGCGCCGGCGAATTTCTTAAAGCAGGGAAATAGGAGGGCATAAAATATCTGCCCTACATCACATCGCCATTACGAAGGCGGGCCATGGCAGGAAGCCCGCTATCACGGGCTGTAATCTTGCGAGTGTGCGTACCGACCGATTCCTGGCCCGCCTCGAACAGGAGCCACAGCCGCCGAACGTGCCGGCTCCCGTTATGAGCCGTACCCGCATGATGCTCATGTGGGTCACCCTGGGCTTCTACGCGGTCATCGTGGCGGCGGTGCTCAGCACGTCGTGGCTGGTCCGGCTGGACTGGCAGGTGATGCTCTTCCGGCCCTATAAGCAGTGGCCCGGCCTGCACGCGTTTCTCGACTATTTCGTGGTCCTGGGCCAGCGCGGCCCCACCGCGGTGCTGATCGCCGCCTGGCTCGGCTGGCGCTGCTGGCGGCAGCGGACGCTCCGCCCGCTGCTGGTGATGGCCAGCGCCCTGCTCCTGCTGAACGTGAGCGTCGGCGCCGCGAAGCTCGGGATGGGCCGCGAGGGGCCACACTACGCCAACGCCATCGGCTCGAACGAGATGTTCCTGACCGGCGATATATTTCCCTCCGGCCACACCGCCAACGCGGTGGTGACCTGGGGAATCCTGGCCTATCTGGCCACCACCCCCACCGCGCGACGGACCCTGTCGGTCATCGCCGCCGTCTTCGCCCTGGGCGTGGGCGCCACCACCGTCTACCTCGGCACGCACTGGGTCAGCGACGTGCTGCTGGGCTGGGCCGCCGGGCTGCTGGTGCTGCTCGCCCTGCCGTGGTGCGAGCCGCTGATCGCCCGGGTCGAGCGGAGGGTGCTGACCATCCGGGACCGGCTGCGCGGCGCGCCCGCCCGGCCGGACTCCCGGCCCGCCCCACTGGAGGCGGCCCCGCAGCCGATGCCGGCCGCGGCCCGGCAGGGCGAGGAGACCAGGCCGCACAGTGAGCCCGCCGTGGCCGGTGCCCGGCCGGGCACCGCGCCGCGCTCGGTGGCGCCGGTGCGGCTGCGGCAGCCGGGGCGGAGTGCCCACCCGGGCCGCCCGGAGCGGCCGGTCCGGCCGGTCAGCAGTCACTGAGCGGGCGCCCGGCGGCGCCCGCGCCGGGCCTCAGCCCTGCCAGCAGCGGACAACCTCGCCGTCCCGCACCGAGAAGTTGAGGCGGCCGGCCATGTACTCCATGGTGATCACCGCGTCCGGCGGCAGGCGGCGGACGCGGGGCCAGCCTCGGTCACGGGCCCGCCGTTCCGCGGTGTCGGCGTCCAGGCCGACATACGCGTCGGGGCTGTCGTCGGGGGTCTGCGGCTGACGGGGCAGGGGGGCCATGCGGCCACCGTACGGCCTCCGCGGACCACCCGGAAGTCCCGCCCGGATCAGGGGACTGTCACGCTTTTGTCACAGACCGCGGGCCCGCGACCCGTTCGGCGTAACGCGCGCACTCCGTAATTGACGGCCGACAGAAATTTCCGGCGGCCGCGCCGCAGGCCATTTATCGACGCCATTTTCGGGTGGGATTCGAATAATTTCCGGCCACCCACGATTCACCTTTGAAGTGAACACGGTGAACTTCCGGTTTATAGCGGCTCACCGGCGCCCGGCCGTCGCTCAGCCGTGCGACCTTCGGCGGCACGGGCGGAGCCATGGGCGATTCCGGGGCGCCCGGGCGTGACCCCGCGCGCCTCACGCCGTTGTGCACGGGGCACCCCGCCGCGGAGGGCGGGGGAGATCCCGAACCGAGGAGCGACCGTGTCCCCCTTGCTCGACGTCAGCGACGACGTACGCGCCGAGATCGGCGACGAAGAAGCCGACCGTCTGCTCGCCGGGGAGAACGCCCCGGGCAGCTACGACTGCACCTCGTGCCGCACGCCCGGGAACCCGGAGCAGGAGCGCACGAGCACCGTTCTCTTCGTGGGCGGGGAGACCGCGGTGCTCGCCTTCGCCCACGCCTCCTGCATCCCCTCCCAGGTCGTCTCCGTCTCCGAGGAGCAGTTGCAGGGCGCCGTGCGGTCCATCACCGGCGAGACCGCCGCTCCCGCCGCCCCCGCGGCCATCGCCGCGCCGGGCGGGGGCGCCGACCCGGGACAGGCCGTGCTGGGCGTGACCTGCGGCCAGATCCTGATCGACGACGAGCTGCACCCGGCCATCGTGGTGGAGCCGACCGGCCCCGTCGTCCGGCCCGGCTCCACCGGCCCCGGCGACGACTTCCTGCCGCTGCTGATCGAGGCCGGCTTCCTGCCGGTGACCAGCGTCTCCCGGGCGCCCGCGCGGCTGCCCGGCTGGTCGGTGCTGGTCGCCATGGGGCAGTTGCACGCGGTGCTCCAGGGCGACCCGGCCGGCGGCCAGCCGAGCGCCTGGTGGCAGGCGCACCAGCCGCTGCCGCTGACGGACGGCTGGCGGGCCAGCGCCAACCAGCGGCACACCGTGTTCGTCTACGCGGCGCCGGCCGGCGCGATCGGGCAGCAGCCGCGCGAGGACCTGCTGCGCGACGCGCTGGAGAAGGCCGCCGCCGGCGGCCTCCTGGTGTCCGCGGCGATGCCGCTCACCGGCACCTGAGGGTGACGGCGCCTGCGACGATCAGGTAGACCGTCGCGCCGGGCCGCATCCGCCCGCACCGCTTGCTCGTTGGACGGGCGTGCAATCCTATGAACCCTCCCGGTCGCAGCAGACCCACCGCGTCATTCCCGGGATGCGCTCGTCCTACGAGCGGCCCGCCGCCTCCGCCACCCCCATCTACGACGCGCTGTGCGCGGAGTACCGCAGGCAGTTCCGGACGCTCCCCGGAGACCGCTCCGGGGAGGAGGACCTGCGTTTCGTGGGCTTCTCCACCAGCTACGGCGTGGGCGCGGGGAGCTGGCGGTGGCGGGACTCACCGTACTCGGGGTGGAGCGGCGTGGGGTCCACCTCGGCGTCCCGGCTCACCCCGGCGGCGCTGCCCGCGGGCCACCGGGACACCGATCCCCGCTGACCGTCCGGGGCCGCGACGGCCCCGGACAGCCCTGCTCACTTCTTCCGGCCGCGCTTCTCCCGCACCCGCACCGACACCTGGATCGGGGTGCCCTCGAAGCCGAACTCCTCGCGCAGCCGCCGCTCGATGAAGCGCCGGTAGCCCGCCTCCAGGAAGCCGGAGGCGAAGAGGACGAACCGCGGCGGGCAGGTGCCTGCCTGGGTGCCGAAGAGGATCCTCGGCTGCTTGCCGCCCCGGACCGGGTGCGGGTGGGAGGCCACGAGCTGGCCGAGGAAGCCGTTGAGCTTGCCGGTGGGCACCCGGCTCTCCCAGCTCGCCAGCGCGGTCTCGATCGCCGGGACCAGCTTCTCCATGTGCCGCCCGGTGCGCGCGGAGATGTTGACGCGCGGCGCCCACTGGACCTGGACGAGCTCCTGCTCGATCTCCCGTTCCAGGTAGAAGCGGCGCTCGTCGTCCATGACGTCCCACTTGTTGTAGGCGATCACCAGCGCCCGGCCCGCGTCCACGGCCATGGTGATGATCCGGGTGTCCTGAACGCTGATGGGCTCGCTGATGTCGATCAGCACCACCGCGGCCTCGGCCTTCTCCAGGGCCGCCGCGGTCCGCAGCGAGGCGTAGTAGTCGGCGCCGTCCTGGAGGTGCACGCGGCGCCTGATGCCCGCCGTGTCGACGAAACGCCACGTCTTCCCGCCGAGGTCGATCAGCTCGTCCACCGGGTCCCGGGTCGTGCCCGCCTTCTCGTCGACGACTACCCGCTCCTCGCCCGCCACCTTGTTCAGCAGGGACGACTTGCCGACATTCGGCCGGCCGATGAGGGCGATGCGGCGCGGGCCGCCGACCGTGGCGCCGAACGTCTCCCGCGGCGCGTCCGGCAGCACCTCCAGCACCGCGTCCAGCATGTCGCCGGTGCCGCGGCCGTGCAGGGCGGAGACGGGGTGCGGCTCGCCCAGGCCGAGCGACCACAGGTAGGCGGCCTCGGCCTCCATGGAGGGGCCGTCGACCTTGTTGGCGCACAGCACCACGGGCTTGCCGGCGCGGCGCAGCAGCTTGACCACGGCGTCGTCGGTGTCGGTGGCGCCCACGGTCGCGTCGACGACCAGCACGACGGCGTCGGCGGCCTCGATGGCGAACTCGGCCTGGGCGGCGACGGACGCCTGGATGCCCAGCACGTCCTGCTCCCAGCCGCCGGTGTCGACGACCTTGAAGCGGCGCCCGGCCCACTCGGCCTCGTACGTCACGCGGTCCCGGGTGACGCCGGGCCGGTCCTCGACGACGGCCTCGCGGCGGCCAAGGATGCGGTTCACCAGGGTCGACTTGCCGACATTCGGCCGGCCGACGACCGCGAGGACGGGCAGCGGGCCGGACGCGGCGGCGGCCAGTTCGCTGTCGACCTCCTCGGCGTCGAAGCCCTCCTCCGCGGCGAGCTCCATGAACTCCGCGTACTCGGCGTCGCCGAGCGCGCCGTGCGCGTCGGCGGTGCCCGGGTGGTTCTGGTCGGTCATGGAGTCCTGTACCTCGTCGTCGTGGGTGGCTGCGCGGGGTGCCCGCGCATCAAGTGTCGCTCGCGCGGCGCGTGTGGCGCCTGGCGTCCTTCAGATGGGCCGTGAGCCGCTGCCGCAGGCGGTCGGTCGCGGCGTCCAGCGCCGCCCCGGTGCGCCGCCCGCCGCCGACGGTGAACGGGTCGCCGAAGACGACGTCGATCCGGCCGCGCAGCGGGGGCAGCGCGGCTATGACGCGGCCGGGCCGCTCGCCGCTGCCGAGCACCGCGACGGGCACGACCGGCGCGCCGGAGCGCAGCGCGAAGTAGGCCAGCCCGGCGCGGAGCGCCGCGAAGTCGCCGGTGGTGCGCGTTCCCTCGGGGAAGATGCCGAGCACGCCGCCGGCGGCGAGCACGGCGAGCGCCGAGCCGATGGCGGCGCGGTCGGCGCCGGCGCGGTCCACGCGTATCTGCCCCATCCCCCGCAGGAACGTGCCCAGCGGCCCGGTGAACGCCTCCTTCTTGATCAGGAAGTGCACCGGGCGCGGCGCGGTGCCCATGAGCACCGGGCCGTCCACGTTGTGCGTGTGGTTGACCGCGAGGATGACGGGGCCGGTGGCCGGGACCCGCCACGCGCCCAGCACCCGGGGCCGCCACACGGTGTGGATGACACCGCAGGCCAGCCGGCGGCCGGCGACCGCGCCGCGGGCGCCGGGCCGGGTCACCGACCTCGCCGCTTCCACTCTTCGACGAGAGTGACCACGCACTCGATGACCTGCGGCAGGGTCAGCTCGGTGGTGTCGACCTCGACCGCGTCGTCGGCCTTGGCCAGCGGGGAGGTCTTCCGGCCGGAGTCGGCCGCGTCGCGCCGGGCCAGCGCCTCCTTGGTGGTGGCGAGGTCGGCCGCCTCCTTGCCCTTGAGCTCGGCACTGCGGCGGGCGGCCCTGGCCTCCGGGGAGGCGGTCAGGAAGATCTTCACGTCGGCGTCGGGCAGCACGGTGGTGCCGATGTCCCGGCCCTCGACCACGATGCCGCCGGGCGCCTCGGCGGCGAGGGAACGCTGGAGCTCGGTGATCCGGGAGCGCACCTCGGGAACGGCGCTGACCGCGCTCACCGCGGCGGTGACCTCACGGCCGCGGATGGGCGCGGAGACGTCGGTGCCGTCGACGGTGATGGTGGGGTTCTGCGGATCGGTGCCGGAGACGATCGACGGCTTGGCCGAGGCGGCGGCCACGGCCGCGGGGTCGTCGACGTCGATGCCGTTCGTCAGCATCCACCAGGTCATGGCCCGGTACTGGGCGCCGGTGTCGAGATAGCCCAGGCCCAACCGCACGGCCACCGCCTTGGAGGTGCTGGACTTGCCCGTGCCGGAGGGGCCGTCGATGGCGACGACGACGGGAGATTCAGCCACGGCGGTGCGCACCTTTCTCAGACATTCGAACGCGTCGAAGCGCGGGAGGAGGGGAGAGCCGGCGCCCACGGGGCGGGGACCTCGAGGAAGAAGCGTACCGGCACCGGGAGCGGCGCCCTACTGGCGGATGGACCAGCCCCGTTCGCGCAGGGAGGCGATGAGCCCCGGCGCCGCGCTCGGGTCGACCATGAGCTGCACCAGGCCGGCCTGCTGGCCGGTGGCGTGCTCGATGCGGACGTCCTCGATGTTGACCCCGGCCCGGCCGGCGTCGGCGAAGATGCGGGCCAGCTCGCCGGGGCGGTCGGTGATGGGAACGGCCACCGTCTCGTACGCGGCGGGCGCGGCGCCGTGTTTGCCCGGCACCCGCTCGCGGCCGGCGTTGCCGCGCCGCAGCACCGCCTCGATGCCCGCCGCGCCCTGGCCGCGCTTGGCCTCGTCGGCGGACTCCAGGGCCCGCAGGGAACGCACGGTCTCGTCGAGGTCGGCGGCGATCTCGGACAGTATGTCGGCGACCGGGCCCGGGTTGGCCGAGAGGATGTCGATCCACATCCGGGGGTCGGAGGCGGCGATGCGGGTGACGTCCCGGATGCCCTGCCCGCACAGCCGCACCGCGGCCTCGTCGGCGGTGCCCAGCCGGGCGGCGAGCAGGCTGGACAGCAGTTGCGGCGTGTGCGAGACGAGGGCGACGGCCCGGTCGTGGGCCGGTGCCTCCATCACCACGGGCACGGCGCGGCACAGCGCGACCAGCTCCAGCACCAGGTTGAGCACCTCGGTGTCGGTCTCCGGGGTGGGCGTGAGCACCCAGGGCCGGCCGTCGAACAGGTCGGCGGTGGCGGCCAGCGGCCCGGACCGCTCCCGGCCCGCCATGGGGTGCGAGCCGAGGTAGGAGGTCAGATCGGCGCCGAGCGCGGAGAGCTCCCGGCGCGGCCCGCTCTTCACGCTGCCGACGTCCACGTAGCCGCGGGCGGCGCCGCGCCGCTGGAGGGCGTGCACGGTCTCGGCGATATGGGCCGGGGGAACGGCGACGACGGCCAGGTCCACCGCGCCGTCGGGGGCGTCCTCGGTGCCCGCGCCCAGGGCCGCGGCGGTGCGCGGCTGGTCGGGGTCCTGGTCCGTTAGGTGCACCCGAACGCCCCGGCCGGAGAGCGCGAGGGCGATGGAGGTCCCGATCAGGCCGGTGCCGATGACGAGGGCGGTGCGCATTGTCCCAGCGTAATGCCGTCCCGGGAGGCGGCCGACCGCGAGCCGGCCGCCGCCTCCACCGCCCGTTACAGGCCGACCTCCTGCATCAGCCGGCCCACCTCGGTGTTGGTCATCCGGCGCAGCCAGCCGGACTTCTGGTCGCCGAGCACGATGGGCCCGAACCGGGTGCGGACCAGCTTGTCGACCGGGAACCCGGCCTCGGCGAGCATGCGGCGCACGATGTGCTTGCGGCCCTCGTGCAGCGAGACCTCGACCAGGTAGTTCTTCCCGGTGTTCTGCACGACGCGGAAGTGGTCGGCGCGGGCGTAGCCGTCCTCGAGCTGCACGCCCTCCTTGAGCCGCTTGCCGAGGTCGCGCGGGATGGGGCCCTGGATCGCGGCGAGGTAGGTCTTGGTGACGCCGTACTTGGGGTGGGTGAGCCGGTGGGCCAGCTCGCCGTGGTTGGTGAGGAGGATCAGGCCCTCGGTCTCGGTGTCCAGGCGGCCGACGTGGAAGAGCCGCGTCTCGCGGTTCTGCACGTAGTCGCCCAGGCACTGGCGGCCCTCCGGGTCCTCCATGGAGGAGACGACGCCGGCCGGCTTGTTCAGGGCGAAGAACAGGTGCGACTGGGCCGCGATCGTCAGCCCGTCCACCTTGATCTCGTCCTTCTCCGGGTCCACCCGGCGCCCCTGGGAGGTGACGATCTGCCCGTTGACCTCGACCCGGGCCTGGTCGATCAGCTCCTCGCAGGCGCGGCGCGAGCCGAGGCCGGCGCGCGCGAGCACCTTCTGGAGCCGCTCGCCCTCCTCCTCGCCGAACGTCTTGGGCAGCTTGAGGGCCGGCTTGTCGTGCCGCTGACGGTTGCGCTCCTCGATCTGCGCCTCGTACTCGCGGGAACGGGCCGGCGCGGCCCGCTTCTTGCGCGGGGCCGGGCCGCCGCTCTGCCCGTACCTGCGGTCCTCGGGGCGGGGACGGCCGGCGCGCTGCTGCCTGTCGTCACGGCTGTTGCCCGCGCCCCGGTAGTTCCGGTTGCTGTTCCTGCCGCTGCTTCGCATCAAAGTTCCGTTGGGGAGTCGCCGGTGTCGGCTACGTCTGGATCGTCCACGTCGAACGACGGCACCCCCTCCTGGCTCTCGCCCTCGACCTGCTCGGCCTCCGGTAGGAAGGGCGCGAGCTCCGGGAGCTCGTCCAGGCCGCGCAGGCCCATCCGCTCCAGGAAGTAGTGCGTCGTCACATACAGGATCGCACCTGTTTCGGGTTCGGTGCCCGCCTCGGCCACCAGCCCCCGCTGGAGCAGGGTCCGCATGACCCCGTCACAGTTCACGCCGCGGATCGCGGAGACGCGGGAACGGCTGACCGGCTGGCGGTAGGCGACCACCGCCAGCGTCTCCAGCGCGGCCTGGGTGAGCCGTGCGTGCTGGCCGTCCAGCACGAAGCTCTCCACGGCGTCCGCGTACCGGGGCCGGGTGTAGTAGCGCCAGCCGCCGGCGATCAGCCGCAGCTCGAAGCCGCGGCGTTCCCGGGTGTACTCGTCGGCCAGCTCGCGCAGGGCCGCGGACACCGCCCGGCGGGGGTGACCGATGACCTTGGCGAGGTGCTCCTCCGTGGCGGGCTCGTCGACGACCATGAGGACCGCCTCCAGGGCGGGCTTCAACGGCATCGGCTCGTCCTGGTCCTCGCCCTGGTCCTCGTCCGGCCGCGGCTCGGGCTCCTGGCTCATGCGCGTACTTCTCTCCCGGACTCGGGCGGCCCGGCCTGCGCCGTTCCGCCGGGGTCCGCCGTGTTCCGTCCGGCCCGGCCGGCCTTCCCGGCCCGCTCGGGGTCCTCCTGATCGAACTCGTCGGTGACCAGCGGCCGGTTCGTGGCCGCGCCGCTCCAGCGGATGGTCAACGGCCCGAGCGCCTCGTCCTGGTCGAGGACCACGGCCCGTTCCCGGTAGAGCTCCAGCAGCGCCAGGAAGCGGGCGACGACGGTGAGGGTGTCGGGGGCGTCCCCGGTCAGCTCGGCGAAGGTGGCCTCGCCCAGCTCCTTGAGCCGGCCGATGACGATCTCCGCCTGCTCGCGGACGCTGACCAGCGGGGCGTGGATGTGGTCGACGTAGACCTGGGGCCTCGGCTTGGGCTGCATGGCCTTGACCGCGAGCTTGGCGAACCCCTCGGGCCCGACCCGGATCACCACGTCCGGCAGCAGCTCCGCGTGGTGCGGCTCCAGGCCGACGGTGCGGGGGTAACGCCGCGCCTCGGCGGCGAGGCGGTCGGCGAAGATGGCGGCGACGCGCTTGTACGCGCGGTACTGGAGGAGGCGGGCGAAGAGCAGGTCGCGGGCCTCCAGGAGGGCGAGGTCCGCCTCGTCCTCCACCTCGGCGGTGGGCAGCAGCCGGGCCGCCTTGAGGTCGAGCAGGGTGGCCGCGACGACGAGGAACTCGGTGGTCTGGTCGAGGTCCCAGTCGGGGCCCATGGCGCGGATATGGGCCATGAACTCGTCGGTGACGCGGGAGAGGGCGACCTCGGTGACGTCGAGCTTGTGCCGGGAGATGAGCTGGAGCAGCAGGTCGAAGGGGCCCTCGAAGTTCTCCAGAACGACCTTGAACCGCCCGTCGTCACCGGTTTCTTCGCCGGCCGTCTCGTCCGGCGCCGTCTCACCGTCGCCGGAGTCGTCGCGGGCCAGTTCTCCAACGTCCGGTGCCCCAACGTCCGCCTCCCCGACATCCGGTGCCCCGGCGCCCGCCTCCTCGCCGTCCGTTGTCCCGTCCGGCGTCTCCCCGGCGTTCACCGGCGCCGCCGGGGTCTCCTCCGGGGACTCCGGCTCGGGCGGGGGCCCGGTGGGTGACGGGGCCAGGGGCTCCGCCGTCTCGGCGGGCAGGGGTCCGGGCGTGCCCGGACCCGCGCCGAGTTGCCGCCGGCGGCGGGGGGTCGTGCTCATGGGGTGGTCAACGGCCGCGCAGGCGGCGGACGAGGATGCTCGCGTCGCCGCGCGACTCCAGGTCGGCCAGGACGACGGCGACGGCCTCCCGGACGATTCTGCCGCGGTCGACGGCCAGCCCGTGCTCGCCCCGCAGCACCAGCCGGGCGTGCTCCAGGTCCATCAGCTCCTCGGCGGAGACGTAGACCGTGATCTTCTCGTCGTGGCGCTCTCTCCCGCTGGGACGGCGGGCGGAACGGCCCCGGCGCTGGGCGCCGGCGGCGGTGTTGTTGTTGTTCGCGCGACCGCCCTTGGCCGCGCCGGTCTGCGCCGGCCGCGCGGCCTGGTCGCGCTTCGGCTGGCCGGGCACGGCGGCCTCGCGGCCCCCGCCCGGCGTCCGGCCGGTCCTGGCCTCCTCGGGGGAACCCGCCGCCCGCCGGCCGCCCTCGGTCTCCTCCCCCGGAGCGGCCGACTGGTCGCCGCCGGGAGCGGGCACCCGCGTTGCCGCGGGGCCCTCGGCGGTGCCGGTCGCGCTCTCCGGAGGCGTCGAGGGCTGCACGGCGGCCCCGCCGGTACTACGGAACAGTTCGTCGGCCGCCGGGAGACTCACTCGGCGTGGCACCGGGCGAGCACCTCCCTGGCAAGCTGGCGATAGGCCGCTGCCCCCACGGAGTTGGAGGCATAGGTGGTGATCGGCTCGCCCGCGACCGTGGTCTCGGGAAAACGGACGGTTCGCCCGATGACCGTGTGGTAGACGTTGTCGTCGAACGCCTCGACGACCCGTGCGAGGACCTCCCTGCTGTGCACCGTGCGGGAGTCGTACATCGTCGCGAGGATGCCGTCCAGCCGCAGTTCCGGGTTGAGCCGCTCCTGCACCTTCTCGATCGTCTCGGTGAGCAGCGCCACACCGCGCAGCGCGAAGAACTCGCACTCCAGCGGAACGATCACCTTGTGCGCCGCGGTGAGCGCGTTCACCGTGAGCAGGCCCAGCGACGGCTGACAGTCGATGATGACGAAGTCGTAGTCGCTGACGAGAGGTTGCAGCGCGCGCTGAAGGGTGGACTCGCGCGCCACCTCGCTGACGAGCTGCACCTCGGCCGCCGAGAGGTCGATGTTGCTCGGCAGCAGGTCCATGCCGGCGACGGCCGTCTTCAGCAGCACCTCGTCCGGGGCCATCCCCCGCTCCATGAGCAGGTTGTAGATGGTGAGGTCGAGCTCCATCGGATTGACCCCGAGGCCGACCGACAGCGCGCCCTGCGGGTCGAAGTCGACCAGCAGCACGCGGCGTCCGTACTCGGCGAGCGCGGCGCCCAGGTTGATGGCCGACGTCGTCTTGCCGACCCCGCCCTTCTGGTTGCACATCGCGATGATCTTGGCCGGGCCGCGTTCGGTGAGCGGGCCGGGGATCGGGAAGTACGGCAGCGGACGGCCGGTCGGGCCGATGCGCTCCCGGCGCTGCCGGGCCGCGTCGGGCGCGATGGTCGCCGCGTACTCGGGATCGGGCTCGTACTCCGCGTCGGGGTCGTAGAACTGCCCGTCGGGGAGCTCTTCGTAGTCGGGAAAACGGTCGGCGTCGCCGCCCGTTCGGTTACCTGCCATGGCGTTCGCGTCATGGCTGTCCGTGCTCTGATGCGCTGTCATGCTCGGTTGGCTCTGGTGGGTTGCGTAGGTGTGGACAGCGACGGCGCCCAAGCCCGTCAGATCCGAGGCGCCCTGACGCCGCTCCGGGACCCCTGGTTGTCCTCCCCGGGGAGTAATTGTCGACTCATTCACAAGTCGTCTTACCTCCTTGGGGACCAGGAAACTTCTAGACAGAGTCAGCGTTGCACCATGCCGACGTTTGGCGACTCTATGGCGTGTCGGTGGTTCACAGCAACACAATCTGCCGGACCGGCACGGATGTGTCGGCCGTCGAACATTCACTTGTCAAGGCCACAAGACGCGTCACTGGGACGATTCGGCAGCGCGCGAAACGGTTAAAGCACTGCGTTCACGACGAGTTGACCACCGGAGGAGGGGCGACGGACGGCGTGTCCGCCGTTCCCGGTTCGCCTCGCGCGTGGCGTGGTGTGACATTCCCGATGTTGACGCCGGGAGTTGACCGCCTTCCGGCGGTCAGCCGAGCACGGTGCGCAACTCGGTGTGCGGCAGCTCGTGTGCCTCCGCGACGGGTCCGTAGACGACGTGCCCGTCATGGATGTTGAGCCCGAGGGCGAGCGCCGGGTCGCGGCGAAGCGCCTGCCGCCAGCCGTGGTTGGCGAGCTCCACGATATACGGCAGCGTGGCGTTGGTCAGCGCGTGGGTCGACGTACTGGGCACCGCGCCCGGCATGTTGGCCACGCAGTAGAACACCGATTCGTGCACCCTGAACGTCGGTTCGGCGTGGGTCGTGGGCCGCGAGTCGGCGAAGCAGCCGCCCTGGTCGATCGCGATGTCGACAAGGACACTGCCGGGCTTCATGCGGGCGACGGTGTCGCCGGTGACCAGCCGGGGCGCGCGGGCGCCGGGGACGAGCACGGCGCCGATGACCAGATCGGCGCCGAGGACGGCCCGTTCGAGCTCGTAGGCGTTGGAGGCAAGGGTCCGCACGCGGGTGCCGAAGGCCCGCTCCGCGTCGCGCAGCTTGCGGATGTCCTTGTCCAGCACGGTGACCTGGAAGCCCATGCCCACCGCGATCTGGGTGGCGTTCCAGCCGGAGACCCCGGCGCCGATGACGACCGCGGTGGCGGCCGGGGTGCCGGGCACGCCGCCGGGCAGCACGCCGCGCCCGCCGGCCGGCCGCATCAGATGGTAGGCGCCGACCTGGGGCGCGATCCGGCCGGCAACCTCGGACATCGGGGCCAGCAGCGGCAGCGCGCGGTCCGGCGTCTCGACGGTCTCGTAGGCGATGGCGGTGGTGCCCGAGCGCAGCAGCGCGTCGGCGCACTCCCGGGAGGCGGCCAGATGGAGATAGGTGAACAGGACCTGGTCCTTGCGCAGCCGGTGGAACTCCTCGGCCACCGGCTCCTTCACCTTCAGCAGCAACTCGGCCCGGGCCCAGACCTCGTCGGCGCCGTCGAGCACGGTGGCGCCGGCGGCGGTGTAGTCCTCGTCCGGGATGGCGGAGCCGAGGCCGGCGCCCCGCTCCACGAAGACCTGGTGTCCGCCGGTGACGAGCTCGTGCACTCCGGCCGGGGTGATGGCCACGCGGAACTCGTTGTTCTTGACTTCGCGGGGGATGCCGACCTTCACGTGAATCACGCGTCCTTGCGCTACGGAGGAGCGTTACAGAGGGTTACCACACCCATTCTAACGAAGGGATCAGCGTTGTCCAGCCTTGCTTTCAGTCGCTCTGGCGGGGCTCTGGCTGTGTTTCATTAATGTTTCCCTCTGGAGTGACAGAGGATTCCGGCGAGGCGGGACGGGCGTGGGCCAGCAGGTGCTCGGCCGCCGCCCGGTGCGCGGCGGCGGCCGTGCCGCGGCCCAGCCGGTCGGCGCAGTCCGCGAGGCGCAGCCGCAGCGCGGCCTGGAGCCGCCGGTCCCCGGTCCGCTCCGCCAGCCGCAGCGCCTCCTCGCCGGTGCGCAGGGAGTCCTCCGCCCGGCCCGCGTACTCCTGGACCCGCGCGATCTCCGCCACCGCGCGGGCGTGCGCGCGCCCGTCGCCGACCCTGCGGTGCGTCGCGGCGGCGGCCCGCCAGGCGCGCAGCGCCTCGCCCCACTGGGCGGTGCAGGCGAGGGCGGCGCCGACGCGGCCGTGCAGCCGGGCCTGCGCGGCCAGGTCGCCGCGGGAAAGGGCCAGCGCGACGGCCCGGCCGTACCAGTCGGCGGCCCGCTGCCAGTCGCCGAGCTCGCCATAGGTGCCGGCGATGGACTCCAGGGTGCGGCCGACGGCCAGCGGGTCGGCCTGGTCCCCCTCGCGGCGGGCCGTCTCCAGGGCCTCCCGGTAACGCTCCAGCGCGGCGTTCAGCCGGCCGGCGCGGGCGTCGAGGTCCCCGAGGTTGAGCAGCGCGGCGGCCCGCTCCCGGGCCAGCCCCCGGCGTTCGGCGACGCCCAGGACCAGCTCGTGGAGCCGGTACAGCTCCGGCGCGGCGGCGTCCGCGCCGCGGTGCGCGATCAGGGCCCGGCTGAGCGCGGCCACCAGGCGCCGGGCGAGCGTGTCGAGCTGGCCGTCGGCGACGGCGACGCGGGCGGCGGCCATCAGCGACTGTTCGCGGGAGGCGAGCCAGCCGGCGGCGGCGGGCCGGCTGTCGAAACGGAGCGAGCCGGGCAGCCCGGCGAGCCATTGCCGGGCGGGGCTGCCGTGCGGCTCGGTGACGGCCTGACAGGCGCGCAGCAGCCGGACGGTGCGCTCCAGTATGCGGGCGCGGGCCAGCAGCGCCTCGGCGGGCCGCTCGTGGCGGCGCAGCAGCGCGAGCAGCAGCGGTTCGAGGCAGCCGGGCACCAGGTACTGGGGGCCGCCGGGGGCCACGCGGCCGGGTACGGGCCGCAGCATGCCGGCCTCGGCCAGACCGGCCAGCCGGGCGCGGGCCGCCGGCATCGGGCAGCCGGCCAGCGCGGCGGCGGCGTGGGCGTCGACGATCCCGGAGGGGGCCAGGACGAGCAGCCGCAGCATGCGGGCGACGGGGGCGGGCAGCGTGGAGTGGGCCAGCCGGAACGCGCGCCGCAGCGGCTCGTCGGCGGCGTCGGGCGGCGGGTCCTGGCCGGGGTGGGGGGCGTCGCCGGGCGCGTCCTTGTCCCCGGGCTCGTCGTCGTCCGGGGGCGTCCGCATGCGGCGCACGGCGTCGGCGACGGTGGCCTCGGGGTGGGCGGCCAGCCAGCCGCTGGCGAGGAGCAGCGCCGCGGGCAGGTGGCCGCAGGATTCGGCCAGGCTCTCCCCCGCGCCGGGGTCGACGGTGATCCGGACGTCGCCGGCGCCGCGTTCGAGCAGCCGGATGGCGGCGACCCGGTCCAGCGCGCCGAGCGTGCAGGGGCGCACGTCGGGCACCTTGGTGAGCGGTCCCCGGGCGATGGCGAGCACCAGGCAGTGCCGGCCGTCGGGGATCAGCTCGGCGAGCTGGTCGGCGGTGGCCACGTCGTCGAGGAGCAGCACGGCGCGGCGGTCACACAGCGCCTCCCGCAGGGTGTCGGACAGCTCGTCGTCGCCGGCCCCGGGCGGGGCGGCGGCGCCGAGCTCGCCCAGCAGGGCGCGCGCGGCGCGGCCCACCGGCACCGGCTCGCCACCGGGGTCGGTGAGCCGGGCGCGCAGCAGGCCGTCCGGGTAGTCGCCGCCGGCCAGCAGCTCGGCGGCGAACTCCTCGGCCAGCGCGGTCCTGCCGGTGCCGGGGCGGCCGGCGATCAGCAGGACCCGGCCGCGGTCGGCGGGGCGGCCGGCCAGGGTGTCCAGGCCGGCCCGCTGGATGTCGGAGCGCAACGCCGCCAGCTCGTCGCGGCGGCCGAGGAAGACGGGCGAGCCGGACCCGTCGGTGACTGTCTGTTCGGTCACATCCGTCACGGGCCGAGCGTAAGCCACCGGCCCGGGACGGGCCGGTCAGACACGTCAGGCCGGGAAGGGCCTGGCCGGCCAGGGCGCGTTGGCCGGACGCAGCGCCGCCAGGCCGTCGCCCGCGCGGGCGGCCTGGAGGGCGAGCACGCCGACGGCCAGGCAGGTGTTGTGCAGCCGCCCGGCCAGCACGCCGCGCACCAGGTCGGCCACGGGAACCCGGGCGTGCCGCATGTCGGCCTCCTCGGCGAAGACGGCGAACCGTTCGCCCTCCGCCTCGGACAGCTCGCGGGCCAGGAAGACGCGCACCGCCTCGTCGCTGCCGCCGGGGCTGGTGTAGACGTCGGCCAGCACCCGCCAGTCCTCGGCCTTGACGTGCGCCTCCTCGTACAGCTCGCGCTGCGCGGCGTGCAGCGGGTTCTCGCCGGGCACGTCGAGGAGCCCGGCGGGGATCTCCCACAGCTTGTGCCGCACGGGGTGGCGGTACTGCTCGATGACGACGACCCGGTCTTGCTCGTCGAGGGCCAGCACGGCCACCGAGCCGGGGTGGACCTGGTAGTCACGGCGGGCGGTGCCGCCGTCCGGCATCACGACGTCGTCGGCGCGGACGCCGGTCTTCTTGCCGGTGTAGGGGGTGGACGTGGCGGTGACGGACCAGTTTTCCGGGGTGTCGGCGAGGAAGTCGCGCGGCTGCTCGGTCATGGCCGTCAGTCTGCCCCGCCGCCCGTGCCCGCCGGCTCACCGGCCCGCCCGCGCACCGCCGCCCGGATCAGCCCGGCGAACAGCGGGTGCGGCCGGGTGGGCCGGGAGCGCAGTTCGGGGTGGGCCTGGGTGGCGACCAGGTACGGGTGGACCTCGCGCGGGTACTCCACGTACTCCACCAGCTTGCCGTCCGGGGAGGTGCCGGAGAACAGCAGCCCGGCCTTCTTCTCCAGCTCGGCGCGGTAGGCGTTGTTCACCTCGTAACGGTGCCGGTGGCGCTCCTCGACGTACGGCTCGCCGCCGTACACCTCGCGCACGATGGATCCCTCGACGAGTTTGGCCGGATACAGCCCCAGCCGCATCGTGCCGCCCATGTCCCCCTCGCCCGCGACGATGTCGAGCTGCTCCTCCATGGTGGAGATCACCGGGTGCGGAACGGCCTGGTCGAACTCGGTGGAGTTGGCGCCCTCGATGCCGGCCAGGTTCCGCGCGGCCTCGATGACGATGCACTGGAGGCCCAGACACAGCCCCAGCAGCGGGATGCGCCGCTCCCGGGCGTAGGTGATGGCCGCGATCTTGCCCTCCACGCCCCGGTCGCCGAAGCCGCCGGGGATGCAGATCGCGTCGCAGCCGGCCAACTGCTCGGCGGCGCCGCCCGGCGCGCGGCAGTCGTCGGAGGTGACCCACTTGATCCTCACCCGCGCGTTGTTGGCGAATCCGCCGGCGCGCAGCGCCTCGGTCACCGACAGGTAGGCGTCGGGGAGGTCGATGTACTTGCCGACGAGCGCGACGGTGACCTCGTGCTCGGGGTGGTGAACGCGGCGCAGCAGGTCGTTCCACTCGTTCCAGCCGACGTCCCGGAACGGCAGGTCCAGGCGGCGCACCACATAGGCGTCCAGGCCCTCGTCGTGCAGGACCTTGGGGATGTCGTAGATCGACTTGGCGTCGATGGCCGCCACCACGGCGGCCTCCTCGACGTCGCACATCAGCGAGATCTTCCGCTTGATCGCGGTGGGCACCTCCCGGTCGGCGCGCAGCACGATGGCGTCGGGCTGGATGCCGATGTTACGCAGGGCGGCGACCGAGTGCTGGGTGGGCTTGGTCTTCAGCTCGCCGGAGGGGCCGATGTAGGGCAGCAGCGAGATGTGCACCACGAACACGTTGTCCCGGCCGACCTCGTGCCGCACCTGCCGGACGGCCTCCAGGAACGGCAGCGACTCGATGTCGCCGACGGTGCCGCCGACCTCGGTGATGACCACGTCCACCTCGTCGGTGGCCATCCGGCGGATGCGGTGCTTGATCTCGTTGGTGATGTGCGGGATGACCTGAACGGTGTCGCCCAGGTACTCGCCGCGCCGCTCCTTGGCGATCACGGTCGAGTAGATCTGGCCGGTGGTGACGTTGGCACTGCCGTCGAGGTCGACGTCCAGGAACCGCTCGTAGTGGCCGATGTCCAGGTCCGTCTCGGCGCCGTCATTGGTGACGAACACCTCGCCGTGCTGGAACGGGTTCATCGTGCCGGGGTCGACGTTCAGATAGGGGTCGAGCTTCTGCATGGTGACGCGCAGGCCGCGCGCCTTGAGCAGCGCTCCGAGACTGGAGGCGGTGAGCCCCTTGCCGAGCGAGGAGGCGACCCCGCCGGTGACGAAGATGTGCTTGGTCGTCGTGGTACTGGGCGGCATGGCCAACTGGGCGCTCCCGTGGTCGCGAGGTCGGATTCACAACGCCCCACGCGGGGGTACCTCCGGGGGAACGTCGCTGGGGCTCGGAAGATGCACAGCCTCCGGTCCACGGGCTACCAGCCTAACAGCGGAGGGAACCTAAGGTGACGCCGAAGTGTTTCCAACCCAAGTCATCGACATTTCACAACCAAAGTGAACAAGCTCACCCCGCTGCGCCGACCCAACTCCACGGATGTCGCGCCACAGCGGCGGGCGTCGTCGTAAGCTGCTCGGACGCTCGAATGGGCGATGAAAATCGCACGTCCCCCGTGGGGCGGTGCACAGTTCAACTGGAGTGGCAAAGTGGCCGGGCGCATCGAGGATTACGCACTCGTCGGGGACATGCAGACCGCCGCCCTCATCTGCCGGAACGGTTCGGTGGACTGGCTGTGTCTGCCGCGCTTCGACTCCCATGCCGTGTTCGCCGGACTGCTCGGCACCGATGAACACGGCTTCTGGCGGATCGGCCCGGCGCACGGCAAGGACGCGCCGCCGCCGCCCGCCAGCCGCAGACGTTACCGGGGCGACTCGCTCATCCTCGAGTCGGAGTGGGACACGCCGCGCGGGACCGTTCGGGTGACGGACTTCATGCCGCCGCGCGGGACCGACGCCCCCCAGCTCGTGCGCATCGTCGAGGGCGTCAGCGGCCGGGTGCCGATGCGCTCGGCGCTGCGGATGCGCTTCTCTTACGGCTGGGTCGTGCCGTGGGTGCACAAGGTCGACGACCGCACCGTGGCCGTGGCCGGGCCCGACTCGGTGTGGCTGGACACCTCCGTGGACACCTACGGCAAGAACCTGACCACATACTCCGATTTCACCGTCGCGCCGGGCGACCGGGTGGCGTTCACCATCAGTTGGCAGCCCTCCCACAAGGAGCCGCCGCCGGTGCCGCAGCCCGAGGCCGAGCTGGCGGCGACCGAGGACTTCTGGCGGGAGTGGGTCGCGCAGTGCACCTACCACGGCCCCTACCGGGAGGCCGTGGTCCGTTCGCTGATCACGCTCAAGGCGCTGACCTACGCGCCCACCGGCGGCATCGTCGCCGCGCCCACCACCTCGCTGCCCGAGGAGATCGGCGGCTCCCGCAACTGGGACTACCGCTTCACCTGGCTGCGCGACGCCGCCATAACGCTCTCCTCGCTGCTGCGCACCGGCTACCACGAGGAGGCGCGCGCCTGGCGCGAGTGGCTGCTGCGCGCGGTCGCGGGCGACCCGCAGAACCTCCAGATCATGTACGGCATCGCCGGCGAGCGGGAGCTGGCCGAGGCGGAGCTGAGCTGGCTGCCCGGCTATGAGAACTCCCAGCCGGTCCGGGTGGGCAACGGCGCGGCGGGCCAGCTCCAGCTCGACGTCTACGGCGAGGTCACCGAGGCGCTGCACCTGGGCCATATGACGGGCCTGGCGCGCAACGACCACGCGAACCTGCTCCAGCTCAAGCTCATCCGGTACCTGGAGGACCACTGGGACGAGCCGGACGAGGGCATCTGGGAGGTGCGCGGACCGCGCCGCCACTTCACGCACTCCAAGGTCATGGCCTGGGTGGCCGTCGACCGCACGGTCAAGCTGATCGAGTCCGGCGAGGTGGACGGCCCGCTGGAGCGATGGCGCGACCTGCGCGACGAGATCCACCGCTCGGTGTGCGAGCACGGCTACGACAAGGACCGCAACACCTTCACCCAGTCCTACGGCTCCAAGGAGCTGGACGCCTCGCTGCTGCTCATCCCGCAGATGGGCTTCCTGCCGCCGGACGACAAGCGCGTCATCGGCACGATCGAGGCGATACAGCGGGAGCTCTCCACGCTCGACGGCTTCATCCTGCGCTACCCGACCGCGGGGGACCAGGCCGGCGTCGACGGGCTGGAGGGGGACGAGGGGGCGTTCCTGGCCTGCTCGTTCTGGCTGGCGGACGACCTGGCGATGATCGGCCGGGTCGAGGAGGCCCGCAAGCTCTTCGAGAAGCTGCTGGCCCTGCGCAACGACCTGGGCCTGCTGGCCGAGGAGTGGGACCCGCGCCGGATGCGCCAGGTGGGGAACTTCCCGCAGGCGTTCAGCCACGTGCCGCTGATCGACACGGCGCTGCGGCTGACGGCCTCGGGGGCGTACGGCGGCTGAGCGGCCGCGCGGACCGGTCCGCCTCGGCCGTCCGACGGGTGACGAACATGAGCGAAACGCACCTGGAGGTGGCCGACTACGACCCGGCGTGGCCGGCTCTTGCCGCGGCGGCGATCAGGGAGCTGCACGGCGCGCTGCCCGGGGCGTTCCCGGAGATCGAGCACATCGGTTCCACCGCGGTGCCCGGGCTGGCGGCCAAGCCGGTTATCGACCTGATGGCGGCGGCCGACGACCTCGCCGCGGTGGCGGCCCGTGCGGACGCGCTGGCGGATCTCGGCTACCGGCGGCATGCCAACGGCATGACCGACCGCCTGCTGTATGTCCGCCTGGCCGGCCGGCGCAGGACGCACATCCTGCACGTGGTGGCCGCGGAGAGCTGGCCCACCCGGAACCAGCGCATCCTGCGCGACCACCTGCGGCGGCACCCCCGGGACGCGGCCCGCTACGCGGAGCTGAAGAGGGCTCTTGTCGCCGCCGGCACCACCCCCGGTGACTACGCGCGCGCCAAGACGGCCCTGATCCAGGAGCTCACCGACCGCGCCCGCGCCCGGCTCGGCCTGCCGTCGGTGCCCGTCTGGGAGAAGTAACGCGCCCCGGCGCCACGTTCCCCGGCGGAACCCGCGGCCGCCGGGCCGGACCACGCCCGGCCCGGCGGTCGCCTCGTCACAGCGGTGTGAGGGTCAGCGTCATGGCCCGCGGCGCGCCGTCCTCGATGTAGGAGGCGAAGCCTCCGACGTCGTCGAACGCGAAGCCGTAGGCCCGGCCGTCCTCGGCCGCCTCGTGCAGGACCCGGGCGTAGTGGTGCGCGGGCTCCGTCCGGTAGAACGTGGCGGGGTCGGTGGCGGGCTGACGCGGATGGCTGAGCGCGGTGCCCCGGTTCAGGGCGGCGGCCAGGACCGCCGCGACCGGGCCGGTGACGCCGTCGTTGGGCGCGTGCAGCGCGCCGTCGCAGAACAGCACGTCGCGGGTCGTCGGGCGGGCGAAGGAGACCTCGGCGGGGCCGGTGAACACCAGGCGGTCGCCGGTCACGCGGCCGGTGAACTCCCCGGCGCCCGTCGTGACCGTCAGGCCGCCGCCCGCGTAGGCGCTCCACACGCGGTCGACATACGGGTCCAGGTAGTCGGCCGGGAACAGCCCGGCGTCCAGGCCGTGGCCGGGGGCCAGCACCCGCAGGTCGTCCACCACCAGCGGGCCGAACGCCGCGTGCCCGGCCAGTTCGGCGAACACCCGCGCCCGGGCGCCCTCCCGCAGGGTGCCGGTCGTCTGGTCGCGGGCGCCGGTGAGGCGGATCGCCAGCGGCACGCCGAACATGTCGACCATCGTGGTGTTGCAGTACATGCCCGTCGGCAGATGGGTGAACTCGGCGCAGTCGTGCAGCACTTGGTGGTTGGGATCGGAGGCGACCCAGCCCGCGGGGTAGGCGAGGGCCGGATTGCCGTTGCCGTCCGGCACCGCCTTGAACTTCAGCTTTCCGCCGAGCGCCACATAGATCCGGCCGGAGAGGTAGGGCAGCGGGATCGTGGTGTCGCCGGCCGCGGCCAGCGGGATGGCGTAGTCGGTGTAGCCGTCGGGGCCGTTGTCGGCGAGCGCCACGGGCAGCAGTTGGCCGTCCGGGGTGACGCGGACCTGGCGCCCGCCGTCGTTGCCGACGACATAGAGCCAGATCGACTCGTTGCCGAAACGCCCGGTGCGGTTGACCACGGTCAGCGGCAGCCCGGCCGCCGCCCGCGCGGTGGCCGGCCGGAGGAGGGGCGCCGCGCCGACGAGGCCGGCCGCCCCGGCGGCGCCGCGCAGCAGGGTCCTGCGGGTGACCACGCCGCTCACCCCCCGCTGCCGGAGACGGAGACGGACACGTGGTCGACGAGCAGCGAGCCGCCGGAGGCGGTGGCGGCGGTCGGGGTGGCGTGGCCGGCCACGCCGTTGGGGAACGCGCCGCCCATCGCCAGGTTGAGCAGGATGAAGTGGCCGTGGCCGGTGGCGTCGGACCAAGTCCGGGCGTCCATGTCGGCGGAGCTGACGGAGTGGAACTCCCGGCCGTCCAGATACCAGCGCAGATACTCGGTCCCGCCGGTGCGGTCCAGCTCCAGCGCGTACTCGTGGAAGCCGGAGCCACAGGTGTCGCAGGGGGTGCTCGTGCCGCGGCCGTTGGTCTCGTCGCACGGGCCGCCGGGGTTGACGCCGCAGTGCAGCACGCCCCAGACCTGCCCGAGCCCGTTGACGTTCTCCATGATGTCGAACTCGCCGATGCCGGGCCAGTTCCAGTAGTTGCCGCGGTAGTCGGCGCCCAGCGTCCAGAACGCCGGCCAGTAGCCCAGGCCCGCCTCCCCGGTGATGCCGGGCAGTTGGAGGGACGCCTCGATCCGCAGCAGGCCGCCCTCGGGGGCGGCGAAGTCCGCGCGCCGGGTCTCGATGCGGGCGGAGGTCCAGGTGTCGCCGTTCCTCAGCGCGGTGATCTTGAGGTGGCCGGCGCCGTCGAGCTGGAGGTTGGCCGGGTCGGCGGTGTAGGTCTGCACTTCGCCGGTGCCCCAGTTGGGCGGGCCGCCCGGGTAGCCGGTGCCGGTGTCGATGATCCAGTCGTCGCCGGACGGCTGGGATCCGGCGGGCCCGTCGAAGTCCACGCGCCAGACCTCGGCCAGCGGCGCTGGGTCGGCGGCGGCAGTTGGCTCCTCGGCGGCTGCGGCGGTGAGCGACAGCGTGACCAGGGCCGTCAGGGCGGCGGCGCCGGCCGCGAGGGCGGCGGGCCACCTTCGTTTCACGCTCATGACATTACGCTCCAGCGGTGTGGGGGTGTGTGGGGGAATCCATGCGGGGCATGGATGAGAGCGCTCTCATGCCGTGCCAGTGCACACTGCCGCCGCTTGCCGGTACCGTCAAGGGGCCGCGAGGGAAGAGGACTTAAGAGTGCAAGGTGACCACCCCACCCTGGAGGCCGTGGCCGCCCACGCCGGAGTGTCGCGCGCCACCGTCTCCCGCGTGGTCAACGGCACCGCCGGCGTACGGCCCGAGCTGCGGGAGCGGGTCCGGCGTTCGGTGGCCGAGCTCGGTTATGTGCCCAACATCGCCGCGCGCAGCCTGGTCACCCGCCGCACCGGCGCCGTCGCCGTGGTGATCGCGGAGCCGGAGACGCGGATCTTCACCGACCCGTTCTTCGCGCGGCAACTGCGCGGCATCGGGCGGGAGCTGGCCGCGCACGACCTCCAGTTGCTGCTGATGCTGCTCGAACAGCGCGCGGACTACGACCGCATAGGGCGTTATCTGACGGGCGGCCACGTCGACGGCACGCTGATGTTCTCGCTGCACAACGACGATCCGCTGCCCGCGATCGCCACCGCCTCCGGGCTGCCGACCGTCTTCGGCGGGCGGCCCGGCTGGGCGGGCGCGGACCGGCAGCCCGATCTCCTCTATGTGGACACGGACAACCGCGACGGCGCCCGGCAGGCCGTGGCCCACCTCCGGGAGCGCGGGCGGACCCGCGTCGCGGTGATCACCGGCCCGCTGGACCAGACCTCGGCACAGGACCGGCTCGACGGCTACCTCGACGCGCTGGGCCTGCGGGAGCCGGACCCCGCGCTGCTGGCGCACGGCGACTTCACGGCGGAGGGCGGCGCCCGCGCCATGGCCGAGCTGCTGGACCGCTCCCCCGCGCCGGACGCGGTCTTCGCGGGCAACGACCTGATGGCCACGGGCGCGTTGCGGACCCTGCGGGAGCGCGGGCTGCGGGTGCCGGACGACGTGGCCGTCGTGGGCTACGACGATCTGGAGCCGGCGGCCTGGGCCGACCCGCCGCTGACGACCGTGCGGCAGGACGTGGAACGCATGGGCGAGCTCATGGCAAGCCTGCTGCTGCGGCGGCTGGGGCGCGCGCCGGATCCCGAGGGGCGCGACGCGGAGCCGCCCGCGCCGGTGATCACCCCGGCGCGGCTGATCGTGCGGGGCTCGGCCTGACGCGGGTCAGGCGGGCGCCGCCAGCTCGTCGTACACGCTGAGCACCTGGGCGACCGTGGTGTCCTCGGTGGGCCAACTGCCGGCGCGGATCCGGCCCGCCTCGGCCAACACCGCCCGCCGCTCGGCGTCGCCCAGCAGCACGCCCACGGCGGTGCCCAGCGCCCGGGAGTCGCCGTAGGGCACCAGGACCGCCGCGTCGCCGACCACCTCGGGAACGCCGCCGACCGCCGTGGCCACCAGCGGCACGCCCCGGCGCAGCGCCTCCTCGGCGAGCGGGGCGCGGCCGGCCCAGCGGGCGACGAGCAGGGCCACGTCGGCGTCGGCCAGCAGGGCGGCGGTGTCGTGGCCGCCGCCGAGCAGCCGCACCGGCAACTCCTCGCGGTCCACGCGCCGTTGGAGCGCGCCGCGCTCGGGTCCTTCGCCGGCCACGGCGAGCAGCGGCTGCGGGCGCAGCCCCCGCCAGTGGCGGGCGGCCGACAGCAGCAGGTCGAGGCTGCCGGAACGGTCCAGGCGGGCCTCGGTGATGAGCAGCGGCCGGTCCACGGCGCCCAGCTCGGCGCGGATCTTGTCGGGCTCGGGATCCCGGGCGGCCGGGCCGTCCTCGGCGGTGCGCCGCGCCGGCAGCGCCACCGGCGCGAGCCGCGCGTCGCGCGCGCCCCGGCTGCGCGCCCGGTCCACCAGATCGGAGGTGGTGCCGAGCACCACGGAGGCGGCGCGGGCCACGCAGTGCTCGGTCAGCCGGCGGAGCTGGGCGCGCACGCCGGGCACGGTGGAGCGCGTGTGCCAGGTGACGACGAGGGGGATCGCGCGGCGGCGCAGCGCGAACGTGGCGAGCAGCCCGGCCCGCATGCCGTGCGCGTGCACGAGGTCGGCGTCGGAGCACAGGGCGCCGAACAGAGCGATCGCGGCGGGGCCGGTCCTGACGGGCACCGGCACGAAACGGGCGCCGGCCGCGGTGAAGCGGTAGCGCCGTTCGGCCGAGGGCGAGGCGCCGACGGTGACGCGCACGCCGCGCGCCACCAGGCCCGCGGACAGCGAGCGCACATGCGCGCCGGTGCCCGCGCTGCCGCCGCCGAGCAACTGCACCACGTGGAGCGGCGCGCGGCTGTGCGACGGTGCGGTCGTGCTGCTCACGCCATCCTCTCCCGGGCCGGTCCGCGGTCGCGACTGAGTGTTCATGTCGCCACCGGCCAGCGTACGTTGCGCACGGCGACCTCCCGTTCGCCGGGAGTGGGACGCCGTCCAGGATGCCAGCCGGTCCCGGCCGCGCGGTAGCGCTCACCACTCGCACGGGTGAGTGGGGACAATTCGGATCGGGCTTAGCTCCGTTCCCCGCCGGCCGCGCCGTGGCCCAGGCGGGCGGCGGTGGCCAGCAGTTCCTCGGCGTGCGCGCGGGCCAGTTCGGAGTCCTCCTGCCCGGCCAGCATGCGGGACAGCTCCCGCACCCGGCCCTCGCCGTGCACGGAGCGCACGCCGCTGCGGGTGACCGATCCGTCGCTGGTCTTCTCCACCACCAGGTGCCGGTCGGCGAACGCGGCGACCTGCGGCAGATGGGTGACCACGACGACCTGGGCGGAGTCGGCGAGCCGGGCCAGCCGCCGGCCGACCTCGACGGCCGCCTTGCCGCCCACGCCCGCGTCCACCTCGTCGAACAGGTAGGTGGGCACCGGGGCGGCGCCCGCGAAGACCACCTCGACGGCCAGCATCACCCGGGACAGCTCGCCGCCGGAGGCGCCCTTGGCAATGGGCCGGGCCGGGGCGCCGGGGTGCGGAGCGAGCAGCAGCTCGACCTCGTCGGCGCCCTGCGGGCCGGCCACGACGGTGCGGCCCGCCACGTCGATGGCGTCCTGGTCGCCGGGCGCCGCGTCGGTCTGCCGGACGTCCACCTGGATGCGGGCGTGCGGCATGGCGAGCTGGGTGAGCTCCTGCGTGACGGCGTCGGCGAACCGTTTGGCGGCCTCCTGGCGGGCCTCGGTGAGCGTGCCGGCCAGCCCGGCGAGCCGTTCCCGCAGGGCGTCGCGCTCGGCGGTGAGCTCGCCGATGCGGTCGTCGTCGCCCTCCAGCTCGGCGAGCCGGGCGGTGCCGCGCTCGGCCCAGTCGAGGACGGCCGCGCAACCGTCGGTGTCGGCGTCGCGGTCGGCGTACTTGCGGATGAGGTGGGCCAGGGTGGCGCGGCGCTCCTCGACGGCGGCCAGCCGCAGCGGGTCGGCGTCCAGGCCGTCGGAGTACCCGGCGAGGTCGCCGGACACGTCGGACAGCAGGATGCCGACCTCGGCCAGCCGGTCGGCGAGGCCGGCCAGCACCGGGTCGTGTCCCTGGACGGCCTGGAGCGCGCGGTGCGCCCCGGCGACCAGCGTGACCGCGTCCACGCCCTCGGGGTCGGCCGGGTCGCCGGCCAGCGCGCCGTGCGCGGCGGCGGCGGCCGAGGCCAGGGCCTCGGCGTGGCCGAGCCGGCCGGCCTCGGCCGCCAGCTCGGCGTCCTCGCCCGGGCGCGGCTCGGCGGCGGCGATCTCGTCGAGGCCGAAGCGCAACAGGTCGGCCTCCTGCGCGCGTTCGCGGGCGCGGGTGGTCAGCTCACCGAGCTGGGCGGCCACGGCGCGCAGCCGCCGGTAGGTGTCCTCGTAGGCTGCCAGCGGCGCGGCGACGGCCTCGCCCGCGTACCGGTCCAGGGCGCGCCGCTGCCGCGCGGGGCGCAGCAGCCCCTGCTGGTCGGTCTGGCCGTGCACGGCGATCAGGTCCTCGCCCAGCTCGCCGAGCAGCCCCGCGGGGACCGAACGGCCGCCGACGTGGGCGCGGGAGCGGCCCTCCGCCGAGATGGTGCGGCTGATCAGGAGCGCCCCCTCGTCCAGTTCGGCACCGGCCTCGGCCGCGCGGCGCGCGGCGGCCGAGTCGGGGGCGACGGCGACGCGGCCCTCCACGACGGCCGAGGCGGCGCCCGCCCGCACATAGCCGGCGTCCCCGCGCCCGCCGAGCAGCAGGCCGAGGCTGGTGACGACCATGGTCTTGCCCGCGCCGGTCTCCCCCGTCACCGCGGTGAAGCCGGAGGACAGCTCGACGACGGCGTCGTCGATCACGCCCAGGTCCTTGATCCGCATCTCCTCCAACACGGATACGACCATACGAGGTTAACGGGGCGGCTGGCGACGACGGGCCTCGTACATCAGTGCGGAGCCCCCCGCCAGCCCGCCACGGGCAGGGCGAACTTGGCCACCAACCGGTCGGTGAACGGCGCGTGATGGAGCCGCGCCAGCCGGACGGGGACCGCGCCGCGCCGCACCTCGACGCGGGATCCGGGGCGCAGGTCGACGGTGCGCCGGCCGTCGCACCACAGGACGCCGGGCTGGGTGTGGTGCCTGAGTTCGACGGCGAGAATCGAGTCCGGCGCGGTGACCAGCGGCTTGGCGAACAGCGCGTGGGCGCTGATCGGCACCATGAGCAGCGCCTCGACCTCGGGCCAGACGACGGGCCCGCCGGCGGAGAACGCGTAGGCCGTGGAGCCGGTGGGGGTGGCGCAGACGACGCCGTCGCCGCCGAATCCGGAGACGGGGCGGCCGTCCACCTCGATGACGACCTCCAGCAGCCGTTCCCGGGCGGCCTTTTCGACGGACGCCTCGTTGAGCGCCCAGTCGCTGTGCACCACTCCCCCGTCGTCGCGCACCAGGACGTCCAGCGTCATGCGCTCCTCGACCTCGTAGGCGCGGCCGACGACGCGGTCCACGACCTTGTCGAGGTCGTCGCGTTCGGCCTCGGCGAGGAAGCCGATGCGGCCGAGGTTGACGCCGAGCATCGGAACGCCCGAGGCGCGGGAGAACTCGGCGCCGCGCAGCAGCGTGCCGTCGCCGCCGAGCACGACCAGCAGCTCGCAGCCGTCCAGGACGCCGCAGTCGGGGTCGTCCTTCTCGACGCGCTCGACCGCGGCGGGCAGCGGCAGGTCGGCGGCCTCCTCGGCGAGGACGCGGACGCCGATGCCGTGGGCGAGCAGGCCCTGAACGACCAGCTCGGCGCTGCGGACCGCCGCGGGGCGGCCGGTGTGGGCGAGCAGGAAAACGGTGCGCGGGTCCCTGCTGGTGGTCACTGCGGCCCCTCCGTGACGGCGCGGTCGACATCGGCCGGGTCGAGTGCGGGCGCCCCGGCGCACAGCCACAGAAAGTATTCAACATTGCCGGAGGGCCCGGGCAGCGGGCTGGCGGTGACGCCCGCCACCCCGAGCCCGAGGCCGGCGGCGCGCCCGGCGACGTTGCGCACGGCCTCCGCGCGCAGGGCCGGGCTGCGCACGACGCCGCCGCTGCCGAGGCGTTCGCGGCCGACCTCGAACTGCGGCTTGACCATGAGGACCAGATCGGCGTCGGGCGCGGCGCACCGCACGAGGGCGGGCAGCACCAGGCCGAGCGGGATGAACGAGAGGTCGCCGACGACGAGGCCGACGGGCTCGCCGCCGATCATCTCGGGCGTCAGCTCGCGGACGTTGGTGCGGTCCAGGACGGTCACGCGGTCGTCGGCGCGCAGCGACCAGGCGAGCTGGCCGTAGCCGACGTCCACGGCGACGACGGAGGCGGCGCCGGCGCGCAGCAGCACGTCGGTGAACCCGCCGGTGGACGCGCCGGCGTCCAGCGCGCGGCGCCCGGCGACGACCAGCCCGCGGGGGGTGAACGCGGCCAGGGCGCCGGCCAGTTTGTGTCCGCCGCGCGAGACATAGTCGGGGTCGGCGTCGTCCTCGCGGACGACGAGGGCGGCGCTGGTGGCGACCTGGGTGGCCGCCTTGCCCGCGGTGGCGCCGTCCACGGTGACGCGGCCGGCGTCGATGAGGGCGCGGGCGTGTTCCCGGGAACGGGCCAGCTTGCGCCGTACCAGCTCCGCGTCGAGGCGGGCGAGGCGTCGCTGGGTCGCTGCTGCCACGGGGCGTTCAGCTCCTGGGGGTGACGGGGGGCCTGTCGAGGGCGGCCAGCGTGTCGCGCAGGCCGCGATGGACATCCTCGTACACCTCCGGATGCCCGGCGACGCCGAGGTGGTCGGCGTCGGCCAGGCGCCGCAGCCCGGCGTCCACGTCGGGGTGGCCGGTGGGCTGGACGACGATGCCCAGCGGGCGCGGGCCGTCGTCGGGCGCCTCGTCGCGCGCGCCGTCACCGGCGGGCGACGCGTCGGCCGGGTCGGGGGCGGAAACGTCGTGGGGCTGCTCGTCCATGGCCCCGACGCTACCCGGTGGCCACCTCGGCGGGGCGGCGCGCCGCCGGAACGACCAGCGGGGTGCCGGTCTCGGGGTCGTCGATGACCCGGCAGGGCAGCCGGAAGACCTCCTCGACGAGCTCGGCGGTGACGACCTCGGCGGGCGCGCCCTCGGCGACGACGCTGCCGCCGCGCATGGCGATCAGGTGGGTGGCGTAGCGCGCGGCGTGGTTGAGGTCGTGGAGCACGGCGACGAGCGTGCGGCCCTGTTCCTCGTGGAGCCGGGCGCACAGGTCGAGGACCTCGATCTGGTGGGCGATGTCGAGGAACGTGGTCGGCTCGTCGAGGAGCAGCAGCGGGGTCTGCTGGGCGAGGGCCATGGCGATCCAGACGCGCTGGCGCTGGCCGCCGGAGAGTTCGTCGACATAGCGATCGGCCAGTTCGGCGACTCCGGTGGCCCGCATCGATTCGTCGACGATCCGCTCGTCGTCGCGGGACCACTGGCGCAGCAGCCCCTGGTGCGGGTAGCGGCCCCGGGCGACCAGGTCGGCGACGGTGATGCCGTCGGGCGCGATGGGCGACTGCGGGAGGAGTCCGAGGATGCGCGCGAGCTTCTTCGCCGGGAGGGAGCCGATGGCCTGGCCGTCCAGCAGCACCGAGCCGGCGGCGGGCCGCAGCATGCGGGACAGGGCGCGCAGCAGCGTGGACTTGCCGCACGCGTTGGGGCCGACGATGACCGTGAAGGACCGGTCCGGGATCCGTACGGACAGCCCCTCGGCGATGACCCTCTGGTCGTAGGCGAGGGTGACGTCCTCGGCCCGCAGCCGGCTGCCGCCGGCCGTTTCGCTGTCGCTCACGGCGTTGTCTCCTTGTGCTCTCAATGGGGCCCCGGCCGGTGGGGAGGCGGGCGCCGGTGTGCCGCCCCGGTTGTCCTTACCCAGTCGGACGGCGGTGTCTCGCTGGCCGCCCGGCGCGGGCGCCGCGGTCATATCCGGCCCGCCTTGCGCTCGGTGAACAGCAGCCACAGCAGATAGCAGCCGCCGAGCACGCCGGTGACGGCGCCGACCGGCAACTGGCGGGAGCCGAACGCCCATTGGGCCAGGAAGTCGGCGGTCACCATCAGCAGGGCGCCCATGGCGGCGGCGGGCAGCAGGTTGGGGCCGGCGGCGCGGGTCACCCGGCGGGCGAGTTGCGGCGCGGTGAGCGCCACGAAGGCGATGGGGCCGGCCGCGGCGGTGGCCGTCGCGGTCAGCAGGACGGCCGCGACGACGAGGATCAGCCGGGTGCGTTCGACCCGGACGCCCAGCGCGCCGGCCGCGTCGTCGCCCATCTCCAGCATGCGCAGCGGCCGGGCCTGGCCGAGCGCGAGCGGCAGCAGGGCGGCGCAGGCGATCAGCAGCGGCCAGAACTCGTCCCAGTCCCGCCCGTTGAGCGAGCCGGTCAGCCACAGCACGGCCCGGGCGGCGTCGACGATGTCCGCGCGCGTGAGCAGATAGCCGTTGACGGCGCTGAGCATGGCCGCGCCGCCGATGCCGACGAGCACGAGCCGGTAGCCGTGGATGCCGCCGCGCCAGGCGAGCAGGTAGACGCCGAGGCCGGTGATCAGGCCGCCGGCCACCGCGCCGCCCGCCACCGCGAAGCTGCCGCCCTCGAAGAGGACGATGACGGTGAGCGCGCCGGCCGCCGAGCCCTGGCCGAAGCCGATGATGTCCGGACTGCCCAGCGGGTTGCGGGAGATGGCCTGGAAGACGGCGCCGGCCAGGCCGAGGGCGACGCCGACGAGCAGGGCGACCAGCACGCGGGGCAGCCGCAGGTCGTTGACGATGAACTCCTGGGCGACGCTGCCGTTTCCGGCCAGGGTGGTCAGCACCTCGGCGGGCGACATCGGGTAGTCGCCGGTGCCGACGAGCACGACGCCCATCGCGAGCGCGAGGACCACCAGCGTCAGCGTGGCGGCGGCGGCGCGGGAGTCGACGCGGACCGACCGGCCGCCGCGGGTGCGCAGCACGAGGCCGCGCGCCTTCACCGCCCCGGGCTCGGGGGCCTGCCCGGTCTTGGTCATGGCTGGGCTGGTCATAGCTGGGCCATCCTCCGGCGGCGCACGAGGTAGATGAAGACCGGGCCGCCGATCAGGCTGGTCACGATGCCGACCTGGAGCTCGGACGGCCGGGCGACGAGCCGGCCGATCACGTCGGCGCCGAGCAGCAGCACGGGCGAGAGGACCGCGGCGTAGGGCAGGATCCAGCGCATGTCGGGCCCGGTGATGGCGCGTACGAGGTGGGGCACCATCAGCCCGACGAAGACGATGGGGCCGCAGGCGGCGGTGGCCGCCCCGCACAGCAGCGTGACCGCGGTCATGGCGAGGATCCGGGTGCGGGTGAGGTGGGCGCCCAGCGCGCGGGCGGTGTCGTCGCCCAGCGCGATGGCGTTCAGCGGCCGGGCCAGGGTGAACGCGAGCAGCATGCCGGTCAGCAGGAACGGCGTCACCTGCCGGATGACGTCGGGGCTGGCCGAGGCGAGCGAGCCGACGGCCCAGAACCGCATGCGGTCCAGCGCCGCGGTGTCGAGCAGTTCGACGGCGTTGACATAGCCGTAGAGGGCGGCGGTGACCGCGGTGCCGGCCAGGGCCAGCCGCACGGGTGTCGCGGAACGGCTGCCGCCCAGCGCGTAGACGAGGACGGAGACGAACGCGGCGCCGAGGAAGGCGAACCAGACGTAGCCCGTGATCGAGGTGATGCCCAGGAAGCTGATGGCCGAGACGACGGCGGCGGAGGCGCCGGCGTTGACGCCGAGCAGGCCGGGATCGGCCAGCGGGTTGCGGGTCAGCGCCTGCATGACGGCCCCGGCGAGCCCGAGCGCGGCGCCGCAGAGCAGGCCGAGCAGCGTGCGCGGCAGCCGCAGATCGCGGATCACCACGTCGGTGTCGGTGCCGGAGTACTGGAACAGCCCGTGCCATACCTGGTCGGCCGGAATGGACTTGGCGCCGAACGCGATGCTGGCCGCGGCGACCAGGGCCAGGACGCCGACGGCGGCGACGAGTCCGGCCGCCCGCGGGGTGGTGCGCCGGCGCGGCGCCTCGGCCTCGGACGCCGGCGCGGGGGGCGCGTCGCCGGTTGTCACCACGGTCACGCGGAACTCCCCGTGCTAGAACTCTCAATCGGCATAGGGTTAGGTTAGCCTAACCTTCGCTTACGCCCTTCGAGAGACCAAGGCAGCACTCTATGACCAGTTCCCGTATCCCGTTCCTGTCCCGCCGGGCCCTGCTCTCCGCGAGCGGCGCCGTGGGGGCCGGCGTTCTGCTGACGGCCTGCGGCGACGACTCGTCGGGCGACGGCTCGGGCAACTCCGGTTCGGGCGGGGGCAACGCGGCCGCCGACTCGTTCAGCTTCACCGACGACCGCGGCGAGACGGTCGAGTTGGACGCCGTCCCCGAGCGGATCGTCGCGTTCGTCGGCACCGCCGCCGCGCTGCACGACTACGGCGTGGCGAGCGTGGGCGTCTTCGGCCCCACCACGCTGCCCAACGGCGAGCCGGACGTGCAGGCCGGCAGCCTCGACGTGGACAGCCTGACCGTTCTCGGCAACGCCTGGGGCGAGTTCAACGTCGAGGAGTACGCCCAACTGGAGCCCCAGTTGCTCGTCACCAACATGTTCGAGCCCGGCGCCCTCTGGTACGTGCCGGAGGAGAGCACCGAGGACATCACCGCCTTCGCCCCCAGCGTCGGCATCCTCGTCGCGCCCACCGCCGACAACCCCGACGTGCGGCTCCAGGGCATCATCGAGCGCTACACCGAGCTGGCCGAGGCGCTGGGCGCCGACCTGTCCGCCACCGCCGTCACCGAGGCCAAGTCCCGTTACGAGGCCGCCGCCGAGTCGCTGCGCCAGGCGGCCCGCGACAACCCCGGCATCAAGGTGCTGGCCTGCTCCGGCGCGGCCGACCTGTTCTACGCCTCCGACCCCGCCTCCTCCGCCGACCTGGCCTACTTCAAGGACCTGGGCGTGGAACTCATCACCCCCGACAACCTCGACGACGGCGGCTTCTTCGAGAGCCTGAGCTGGGAGAACGCCGACAAGTACCCCGCCGACGTGCTGCTGCTGGACAGCCGCAGCGTGGCCCTCCAGCCCGACGCGCTGGCCGACAAGCCCACCTGGACCCGGCTGCCCGCCGTCGAGGCCGGCCAGATCACCGGCTGGAACAGCGAGCCCATCTACTCCTACGCCGGCTGCGCCCCGCTGCTGGAGGCGCTGGCCGAGGCGATCAGAAACGCCCGGAAGGTGAGCTGATGACCGCCACCCCCATCTCCCGCCTCTCCCGCCGCGGACTCCTCGCCGCCGGCGGCTCGTTCGGCGCCCTGACCGCGCTCACCGCCTGCGGCGGCGAGGACAGCGGCGACGGCGACACCGCGGACCAACCGGGCGGCGGCGGCTGGTCGTTCACCGACGACCGCGGCGAGACCGTCGAACTGGACGCCGCCCCGCGCATCCTCGTCGCCTATGTGGGCTCGGCCGCCGCCCTCGTGGACTACGGCATCGAGTGCACCGGCGTGTTCGGCCCGACGCTGCTGCCGGGCGGCGAGCCCGATGTCCAGGCGGTCAACCTCGATGTCGACGCGCTGACCGTCGTCGGCAACGCCTGGGGCGAGTTCAACATCGAGGAGTACGCCCGCCTCGAACCCGACCTGCTCATCAGCAACGTCCACACCGTGCCCGACCTCTGGTACGTGCCGGAGGACAGCGCCGACGAGATCCTGGCCCTGGCGCCCAGCGTCGGCATCCTCACCTTGGCCACCCCGCTGCGCACCGCCGTGGAACGCTACGCCGAGCTCGCCGAGGCGCTCGGGGCGGACCTGTCCGCGCCCGCCGTCACCGAGGCCAGGTCCCGCTTCGAGGCCGCCGCCGAGGCCCTGCGCCAAACGGCCCGCGACAACCCCGGCATCAAGGTGCTGGCGCTGTCCGCGACGGCGGACCAGGTGTGGTTCGCCTCCCCCGAGCAGCTCCCGGATCTGACGTACTACCAGGACCTCGGCGTGGAGTTCATCACCCCCGAGAACCCGCAGGACGGCGTCTTCGAGCCGGTGAGCTGGGAGGACGTGGACCGCTACCCCGCCGACCTGATCCTCGTCGACAACCGCACCGCCAATCTCCAGCCGGACCAGCTCGCCGAGAGCAAGCCCACCTGGCGGGCCCTGCCCGCCGTCGAGGCCGGCCAGGTCGCCGCCTGGACGTCCGAGCCCGCCTACAGCCACGCCCGCTGCGCCCCGCTGCTGGAGGACCTCGCCGAGGCCCTCCGCACGGCCACCGCGGTGAGCGGTTCATGAAGGAGCACCCCGCCATGTCCCCCTCCCGCCGTTCCCTCCTCGCCGCGGGCGGCGCCCTGGGTGCCGGCGCGCTGCTGGCCGCCTGCGGCGACGAAAGCGACGACAACGAGGGCGCGAACGCCGACGGCGACGCCCAGGGCCAACCGGGCGGCGGCGGCTGGTCGTTCACCGACGACCGCGGCGAGACCGTCGAACTGGACGCCGCCCCGTCGAACATCGTCGCGTTCGTCAGCTCGGCCGCCGCGCTGCACGACTACGGCATCGAGTGCGTCGGGATCTTCGGCCCGAGCAGCCCCGTGGACGGCGAGCCCAACCCCCAGGCCGGGGATTTGGATGTCTCCCGGCTCACCAGCGTGGGCGAGGCATGGGGCGAGTTCAGCATCGAGAAGTACGCCCAGTTGGAACCCGATCTGCTGATCAGCAACATGTTCCCGCCGCCGGACCTGTGGTTCGTTCCCGAGGAGGCCCGGGACGAGATCTTCGGGCTCGCCCCCGCCATCGGCATCACCGGCGCCCGGGTCTCCCTCCTGGAGCCGATCGCCCGGTACGCCGAACTGGCCGAGGCACTGGGCGCGGACCTGTCCGCCACCGCCGTCACCGAGGCCAGATCCCGCTTCGAGGCAGCCGCCGAGTCCCTGCGCCGGGCCGCCCGCGACAACCCCGGCATCAAGGTCATGGCCGTCTCCGCCGACGACGAGAACCTGTACGTCGCCGTCCCTGACTCCTACACCGACCTGCACTACTTCAAGGACCTCGGCGTCGGCGTCGTCGAGGGCCGACAGGTCGACGAGTGGGGCTTCTGGGAGTTCCTGAGCTGGGAGAACGCCGACAAATACCACGCCGACATCATCCTCCTGGACAACCGGGCGCAGGCCCTGCGCCCGGAGGACCTGGCCCGCAAGCCGACCTGGGCCCGGCTGCCGGCCGTGGCCGCCGGCCGGGTCGTGCCCTGGTCGATGGAGGAGCGCTACAGCCACGCGGGCTACGCGCCCATCCTCGAACAGCTCTCCGACACCATCAGCAACGCCGAGCAGCTCGGCTGACGCCCGGGCTGGGACCGAGAGGACGACCATGACCGCCGCACCCTTCGAGTTCTTCGACCTGCACGTCCTGCGCGCCACTCGCATCAGCCCCGGCTTCACCCGCGTCACCCTGGGCGGGGAACGGCTCGGCCAGTTCGCCAGCGGCGGGCGGGACCAGCGCTGCAAGCTGTTCCTGCCCCGTCCCGGCCAGGACCGGGCGGCCGTTCCCCGGGGCATGGCCGCCGAGTGGTGGCCGGCCTGGCAGCGCATGGACCCGGAGGAGCGCGCCGTGCTGCGCACCTACACCATCCGCGAACAGCGCCGCGAGCCCGACGAGCTGGACATCGACTTCGCCCTGCACGGCGACACCGGAACGGCCTGCCACTGGGCCCAGTGCGCCCGCCCCGGCGACCCCGTGACGCTGCTCGGCCCGCTCGACGAGGACAACTACGGCGTCGACTTCCGCCCGCCCCCGGACGCGGACTGGATCCTGCTCACCGCCGACGCCACCGCGCTCCCCGCGGTGGCCGGCATCCTGGCCTGGCTGCCGCCCGGCACCCCGGCCAAGGTCTGGATCGAGGTCGAACACGCCGCCGACCGGCAGGAGTTGTCCACCAAGGCCGACGCGGACATCACCTGGCTGTGCCGCGAGGAACTCCCGCGCGGCCACCGCACCGCCATCGTCGACTCGCTGCGCGCGGCCGTGCTGCCCGCGGGCGCTCCCTACGCCTGGATCGCGGGCGAGGCCGCCGCCGTCCGGGACCAGCGCCGCCATCTGGTCAACGACCGCTGCGTCGACCGCGAGCGGATCACGTTCACCGGCTACTGGCGGCGCGGGATCTCCGAGGAGGACCTGATCGCCGAGGCGATCGCCGCCGCGGCCTGAGCCCCCGGCGGCACCAACGCGACCGCCGCGCCGGGTCAGGGCCCGCCCGGCGCGGCGGCGTTCCCGTTCCCTCGTCGCCCCCCCGCTACAGCCCCAGCTCGGCCAGCGCCCGGTCGCCCGACACGGCACCGGCCGCCGCGCCCGCCGCCGTCCAGGCCGCCGCGCACAGCGCCCGCAGCCCGTCCAGCGGCTCCCCGCCGACCGCGCCTGCCACCAGCTCCAGCCGGCCCTCCCCGGCCCGGGCCCGCCAGCCCCCGCAGACGAAGCCGTCCCCGTCCCGCACGACCTCCGGCTGCGGAACGAGCAACCCCCGCAGATCCGCCGCCACATACGTCGGCCGGTGCCCCGGCCGCGCGGCCAGCAGCTCGGCCGCGTCCGTCACCCCGGTCAGCACCAGCAACGAGTCGACGCCGCCGGCATGCGCGCCCTCGATGTCCGTGTCCAGCCGGTCGCCGACCACCAGCGGCCGCTCGGCGCCGGTCCGCAGAATGCTCTCCCGGTGCATCGGCGGGCGCGGCTTCCCCGCCACCCGCGGCTCCCGCGTGCGGCCTGTCGCTATCCGCACGACCTCCACCGCGGCCCCGTTGCCGGGCGCGATGCCCCGGCCGCTGGGGATCGTCAGGTCCGTGTTGGACGCGAACCAGGAGGCGCCGCGGTTCACCGCGAGCGCCGCCTCCGTCAGCACGCCCCAGGGCAGTTCGGGCCCGCCATACCCCTGGACCACCGCCACCGGGTCGTCGTCCGCCGAGTCCACCGGGGTCAGCCCGCGCTCGCGCAGCGCGACCCGCAGCCCCTCGCCGCCCGCGCACAGCACCCGCGCCCCGGCCGGCACCTCCTCGGCGATCAGCCGGGCGACGGCCTGCGCCGAGGTGACCACCTCCGCCGGGTCCGCCGGCACCCCGAGCCGGCTCAGATGCCCGGCGACCGTCTCGGGCGTGCGGGCGGCGTTGTTGGTCACATACGCCAGCCGCATGCCGCCGGCCCGCGCGGCGCGCAGCGACTCCACGGCGTGCGGGATGGCGTCCCCGCCCGCGTAGACCACCCCGTCCAGATCCAGCAGTGCCGTGTCGTACACCTCGCTCAGCGCGCGCGCCGACCCGGCCGGGCCGGTCCGCGCACCGGGAGTGCCTTGCGCCGCTGTGGAGGGCGCCGGTGTCGATGAAGCGATGAAGTCAGCCATGTCGGCTCCGATCATCCCCCATCGCCGGAGCACATACGATGCGGGGATGCACGCCGCCGGCCTGGATCTCGCGCCGTTCCGCGCCCTGCGCTACGTCCCCGAGCGCGTGAGCAGCCTGGCCGCCGTCACCTCGCCGCCCTATGACGTCGTGGTCCGCCCCGACGGGCTGCACGAGTTGGAGACCGCCGACCCGTACAACATTGTCCGGCTGATCCTGCCGCAGGCGGGCGACCCCGCGGCCGGGCACCGGCGCGCGGCCCGGACCCTGCGCCACTGGCGGGCCCGGGGCGTGCTGGCCCTCGACCCCACGCCCGCCGTCTACGTGTACGAGCAACGCGCCGCCGGCTCGCTCCAGCGCGGCCTGCTGGGCGCCCTCCGGCTGACCCCGCCGGAGGAGGGCGTCGTCCTGCCGCACGAGGACGTGCTGCCCGAGGTCGTCGCCGACCGGGCCGCCCTGATGCGCGCCACCGAGACCAACCTCGAACCGCTGCTGCTGGCCTACCGGGGCGCCGCCACCGGCCCCCCGTCCGGGGCCGCGGCCGTCGTCGAACGGACCGCCGGGCGCACCCCGTTACTGGCCACCACCACGGCCGACGGCACCGAGCACCGGCTGTGGCCGGTCACCGACGCCGCCCAACTGGCCGAGATCACAGCGGACTTGGCCGGGCACCGGGCGCTGATCGCCGACGGCCACCACCGCTGGGCCACCTATCTGCGGCTGCGCGCCGAGCGCGACGGCCAACCGCCCTGGGACCGCGGCCTGGTCCTCCTGGTCGACACGGCCCGTTACCCGCTGCGCGTGCAGGCCATCCACCGTGTGCTGCCCGGGCTGCCCCCGGCCGCCGTCCTCGGCCGACTGGGCGACGCGTTCCGGGTCCGCCGCCTCGACGTCGCCCTGCCCGAGGCGCTGCGCGCCCTGGCCGGCACCCCGGGCAACGCGTTCCTCCTCGGCGGGGACGGCCCCCTCCACCTGCTGGACCGGCCGGCCACGCACCTGACCGACCGGACCGCGCGCCCCGACCGGCCACGCGCGTGGCGCGAGTTGGACGCGACCATCCTGGGCGCCGCCCTTTCGGCCCTGGTCCGCCCCCCGGCCGCCGTCCGGTATCTGCACGACGCGGAGGCCGCCCTGAACCAGGCGGCGCGGTCGGGCGGCAGCGCCGTCCTGCTGCGCGCCGTTCCCGAGAGCACCGTGCGCGCCCTGGCCGAACGGGGCGTCACCATGCCGCAGAAGTCCACGTCGTTCGGCCCGAAACCGGCCACCGGGCTGGTGCTCCGGCCACTCGACATTGCCGAGGAAAATTAGGTTAGGCTAACCTCACTCCCAGTTCGCCCACCGCATCTGGGAGCCGCATGAGCGCCATCATCTTCGCCCGCCAGGACGACCGGCTCGGGGAGTTCTCACTCACCCACGTGGATCCGGACGCCGACGCCGAGCTGCTCCACCGCTGGCTCACCCACCCCAAGTCCGCGTTCTGGCTGATGCAGGACGCCGAACTCGCCGACGTGCGCAAGGAGTTCAGCGCCATCGAGGCCGCCGCGAGCCACGACGCGCTGCTCGGCCTGCACAACGGGCGGCCGGCGTTCCTCGTCGAACGCTACGACCCCGCCGGCGAACCGGTCGGCGCCACCTACCCCGTCCAACCGGGCGACGTCGGCATGCACTTCCTGGTCGCCCCCACCGACACCCCGCTGCATGGCTTCACCCTCGCGGTGATCACCACCGTCATGGAGCTGCTGTTCGCCGACCCCGCCACCCGCCGGGTCGTCGTCGAACCCGACACCCGCAACAAGCCCGTTCACGCCCTCAACGCCGCCGTCGGCTTCCGCGTCGAGGGCACCGTCGCGCTGCCCGGAAAGGACGCCCTCCTCAGCTTCTGCACCCGCGAGCAGTTCGCCGAGGCCACCGCGGCCGCCTCCGCCACCTCCAGGAGTGAGTGACCCCATGACCGTCCCCCCCGCCACCGCACCGCTCGACGTGGTCGACCACCTCACCCCGGAGCGCTGGGAACGCGCCAACCGGCTGCTCATACGCAAGGCGCTCGCCGAGTTCTCGCACGAGCGCCTGCTCACCCCCGAACGCGGCCCCGACGGCCGCTACACCGTCACCGCCGACGACCCCGCCGTCGCCTACCGCTTCACCGCCCGCCTGCGATCCCTGGACCACTGGGTCATCGACGCCGACAGCATCACCCGCGACCGCGCCGGCGCACCGCTCCCCCTGGACGCCCTCGACTTCTTCCTCGACCTGCGCGGCGCGCTCGGCCTGAGCGACGAGATCCTCCCGGTGTACCTGGAGGAGATCAGCAGCACCCTGGCCGGCACCGCCTACAAGCTGGCCGCCTCGCGACGCACCGCCGCCGAGCTGGCCCGGGCCGGGTTCCAGGACATTGAGGCCGGCATGACCGAGGGCCACCCCTGCTTCGTCGCCAACAACGGCCGCCTCGGCTTCGACGCCGCCGAGTACCACTCCTACGCCCCCGAGACCGGCACCCCGATCCGGCTGATCTGGCTGGCCGCGCGCCGCGAGCTGACCACGTTCACCTCCTGCGCCGACCTGGACTACGACACCCTGATCGCCGCCGAACTGGCCCCCGCCACCCTGCGCGCCTACGCCGGCCACCTGGCCCGACTCGGCCTGGACCTGGACGACTACTACCTCTTCCCGGTGCACCCCTGGCAGTGGACCAACCGCATCGCGGTCACCTTCGCCGCCGAGGTCGCCCGCCGCCATCTGGTGCCGCTCGGCCCCAGCGACGACACCTACCGCGCCCAGCAGTCGATCCGGACGTTCTTCAACGCCGACGCCCCGGAGAAGCACTATGTGAAGACAGCGCTCTCCGTGCTCAACATGGGCTTCCTGCGCGGCCTGTCCGCCGCCTACATGCGCGCCACGCCCGCCATCAACGACTGGCTGGCCGGCCTGATCGCCGACGACGAGGTGCTCACCGCCACCGGCTTCTCCATCCTCCGGGAACGCGCCGCCATCGGCTACCACCACAAGCAGTACGAGGCCGCCACCACCAAGGGCTCCCCGTACCTGAAGATGCTCGCCGCGCTGTGGCGCGAGAGCCCCGTCCCGAGCCTGCGCCCCGGCCAGCGACTGGCCACCATGGCGTCGCTGCTGCACGTGGACCGCGACGGCGGCTCGTTCGCGGCCGCGCTCATCGCCGAGTCCGGCCTCGACCCCGCCGACTGGCTGCGCCGCTATCTGGACGCCTACCTGACTCCGTTGCTGCACTGTCTCTACGCCCACGACCTGGCGTTCATGCCGCACGGCGAGAACGTGATCATGGTGCTGGAGAACGGCGTCCCCCAGCGCGTGATCATGAAGGACATCGCCGAGGAGATCGGCGTGATGAACGCGGAGGTGCCGCTGCCGCCCGAGGTGGAGCGCGTCCGCATCGAGGTCACCGACGAGCTGTGGGCGCTGACGCTTCTCACGGACGTCTTCGACTGCTTCTTCCGCTTCCTGAACGGCATCCTGAGCGAGGCCGGCGTCCTGGAGGAGGAGGCGTTCTGGACGACCGTGGCCGCGTGTGTCACCGACTACCAGCAGGCCAACCCGGGCCTGGCCGAGAAGTTCAAGCGGTTCGACCTGTTCCCGGAACGGTTCGGCCTGTCCTGCCTCAACCGCCTTCAGCTCCGCGACAACCGCCAGATGGTGGACCTCCAGGACCCGGCGAGTGCCCTGCAACTCGCCGGGACCCTGGAGAATCCGATCGCGCGCTTCGCCTGACCCGGGAGGTCAGTCCTCGTCGAGTTCGTCGGCGTCCGGGTCCAGGGCGTCGACGAACTCCACCCCGTCCAGCTCGGCCAGCCGGTCCGAGGCGTTCGTGGTCCCACCGTGGTCGGCCTCCACCGCCTTGGCGAACCACTCCCGGGCCTCCTCCTCACGCCCCACGGCCAGCAGCGCGTCCGCGTAGGCGTAACGCAGCCTGGCCGTCCAGGGGTGCACGGCGGTGGACGCGAGCTCCGGGCTCTGGAGCGTGACCACGGCGGCCTCGGGCTGCCCCAGGTCCCGCCGGGCACCGGCCGCGACCAGACGCATCTCCACCTGCCCGGCCTTGTCGAGCTGCCGCACCTCCGGCTCCCCGGCCATCGCCAGGGCCCGCTCCGGCCGGCCGATGCCGCGCTCGCAGTCGGCCATGATCGGCCACAGATGCACCGATCCGGACATCCGCCGCGCCGCACGGAACTCGGTCAGCGCCTCGGAGTACTTCTCCACGCCATACGCGGCGAACCCGGCGGCCTCCCGCACGGCGGCCACCCGCGAGGCCAGCCGCAGCGCGACACGCGCGTAGCCGTAGGCCCGCTCGGGCTCCTCGTCGAGCAGGTTCGCCACCATGACCAGGTTCCGCGCCACATCGGTGGCCAGCGTCTTCGGCAGCGACATCAGCTCCTGCCGAACGGACCGGTCGATCTCCTCACCGGTGACGTCATCAGGAATGGGCAACCGCCGAGCCGGCTCCCCCCGCCGCTCATCACGCCCACCACGCCGAAACCCACCGGGCCCCCGCTCATCCCGACGGAACTCCCCCCGCGGTCGCCCATCACGCGGACGATCGTCCCGCCGGAACTCACCACGGGGCCGGTCATCCCGCCGGAAGTCGCCCCGCGGCCGGTCGTCACGGCGGAACTCCCCGCGCGGACGATCGTCACGGCGGTACTCGGTACGCGGACGGTCGTCCCGGCGGTAGTCACCGCGCTGGCGGTCGTCACGCGGCCGGTCATCGCGACGGAACTCCCCACGCGGACGATCCTCCCGCCGGAATTCCCCGCGCGGCCGATCGTCGCGACGGTGCTCGCCGCGCGGCCGATCGTCGCGACGGAAGTCGCCACGGGGACGGTCATCACGCGGACGGTCGTCCCGGCGGTAGTCACCGCGCTGGCGGTCGTCACGCGGCCGGTCATCGCGACGGAACTCCCCACGCGGACGATCCTCCCGCCGGAACTCCCCACGAGGACGGTCATCACGCCGGAAGTCGCCCCGCGGACGGTCATCGCGACGGAACTCCCCGCGCGGACGATCGTCCCGGGGCCGGTCCTCTCGCCGGTGCTCGCCGCGCGGGCGGTCATCACGGCGCCACTCTCCACGACCACGGTCGTCACGCGGCCGGTCATCGCGACGGAACTCCCCGCGCGGTCGGTCGTCACGTCGGAACTCCCCACGGGGACGGTCATCACGCCGAAACTCCCCACGGGGACGGTCATCCCGACGGAAGTCGCCCCGCGGACGGTCGTCCCGACGGAATCCACCACGCGGTCGGTCATCCCGACGGGAGTCACCCCGCGTGCCGGAATTCTGGCCACCCTCGCGTCGATAACCGCGGTTCCGACCCTCATCGCGACCATCGCGACGCGGCGGCCGTCCCTCATCTGAATTCGCCATCGACGCAATTCCTGCCTTTCCCATCACGAAACAAAAAACCTCTGGTTCCCCAGCTGAACGCGGGGGAACCAGAGGTCCCATAAAAGATTGTCCGGCGGTGTCCTACTCTCCCACACGGTCCCCCATGCAGTACCATCGGCGCTGGAGGGCTTAGCTTCCGGGTTCGGAATGTAACCGGGCGTTTCCCCTCCGCCATGACCACCGGAACACTTTAGAAGTGCTCCAAGCGAACAAGCGCACTATTCACTTAGAGAAGTATTGGTCAATCAAAATTCACAGTGGACGCGAGCATCTGAGGACAAGCCCTCGGCCTATTAGTACCGGTCAACTCCACCCATCACTGGGCTTCCATCTCCGGCCTATCAACCCCGTCGTCTCCAGGGAGCCTTACCCCATC